>DATIKY010000011.1:0-137447 GCA_035476995.1 Sedimentisphaerales bacterium | reverse complement strand
ATTCTCTTGCCGAATCTGAACCTCACCTGTGGTGAGATTTACGAATCGGCTCCTCGGTTACGAATCCACGCCTCTTTCCCGATGAAAACTGCACATTCGCAAGACTTGACGGAGTGCCTTATGCAACTGGAGGGTCTACTTTGTGCCGTAGGCCAAGAAACAACGGTTCCGACACGAGAACTGCTGCCGGCTTCTCGTTCAAAGCATCCATCAAGGGTTTCGCGATAAGCTCGACGAGAATATGGGGCATTAGCGTTGAACCATAGAGCGTGCGTTGTACGGACGTGGGTTTCACCGGTGCCGTGCAGCGAAACTCGAGTGGTTTCCCCCAGTCGTCGGTCACAAGAATTGCGCCTCTGTATGATCCGCCATCCTCAAATTCCCTGTGTCCCACAAATGCGATCTTCGTGGGTTGGCAAGCGCTTTCTTCTTCATTTCCCATGTGTAACTATTCCTCCCGACAAGGTTTCAGAGACAGATTCTCGGAGTCCGCTCCCGTCAAATACTATCACCCCTTCTCTCGCGAAGGATCATCCCAGGAGTATCTCATGGTGCCTCATCTCATTGTTCTCGGCCTCCTGTCTATCGGTCCAAACGACCGGTGGGATAAGAAGAAAACAGGACATGAGTGGAGAAATGATCGGGTTTTAGGGATTACTTCTCGACGCCACAACTCAGGCCATTCGATCCTGCTACCTGTCATAAACCGGGAGCTCGATCAGATGAGGGGATTCCATAGCTGTGGGCACTCCAGGCATCGGGGACAATCACACGCTTGATGCCATGGTACTGCCGCATTCCCCCTCTCTCATGCTGCTGGCTCAAAGCGGAAAATGCTCAGGGGTCTGGGGACGGCGTCCCCAGGAATTCAGATCATGCAGGTGCGCAGGGCAAATGCGTGTGCGTGAGGATTCGCCAGTCAGAAGCGCGGGCAGTGGCATGGGCTTTTAGCCCATGAGTCATCGGCAGGATGCCGATGCCACAGAATCCCGCGGGCAGGATGCCCGCGACACGCAAGGGCGGGACGCCCGCGACACGAAGAACCATCCCCAAGGCCTTCGGCCTTGAAGTTACCGGCCGGAGAATTTCGGGATTTCTTCGGGGTTCTGGTATCAACGAACGTGCATGTCCGCGAATCTGCGAGCGGTTTCGGCGAGGAGAGACTCGGCGCGGGCGATGGCGTAGTCGACCGTCATGGAGCCGATCATGAGAGGGAGGGTGACCTCGATGCTATGGCGGCGGTAGAGGTCTGGCGGGAGGAGGACTTGGCCGGCGATTACTGCGACCTTTGCGCCGGCTTCGCGGGCGGCTCTGGCTACGCCGGAGACGACTTTGCCTCGGAGGGACTGGGGGTCGAAGCGGCCTTCGCCTGTGATGACCCAGTCGGCGTCGGATAGCTCTTGGCGCAAGCCGTTTTGGGCGATCACTTCGTCTACGCCGGAGACCAGGCTGGCGTCGAGGAAGGCTACTGCGCCTGCGGCCAGGCCCCCTGCTGCGCCGGAGCCTGGGAGGTCCTTCATGTTCTCGCCGAACTGGTCCTTCACTCTGGCTGCGAAGTGGGACAGATTGGCGTCGAGGATTCCGACCATCTCCGGCGTCGCGCCCTTTTGCGGGCCGTAGACTCGGGCCGCGCCGTGCTCGCCGCAGAGCGGGTTGTCCACGTCGCAGAGGACCTTGACCGCCGGGCGACGGTCAGGGGGTGGCTCGTGACTCGCCAGACGGATCACGGGGCACGGGACACGGGGCACCGCTCTTCTCTGTGGTTTCCTGCGAGGCAGAAGGGCTCATCGGACTTGCCCAAGGCGAGGCCAGGATGGCCTTGCGACGCAAGGGCGGGACGCCCTCGCCACGTGGACCGCTTCGCGGCTCCGCAGGCGGGAGGATCTGATCGACTGCCGCCAACTCGCCGCCGCCCAGGGCAATCTCGCGGCCGTCGGCCGTGAGGAATCGCCAGCCGAGGGCCATGGCGGCTCCTACGCCGCCGTCTACTGTTGCGCTGCCGCCGATCGCGAGGAGGATTTGATCTGCGCCTCGCTCGATCGCGGCCTTGATGAGTTGGCCTGTGCCGTAGGTGGTGGTCTTGAGCGGGTTGTACTGATCCGGCCGCAAGAGGGGCAGGCCGCTGGCGACGGCCATCTCCACGACGGCCGTACGCGTGTCGGGCAGCCAGACGTAGCCTGCGTTCACGCGCATCTCCGGCAGCGGGCCCATGACCTCGACCGGGACCCACTCTCCGCCTGCGGCGGCCATCAGAGTGACAGCGGTGCCTTCGCCGCCGTCGGCCATGGGCTTGGCGACGACCGTCGCATCGGGCCGCGACGAACGGATCGCCTCGGCGACGATGTCGCAGGCCTTCACTGCGGTCAGCGAGCCTTTGAACGAATCCATTGCGACGACGATCTTCATGAAACCTCAAGAAACGCGTGGGTTGAGACCCCACTCTACATTGTCGTCATTGCGCCGTTACTGTCGTTTCGGCCGGGGGCAGACCTTCGGCGGAGGCGGTGATTTTCACCTTGCCCGTTTTGCCGGGCTGGGTCCGCAGGATCAGCATGGCCTTGCCGTAGAAGAACTTGCGATAGTCCGCCTGGAACGGCTCGATCGAGAGCGGGTTGCCGTTGCCGACCCCGGCGATCTCGGCCGGACCATCGACCGTGAACCGAACGAGATTATCCGCCAGCGGGCACAGTGCTCCCTTGTCGTCGAACGCCTCGACCAGAACGTAACAGAGGTCCTCGCCGGTGGCGGCCAGCTTCGTGCGGTCCGGCGTCAGGCGAAGAACCGCCGGGGCACCCGCTGTCCGCATAACGGCCTCGCCGATCCGCTGTCCGTCCTTGTAGGCGACGGCCTTCAGTTCGCCCGGCTCATACACGACTTCATTCCATCGCAGGCGGTACGTGTAGGTCGGCGCGTAGTAGTCGGACTCCGCGTGTGCCGGATACGCCGCGAATTCGCGGATACTCGCCCAGACGTTGCCCTGCAGCCGATTGAATTCGACTCGAAGGTACCGGCCCTGCGCATCCACGTCGTGGAAGATCTGCGTCGGGCCACCCCACTGCGGGAAGCGGCTGACGTTCTTGGTCACGATCGCTTTCCAGGTTGAGCCGTCGTCCGAAACCTTGACCTCATAGCCGTAGTTCTTTTCCTCCCGCTCGAACTCGATGGCCAGATAGCGGACCGTTCGGCTCTCGCCCAGGTCCACCTGCCACCACTGGTTCGGGTCCCCCGCGGCGGCGCACCATCGGGATTCTTTCGCGCCGTCGGTCGCATGTTGGGCCAAATGCTCATCCTGGCTGGAGCCGGCCGTCGCGGACCTGCCCTTGGCGAAGTTCGGCGGGCCATCTGGAACGACGCCCTTCTGCCGGCGGCCGAGAGACTTGCCGTTGAGGAACAACTCGGCGGAGTCGCCATTGGTGTAGATGAAAACCGGCACGTTCTGTCCGACGCGGTCGGGCCAGTTCCAGTGCGGCAGGATGTGCAGCGTCTTGACCTCCGGCCGCCAATGGCTGCGATACAGGTAGAACCGATCCTTCGGAATCCCGGCCAGGTCCGCGATCCCGAAATAGGAACTCTTCGCCTCCCGGCTGAACGGCGTCGGTTCGCCCAGGTAATCGAAACCGGTCCAGACCATCTCGCCGGCGACGAAGGGATCGTCCTTCATCAGCTTGAACTCGACATCGGGGATGTCCGACCAATCCACGGCGTTCAGATCGTACGAATTGACCTGGAACTGCTTGGAGTACTCGTTCTTGCGATTCGGCAGCGGCAATTCGTAAAAACCCCGCGTGCTGAGCGCGGAGGCCGATTCGCTGTAGACGATGGGCTTGTCGGGATTCCGCTCGCGATAGATCGCGTAACGCCGCATGTAGTTCCAACCTGTCAGGTCCAGGGCGTCGAAGATCGGCTGCCTTGCGAGTTCGGGGATATGGCAGCCGATGCCGACCGGGCGGGTCGGATCGTACTTGCGAACGACATCGCTCATGAACTTGACCCGCTCGGGCGTGAGCCCGCTGCGACCGCCTCCGCCGATCTCGTTGCCGATCGACCAGACGACGACCGAAGGATGATTGCGGTCGCGCATCACCAGATTGCGAATCTGTTTCTCGCCATATTGTTCCAGGGGCGGCTCGTCGCGGACGCGCCCGGCGGTGCCGTCCCATTTGTCGAAGGCCTCGTCCCAGACGACGATGCCCATCCGGTCGCATAACTCCAGCACCTCCGGCGACGGCGGGTTGTGGCTGGTGCGGAGGCAGTTGACGCCCATGTCCTTCATGATCTCCAACTGCCGCTCCATGGCGCGGGTGTAGAAGGCGGCGCCGAGAGGGCCGTGGTCGTGGTGCAGGTTCACGCCGAAGAGCTGCACCCGCCGGCCGTTCAGATGGAATCCGTCGTTGGCGGTGAACTCGAACGTCCGGACGCCAAACGGGACCGTGTCGGTGTCCACGACCTTCTTGCCCACGCGGACGATCACCTTGGCGGTATACCGCTTCGGACTGTCGACGTCCCATCGCTGAGGTTTCTTGAGGGTGAACGATTGATCGAATTCGCCCGTGCCGCCGGCCGGAACGGAGATTTCGCTCGGCTGAAGACCTGTGGACACGGACTTGCCGGAGGGATCGGTGACTACGAGTTCGACGACCGCCTGGGCAACCTTGTCAAGATGGTTCCCGATGGCCGATTGCACCCGCACGGTGGCCGATGCATCGTCGACTCTCGGCGTCGTCACGAACGTGCCCCAGTGGGCGACGTGGACCGGGTTGCAGATCGTCATCGTCACCTTGCGGTAAATCCCCGCGCCGGGATACCAGCGGGTGCCTTGGTTGCGGGTGTCCACGTGGACCGCGACGGCATTGGATTGGCCGAATTTCACGTAGGGTGTAGCGTCCACGCGGAAGGACATATAGCCATAGTCCCACTGCCCGGCCAGTTGCCCGTTGACGTAGACTCTGGGAAAGGCCATCACGCCATCGAAGTCGAAGTAGACACGGGAACCCTCGGCGGCCTTGTCCAGGGTGAAGGTCTTGCGATACCAGCCCTCGCCTTTCCAGGGCAGCTTGCCGGCATAGCCGTCTTCGCTCGGATTGAACGGTCCGCTGATCGCCCAGTCGTGCGGGAGACGAACCGCTTGCCAGGCGGAGTCGTCGAAGCTGGGGTTGTCGGCTCCGGCCGGGTCTCCCTTGGCGAACTTCCAGTCTGCGTTGAAACTCGCGACACATCGGCCCGCAAGAACCTCCGCCGCCTGCACCTGTGCCACGAGGATCAGCATCCCGATCATCCCCCCGGTCATGACGAGTCTCTCTAACCTGTCCATTCGGTTCTCCTCACTCGACGTCGTTGCGGTCCGGGCCCATACAAAAAGAAGGCCCTGGCTTGCCGGTATTGTACCTCGACAGCACAATTCCGCAAGCAAGGGCCGTATCGGCGAGTTTGAAGCTTCAGGTGTGGAGTTTGAAGCAAATCACCGTGATCCCATACTTCCCGCTTCAAACTTCCCACTTCAAGCTTCGTATCACTGTCCGCGTCTCTGTCCGCCCCGCTCCATCATCCGCTGGACCATCTCGGGATCCATGCCCATCGCGGCCATTTGGTCTTGGAACTGCTTCTGCCGCTCGTCGATCATCTTCTGGATCCTGGCGGCGGTCGCGGTGGCGTTCTCACCCTTGGCCGAGGCCAGCAATTCATTGAGCGGCGTCATCGCTTCCCGGTGTTCCCGAGCCAACTGCATGCCGCCCTTGAATGCATCCAACTGTTTCTGGATTTCGGCCATGACCGCGGCCTGCTCTTCCTGCCTCTTGGTCATCTCCTCACGCATCTTGGTCCGTTCCTCGTCGGTCATGTCCTGGAAATTGCCCCGTGCGGCGGGCTGTTGTTCCGTCATGGCCTTAAGTTTCCCGACCTGCTCCTGCAGTGCGGCGATGGCTTTGAGTCGCGATTCCCGCATCTGACCGAATCCCCGGGCGCCCCCCTGGGGTTGTGCGAACGCGTTCCACGCCAGAACTCCGCTCAATACGACGCCGCCAACGAGAACCAAACGTTTGTTCATGGTGCTGCCCTCCAAAAAAGGATGCATCTACCGACCCGATGATCGACCCCCACATTGGGAGCCGTGATTCGACATTACATCAATCAGACGTCCAAAATTGACACGATATTGCGACAATCTGGAATCCTCGTTATCAGAAGAGCCTGCTCCGCGATAATGACGGCCTGGTTCACCATGCGCAGATCAACTCCTTGTTGGGATAGTGGCTTGATTGCGAGCGCGGTGACAGAAAATATCACTTTTCTTCCGATGCAATGAGAATCACTTGATGCTCGTCTTCCCTTTGCGTCTTCTCCTCGATGGACGCATGAACTACAATAGGACCGAGCCGTATAGGTCGTTGCCAGAGACAGCCGGGCGGTTGTCCTCGCACGACAGGCATGAATGCGGACAGGAAGAAGAAATGACTCGCAGGTCGTCAATCACATCCTCTCGCCGTCGAATCCTCCGGATCGCCGCAGTGATGGCTCTGGCCTGTGGGACGCAATCCCGAGCCGCCACCGCGATCGACGCTTGCCGGGACCGACTTCGCACGGGCAAGTACGCCGAGTGCCTCGAAGCCGCACGCCAGGCCATCAAAGAGGGAGCCTACCAATCGGACTGGCGCATCCTGGAGCTCGAGGCAATGCTGGCCCTCGGACAGTATAAAGAGGCGGCCCAGTACGTGGAGACCGCCCTGAGGGAATCCCGCGCGGACTTTCGTCTGCTGCTGCTGGCTCACCAAGCCTATCTCCACAATGGCCAAACCCGCGAGGCCGCTGCGATGCTCGCAACCATCTCTCGAATCGGCTCGTATCGGCGAATCGAGTATCTGGGCAGTTCCGAGGCGGTGGCCCTGGGCCAGTCCCTTCTCCTGCTCGGGGCCGAGCCCCGCCTGGTGCTGCAGAATTTCTACACTGCGGTCATTAAGAATGATCCGAATTGCCGGGATGCCTATCTTGCCGCCGGAGCATTGGCCCTGGCCAAACAGGACTTTGAGCTGGCGGCCCAGCAGTACCGCGAAGCCCTCAAACGGTTCGGAAACGACCCGGACGCCCACTTTGGCCTGGCCCAGGCATTCTATCACAGCGACCGTCGCGAGATGATCGCGGCCTTGGACGCCGCGTTGATTGTGAACCCCAGGCACGCGCCCTCCCTGGTCCTGCTGGCGGACCACCAGATCGACAGCGAGGACTACGAAGGAGCCGGGAAGTCCCTGGCCCGCGTCCTGGCTGTCAATCCCTGGCATCCGCAGGCGTGGGCCTACCGAGCGGTTCTGGCCCATCTGGCCAACGATCCCAACGCCGCCCAGGGCCGCCGAGCCAACGGCCTGAAATTCTGGCCCACGAATCCGGAAGTGGACCACCTCATCGGCCGCAAGCTCTCTCAGAACTATCGCTTCAACGAGGGCGCTGCCTTTCAACGCCGAGCGATCCAGGCCGACCCCGCCTACCTGCCCGCCCGCATCCAACTGGCCCAGGATCTGCTCCGTCTGGGCGACGAGGGACAGGGTTGGGTCCTGGCCGACGAAGTGAACAAGAAAGATCCCTACAACGTCGAGGCCCACAATCTCGTTCACCTTCGCGACACGCTCACCGGCTTTCGGACTCTCTCCGAGGATGGGCTCGTCCTGAAGATGGAGAACCACGAAGCCGACGTGTACGGCGACCAGGTGATGGAGTTGCTCAAGCAGGCCAAGAGCGAACTGTGCAGGAAGTACGGTTTCGTGCCGAGCAATCCCATCACCGTCGAGTTGTTCCCCAATCAACAGGACTTCGCGGTCCGCACGTTCGGCATGCCCGGCGGCGACGGGTTCCTCGGCGTCTGCTTCGGCGACGTCGTCACCGCGATCAGCCCCCAGCCCCAGCGGCACGCCAACTGGCAGGCGACCCTCTGGCACGAGTTCGCCCACGTCGTCACACTGAACCTCACGAACAACAGGATGCCCCGCTGGCTGAGCGAAGGGATCTCGGTCTACGAGGAATTGCAGCGCAACCCCACCTGGGGCCAGAGAATGATCCCCCAGTACCGACGGATGATCCTGGCCGGCGAGATGACGCCGGTGGGAAAGCTCAGCACCGCGTTCATGGGCCCGCCCAGCCCTCTGCACCTGCAATTCGCGTACTACCAGTCGTCGCTCGTGGTGGAATTCCTTGTCGAGCGGCACGGGTTCGAGTCGATCAAAGCCATTCTCGCGGACCTGGCCCAAGGCGAGGAAATCAACAAGACCCTCGTGAAACACGCCGGCGCCATGGAGAAGATCGAGACAGACTTCGGAGCTTTCGCCCGCAAACGAGCCGAGGCTTTGGCTCCCGGCGTGGACTGGGAGCAGCCGTCACGGGACCAGCTCGACCCGACGGATCCGGACGCAGTCGCCCGATGGCTGGCCCAGCATCCGAACCACTTCTGGGCCCTGGGCCTCCACGCTCACAATCTGATCGCCGAACGGAAGTGGGAAAAGGCGAAGGTCCCGCTGACGAAGATGATCTCCCTGTATCCTGATTACACCGGTCAGGACAATGCGTACCGACTCCTGGCCCAGGTGCACCGCAATCTGGGGGACACCCGCCAGGAGGCGCAAGTCCTCGCGACACTGGCCCGATTGTCGGCGGACGCGGCCGATGCGTACAGCCGCTTGATGGAGATCGGGATGGAAGAGAAGAACTGGACGCAGGTGGCCGAGAACGGCAGTCGCTACCTGGCGGTCTTTCCCATGTTGCCGGTGACATACTGGCGGCTCGGCCGGGCCGGCGAAGAGCTCGGCCGCGAGGAACCCGCGATCGACGCCTACCGACGATTGCTGCTGCTCGATCCCGCGGACCCGGTCGATATCCACTATCGCCTGGCGAAGCTCCTCCAGAAGCGTGACCCGGTCGGCGCCAAGAGCCATATCCTCGAAGCGCTGGCCGACGCCCCGCGATTCCGGGAGGGACATCGATTGCTTCTGGCGATGCCCCAAGGAGAGAATCCAACATCGGAGGTGACGCCGCAATGACCAAGACACGTCTGGCCATCCTGTTGACCGTACTGACCCTAGTCGTCACCGGCGCGCTGGCTCAGCGGTACTACGACCGCGTGGATCGACGCGACGTGCCGAACTGGGAGCTGGAGCCGGAATTCGCCCAGGATGCGTTCACCTTTGTGCGAATCCGGTATTCCTCGGGCTATGGCGGACGCGGCGGCAGACGGGGCTTCAGAGGAGACTTCTACGGCGGCGGTGGAAGCTGGGCGACCGACTACCCCGACAGCGATCTGAACTTCTCCTGGCGTCTGCACCAGTTGACCTCGATGCAGGTGAATCCCGAGCCGCTGGTTCTCGAACTCACCGACCCCAGGCTCGTCGACTACCCGTTCATCTACATCGTCGAGCCCGGCCGGCTCGTTTTCGAAGAGGCGGAAGTCGAGGCCCTGCGTCAATACCTCCTCAACGGCGGGTTCCTCATGGTCGACGATTTCTGGGGCGAGGACGAATGGTACAACTTCTATCGTGAGATCAAACGGGTGTTCCCCGACCGCGAACCGGTCGAACTGCCCATCACGCATGAGATATTCCGCATCGTCTTCCATTTGAAGGAAAAACCTCAGATCCCGAGCATCGATACCGCTCTGCGCGGTCGAAGCCAGAGCATCACGTGGGAGCGTCCCGACGCCCGCGAGCCTCATTACAAAGCCCTCTACGACGACAAGGGCCGGATGATGGCGATCATCTGCCACAACACCGACCTCGGGGACGGCTGGGAACGCGAAGGCGAAGACGAATGGTACTTTCGCGAATTCAGTGAGAAGAAAGCGTATCCGTTGGGGATCAATATCGTGTTCTATGCGATGACGCACTGAGTTGAGAAAGACAACGCAGTCCTATCGGTCCCATAGGTCCTATTCGTCCCATGCGACCGATAGGACGGATAGGACCCATGGGACAAAGAGGAAAGGACAAGTCCGTTGAACAACGAGGCATATGAATCCGAGCGGCAGGCGGTCGAGCAGATCAAAGGCGCTCGCGAACGAATCGGCGATGAGCTTTCCAAGGTGATCGTCGGCCAGCAGGAAACGATCGAGCATCTGCTGATCGCGGTGCTCTCCGGCGGCCATTGCCTCCTGACCGGCGCGCCGGGCCTGGCCAAGACGCTGCTGGTCAAGTCCCTGGCGGAACTGTTCGACCTGAAGTTCCAGCGGATCCAGTTCACGCCGGACCTGATGCCCGCGGACATCACAGGCACCGAGATCCTCCAGGGCTCCGACCATGAGCGGACGATGACGTTCGTCAAAGGTCCCATCTTCGCCAACATGATCCTGGCCGACGAGATCAACCGCACGCCGCCCAAGACGCAGGCGGCCATGCTCGAAGCGATGCAGGAGCATCACGTGACCGCCGCGGGCGTGTGCTATAGGCTCAGCGAGCCCTTCTTTGTTTTCGCCACGCAGAATCCCATCGAAATGGAAGGCACATACCCGCTGCCGGAAGCCCAGCTCGACCGGTTCATGTTCAACGTGTCGATCGACTACCTCTCGGAGGACGACGAAGTCGCAGTCGTGCGCCGGACCACGACGACCGAGCCGGAGCCCATCTCACGCGTCTTCAGCGGCGAGGATCTGCTGAGGTTTCACAACGTGGTGCGAAAGGTCCCGATTGCCGAGGACGTCGTGCGGTACGCGGTGCGTCTGGCCGCCGCCTCGCGTCCCCACCCGGAAAACCCCCTGGCGTTCGTCAACGAATGGGTCACCTGGGGCGCCGGCCTGCGGGCCTCGCAGTATATGGTGCTCGGCGCCAAGGCCCGCGCCCTGCTCTACGGCCGCTCGCACGTGAACTTCGAAGACATCAAGGCCCTGGCCGCGCCGGTGCTCCGGCACCGCGTCCTGGTCAACTACCGGGCCGAGGCCGAGGGTGTGTTCGTCGACGGCCTCACCGAGCGACTGCTCAAGTCCGTAAAGGAGAAGAAGTGATCCAGCTCCTTGTCATACTGAACGAAGTGAAGTATCCGGGCCGGGAAAGAGAGGCTGGCGGGCGTGCGGGAGTCTCCCCTTCGCGAGCCGGGTCCTTCGCTGTCGCTCAGGATGACAGAGGAACACAGCCCTCGTGACGGCATGGGGATTGAGGAATCGACACCGTGCAAGAGCGAACGACTCCATTGCGATCGCAGGCCGCCGGCGGCATGATCGATCCATCGGCCTTGATGAAGATCAAGTCGATGGAGCTGCGCGCCAAGGCGGTGGTCGAAGGGTTCTGGAAAGGGATTCATCGCAGTCCCTATCACGGCTTCTCCGCCGAGTTTACCGAGTACCGCCAGTACACGCGGGGCGACGATCCCCGCTACATCGACTGGCGGGTCTTCGCCCGCAGCGACCGGTACTTCATCAAGAAGTTCGAAGATGAGACCAATCTGCGCTGCCACCTTCTGATCGACCACAGCAAATCGATGGGCTACGGCTCAGGCGAGTACACGAAATCGCAGTACGCCGGCACGCTCGCAGCGACGCTGGCCTACTTCCTGTTCACACAGGGCGACGCGGTCGGCCTGGCGACGTTCGACGACCGGATCCGCGAGTACATGCCGCCCCGCAACCGGCCCAGCTATCTGCGCCGGCTGATGCAGGCGCTGGAGGCCCGGCCCGAGGGCAAAGCCACGAATCTGGGTGCCCCGCTGCAGCGAATCGCACAGATGCTGACCAAGCGGGGCATGATCGTGCTGATCTCCGACCTGCTGACCTCGATCGAGCCGCTTGAACGAGACCTCGGTTATCTCCGCGCCGGCGGGCACGACATCGTGCTCTTCCACATTCTCGACCCGGCAGAACTGAACTTCGATTTCGACGTCCCGGCCCTGTTCCAGGACATCGAGAGCGGACGGGATCTGTATGTCGATCCCGTCGCGGCGCAGAAAGACTATGGACGAATGCTGGGCGAGCATCTCGACAGCGCCAAGTCCATCTGCGATCGACTCGGGATCGATTGCCATTTGTTCGCGACGGACCGCCCGTACGACGCGGCACTGCTGGAGTTCTTACAGCATCGGATGCGAGTCCGCAAACAGGTCCGGCGTGTCCGCAGGCCGGGAGGCGGGAGGATGACATGAGCTTCCTGTACCCCCTGCTCCTGGCCGGCGTGACCGCGGTGGCGTTGCCCATCGTCCTGCACATGATCCGGCGGCACACGCGAAAGCGGGTGACGTTCAGTTCGCTGATGTTCCTGCGGACCACCGCGCCGCGACTGAGGAACCGCAGCCGCCTGGAGCACATCCCCCTGCTGATCCTGCGGTGTCTGATCGTGTGCCTGCTGGCGATGGCCTTCGCAAGGCCGTTCCTGTCGAAGCCTATCGCGGCAGCCAGGACCCAACCCGGCAAGCGGATCGTCCTGCTGCTCGACACCAGCGCGTCGATGCGACGAGCCGGGATGTGGAATCGGGCCGTCGAAGAGGCTCGATCCGTTCTGGAGGATGTCGGTCCGTCCGATCGCGTGTGCCTGATGACGTTCGATCGGACGGCACAGACATGGATTGGCTTCGAGCAATGGAGCACGATGGACCTGCCCCAGCGGACGCCCGCCGTGATCCGAAGCCTGGCGGAGACGTCGCCCGGCTGGGGCGCCACGAATCTGGGACAAGCCCTGATCGCGGCCGCCGAAACGATCGAGGACGACGAAGTCAGCGACGACCGGCAGGCTCCAGGTCTCCGACGAATCGTGCTCATCAGCGACCTCCAACAGGGCAGCGACCTTTCGGCCTTGTTGTCCTACGAATGGCCCGAGCAGGTCGAATTGGCGACCACCCCGATTTCATGCAAGGAAACAAGCAACGCTTCTGCGCAACTGCTCACGAGTCGCGATCCCCTGGCCGGCTCGCGACAGGGCGGCGGAACGAACGTCCGCATCCACAACTCAGCCGATGCGATCCGGAATCGCTTTCAACTCCATTGGGACGCCGAGCCGCAGGCGGGACGCGAGGTCTACGTGCCGCCGGGACAGGGCGTGGTCGTTCAGGCCCCGCCAAGACCCGCTTCTTCGACCGCGACCCGGCTCGTCCTGACCGGCGACGACCACGACTTCGACAACGCTCTGCACGTCGCTGCCCCGTTGGAGCAGCAGGCCATCATCCTCTACGTCGGCCGCGACGATCCCAATGATCCCAAGGCGATGCATTATTACGTCCGCCAGGCGTTCACAGCATCTTCACAAGTCACAACACGATCCACCCGCGGCGCTCTGACCGAGAAGGATTTGACGACTGCGAGCCTGGTGGTTGTCGCTGATGCGACGGTCCAGACGAATCCTGCGGCATTGCGCCGATACCTGGAATCCGGACGCACGATTCTGCTGGTGCTGAGTTCCCCCGAAGGCGCCACGACCCTGCGGGATCTGACCGGCATCGACGACCTTGAGTGTCACGAGGCCGAGGTCGGACGGTACGCCATGCTCGATTCGATCGATTTCAAGCATCCGTTGCTGATGCCGTTCTCCGACCCGCGATTCGGCGATTTCACGCGGATTCACTTCTGGAAGCACCGTCGTCTCAGCCTCGCCGATCATCCGCAGGCAAAAGTGCTCGCCCGTTTCGACGGCGACGCGCCCGCCTGGATCGAGATCGCCGTCGGCCGGGGCTCATTGCTGGTCTGGACCAGCGGATGGCATCCGTCGGACAGCGATCTGGCTTTGTCGTCGAAGTTCGTGCCGCTGCTGTACTCGATCCTCGAACAGGGCGGGACGTTTGCGGAACGACAGTCGCAGTACCTCATCGGGGACGCCGTCCGCGTGTCGGCCCAACGCGTCCACAAGCCCGACGGTTCCACCCTGGACCTGGACGCCGACGGGCAGGCCTTCATCGCGACGAACCTTCCCGGCATCTATGCGGTCCAGTCCCCGACCGGCAGCAGAAACTTCGCTGTCAATCTCGCCCCCGCCGAGAGCCGCACGGAACCGATGGCCGTCGAAGACCTGGAGACGATGGGAATTTCCCTGGGATCCGTCTCCGACGTCGCGTCCACACTCGGCGCACAGGCGATGCAGCACAGCAGTTTCGCACAGATGGAATCTCAGCAGAAACTCTGGCGATGGATTCTGGTGGCAGCGTTAAGCATGCTCTTGATCGAGACCTGGCTTGGCGGCTGGTTAACCCGCTCCGGCCCGACGGCCGAGGGAGAACAACCATGATCGAAGAAGCTCTTCGCAGACACATGCAGCCCGCGGTGGACCGTCGAATGCACGTACACCTGGCCTGGCGGATGGCAGCCTGCTGGCTCATTGCCGGGCTCGTCGGCATCGCTCTGGCAGGAGCAGGCTGGCTGTGGGGCTGGAGGTCGCCCTGGGCCACCCTGGGCCTGTTCATCGTCGCGTTCCTGGCGACGATCTGGGTAGTCTATCGGTCGCGTCGCATGCAGCCGGACTATCGCGCTCTGGCGCGAACCATCGAGCAGCAGCACCCTGAGCTCCAGGCCCTGCTCCTGGCGGCCGTCGAGCAGAAACCCGAGGGTCCCGAGGGCCAGTGGGGTTACATGCAGAGGCGGGTCATCGGCGAGGCCATCGAGCACGCGGCGGGACATGAATGGCAGGAGAGCGTATCCGCGAAGCAGTTCTTCGTGGCCAATTTCGCCCGCTTTGCAGCCATGTTGCTTCTGGTCGTGATCCTGCTGCAGGTCGCGCCCTCCACGTCGTTCATGCTCGGGCGCGGCAAAGGGATACTGGCCGACCAGGACTACAGCATCCGCGTCAGTCCCGGCGACGCGGAAATCGAGCAGGGATCGCCCGTGGTGGTCCTGGGCCGCTTCGAAGGCAAGGTGCCGTCGAGCGTGAACCTGTTCTTCACGCCGACCGGGCAGGAGTCCCAGCAGATTCCGTTGACCCGCAGTCTCGACGATCCGGTCTTCGGCGGCGTCCTCCAGGACGTCCGCTCCAACGTGCGCTACCACTTCGAATATGAGGGCCGACGCACTCGCGAATACACGATCCGCGTCTATCAGAGCCCCGAGTTGCTCCGCACGGATGCGACGATCACGTACCCCTCCTACACGAAGCTGCCGGAGAAGACGATTGCCGACACGCAGCAGATTGCTGTGGTCGAGGGCTCAAAGATCACGTTGCGATTCACACTGAACAAACCCGTGGCGACCGCGAGGCTCAGTCCCCGATCGGGAATCGCACTGGCTCTGACGGCGGACGACAAGGACCCCAACGTGCTCACGGCGTCGATCACCGCCTCGCAGAGCGAGCGATACGAGCTGCACATGGCGGACGCCCAGGGCCGACCGAACAAAATGCCGCCGCGATTCACGATCGACGTGCACAAGAATATGCCCGCGGAAATCAAACCGGTGTTTCCGAACCGCGACGTGGCGGCCTCGCCGCTGGAGGAGATCAACCTCGAAGCCCAGGTCTCCGACGATTACGGCGTGACCGCCTATGGTCTCACCTATACGCTGGTCGGCGCGGAGAGCCGGGAAGTCATCTTGCGCGGGCCGGACCCGAGCGACGGTGTCCGCCGTGTCGAGGATGTCCCGCAGATCAAGCACCTGCTGGCCATGGAGGATCTCAAGGCCCAGCCCGACCAGTTGCTCACCTACCATTTCTGGGCCGACGACATCGGGCCCGACGGCGCGTCTCGCAGAACCGTCAGCGACATCTACTTCGTCGAAGTGCGGCCCTTCGAAGAGATCTTCCGCGAGAGCCAGTCGTTTCAGAACGAACAGAATCAGGAGCAGCAGAACCAGCAAGGCGAACAACAGAACCGACCGGGCGAGCAACTCGCCCAGTTGCAGAAGCAGATCATCACCGCGACATGGAACATCAAGCAGCGGGCCGAACGCTCCGGCGGGATCGCCGACCACAAGGACGATCTCGACGTGGTTCGCCAATCCCAGTCCGACGCCCTGGAGCAGGCGCAGAACGCGCTGGCGGAGGCGGAAGATCCGGCGTCGATCCAGTCGCTTCGAGCCGCCGGCGAGCAGATGGCGACAGCGCTGGACCACCTGGCCAGGAGCGGCGAATCCGCCTCGACGGGCGAACTCACACCCGCCCTGGCGGCCGAGCAATCCGCCTATCAGGAACTGCTCAAACTGCGGGAACGCGAGCATCAGATCGCCCGCAGTCGAAGCAATTCGAGCCGAGCCAACGCCAATTCCGCACAGTTCCAGCAGCAGTTGCAGCAGTTGGAGCTCACACAGCGGGAGGACCGCTACGAGACCCAGCGCATGGCGCAGCCCCAGCAGCGGACGGAGAGACAGGAGGACCTCCAGGCCCTCAACCGGCTCCGCGATCTGGCCCGTCGACAGAACGAGATGACCGACCGGCTGCGCGAGGCGGAGGCGGCCCTGCGTCAGGCGACGAACGAACAGGAGCGTCAAGAGGCGTTGCGGCAGTTGAAGCGTCTGCGCGACGAGCAGATGGAGGCCCTTCGCGACGTGGATGACCTTCAGCAGCGGATGGAAAACCCCCAGAATCGCCGGCGAATGGCCGAGGCCAGAGAGCAGCTCGACGATTCCCGCGAGCAGATCCGCCAGTCCACGGAAGCATTGGAGGAAAAGATGCTCTCGCGTGCGATCACCTCCACGGCCCGCGCCGGCCGGCAGCTCGAACAGATGCGCGAGGAATTCCAGCGGCGCACGTCCAGCCAGTTCTCCGACGCCATGCGGGACATGCGGGAGCAGGCCCGCGAACTCGACGAACAACAGAACCGGATCGCCGGTGAAATCACGCAGCAGATCGAGGCCAGACAGAAATCACTCACAGGCGACAGAATCAGTCGAGACTTGGCGGAACGCGTCGAAAGGCAACGACAAGCCACGAATCAACTGGTCGATCAGATGAAGACGACCAGCGAACAGGCGGAAGTCTCGGAGCCGCTGCTGTCCAGGGGGCTCTACGACACGCTTCGCGAGGCCAGCACGGAGAACCTCGACCGGGCCCTCCAGACCGCCGGCGAATTGCTCCGTCGGGACTTCCTCCCCCAGGCAAGGGAAGTCGAACGACGAGCGGGCGAGAGCATCGACAGTCTTCGCGAAGGCGTCGAACAGGCCGCTCGCAACGTGCTCGGCGACGAGGCCGAGTCGCTGCGACTGGCCCGACAGCAGCTCGATGAACTGATCGAAGAAGTGAATAACGAGGTGGCCCGCGTCACGGGCGGCCGGGCCCAAGGATCCGGCGACGCCAATCAGCCGGCCGATGCAACCGGCAGACAAGCCAATGCCCAACCCGGAGACAGGGACAATGCAACGCCGGAGGCCGAGGGACAGGAGCAGGCTCGCGCGGAGGTCGCCCCTCGCGAGGGAGAACCTCAGCAGGCCCGGCAAGGCGGCCCATCCCAAGATGGCGGGCAACCACAGGATTCTCGTCGCGGCCAAGCTCGCGACAATGAGGACAGCAGGACCGATCCGACCGGCCGGAGCGGTCTGCGGACGGAGGGCCCCTGGGACGATCAGGGGCAACGAGGCCCCTTCACCGGCGAAGACTTCCTCGCGTGGTCGGACCGGCTTCGCGACGTCGAGGACATGCTTCCCGAACGCGATCTTCGCGATGAGGCGGCCCGCGTCTGGGACCGCGCCCGAACGGTGCGAGCGGAGTTCAAGCGCCACGGCAAGGAACCCCAATGGGACCTGGTCAGGAGCCAGATCATGGACCCGCTGACGGAGTTGCGACATCGCGTGACCGAGAGACTGGCCCAGCTTCAATTGGACGAGGCCTTGGTCCCGATCGACCGCGACCCGGTGCCCGATCGCTTCGCGGACGTCGTGCGGTCGTACTTTGAGAACCTCGGCCAGCAGGGGAATCCATGATGCCTCTCGCAGCGATCACGATTCCCTTCAATGGTTGGATCTGGCCGGCGGGCTTCCTGCTCCTTGCGGCCCTTCTCCTGCTGGCCTGGTCCTACCGGCGCAGCCCTGGGGCCGGACCGATTCCGCGAATCGCGTTCGCCCTCAAACTCCTGGGGATCGCGGCGTTGGCTTTCTGTCTGATCGAGCCGATCTGGAGCGGCCGGCGGGCCGTCTCGGGGGCCAATATCGTGGTGGTCGCGGCGGACAACAGCCAAGGCATGGCCATCCGCGACGAAAGCGACTCTCCGACTCGCGGGGAGATCCTCCGCCAAACGCTTCAAACCGGCCAGGACGGCTGGCTCTCCTCGCTGGGCGGCGCATTCCAGATCCGCCAATACCTGTTCGACTCCCGACTGCGCCGCACGCCGGACTTCTCCGACCTGATGTTCGACGGCGCAACCACGTCGCTCGGCGCAGCTCTGCGAACCTTGACCGAGCGGTACAAGGAAAGGCCCCTGGCGGGCGTGCTCCTGTTTACCGACGGCTGTGCCACCGACATCGGCCAGCAATTGCCCGACCTGATGGGTCTGGGGCCGGTGTATCCGGTCGTGATCGGGAAGGACCGGCCGCAAAGAGACTTGGCCCTGGCGAATGTGACGGTCAGTCAGACATCGTTCGAAGACACGCCCGTGACGATTCAGGTCGACGCGGAAGCCTCGGGATTTGCAGGCGGGACCGCGGCAATCGAGTTGCTCGACGGCGCCGGCAAGGTCGTCGAGCAGCAACAGTGGAAGCCCGGCCGCAACGATGACAGACAGTCCTTCCGCTTTCGTCTGCGCCCCGATCGCAGCGGGGTCCTGTTCTATCGTCTTCACATCGCGGACAGGACGCAGGACGAAGTCTCGGGCAATCCCGATCGGGCTTCGGAGGCCACGCTCGCCAACAACCGTCGCACGATCGTCGTGGACCGCGGCAAAGGACCCTATCGCATCCTGTACGTGTCGGGCCGACCCAACTGGGATCTCAAGTTCCTCAAGCGGGCCCTCGAAGAAGACGAGCAGGTGCAACTGGTCTCGCTGATCCGCGTGGCGAAACGCGAGCCAAAATACGACTGGCGAGGCCGAACCGGCGAGACGAGCAACCCGTTCTATCGCGGTTTCGACGTGCAGGACAAAGAGCAGGTCGAACAGTACGATCAACCCGTCCTCGTGCGGCTGAACACCCGCGACGGGACCGAGCTTCGCGAGGGGTTCCCCAAGACCGCGGAAGAACTGTTCGAGTATCACGCGATCATCCTCGACGACATCGAAGCGGGGTTCTTCTCCCGCGACCAGATGGACCTGATTCGACGGTACGTCACCCAACGAGGCGGCGGCTTCCTCATGCTCGGCGGCAAGGAATCGTTTCAGAACGGCGACTACCAGCGCACGCCCATCGCGAGCATCCTGCCGATCTACCTGGACCCCGTGCCCGCCGCCAAGAACAGCCCTGGTGCTAGACTGAGCCTCACCCGCGAGGGATGGCTTGAGCCCTGGGCGAGGCTTCGCGACAACGAAAAGGACGAACAACAGCGGCTCGCGGAGATGCCGGAGTTTCAAGTGGTGAACCGGACGCGAGCCGTCAAACCCGGAGCGAGGGTCGTCGCCACGGTCGACGTGAAAGACTCCCAGGAACTCCCCGGCCTGATCGCACAACAAGTCGGCAACGGCCGCTCGGCCGCCCTGGTCGTCGGCGACATCTGGCGATGGGGCATGCAGAACGCCCAGATGCACGAGGACCTGGACAAGTTCTGGCGTCAGACCCTGCGATGGCTGGTCGCCGACGTGCCTGCGAGGGTCTCGCTCCAGGCCCATCACAAACTCGCAGAATCAAACCAGCCTGTCGTGCTGCAGGTCCGCGTCCGCGACAAGGCGTTCGAACCGATGGACAACGTCTCGATCTCGATGGAGGTCCTCGAACCCGACGGAAGTTCCGTTCGATTGACCGCTGTGCCCTCGGACTCCGAGAGCGGTCAATTCGAGGCGACCTACGTCCCGCGGACCAGCGGCGGCTATTACGCTCACGTCACCGCCAGCGACGCCAAAGGAGACAGGCTGGGCGAGGCCGAGACCGGATGGTCGGTGGATCTGGAGGGGCGTGAGTTCGCCTCCATCCGGCCCAACCGGGCCTTGCTGGAGCGAATCGCCCGCCAGACCGGGGGACGCGTCGTGGAGCTGGAGGAGTTGAACCGATTCGCTCGCGATCTGCCGCAACGGGAGGCTCCGGTCAGCGAGGTCTGGGTCCGACCCTTGTGGGATCTGCCTGGGGTGGTGCCTGCGGTGTTCCTGTTCGCTCTGAGTTGCTTCGTCGCCGAGTGGGGGCTTCGTCGCTGGAAAGGACTGCCGTGAGGACCTTATTGACCTTATTGACCTTACTGATTGGTTCTCCAAGCACGAAGTCGGTGGATACCGCCTTCACACCGTCTTTCGCTGCGTCTGGGACGGTGATCGTCGTTGTGGGCGCGGCTGGAACGCCGGAATATGCGCCGCAGTTCGTTCGCTGGGCCGATCTCTGGAAAGAGGCTTGCGCAAGGGGGAATGCGGAGTTCATCGGTATCGGCCTGGACCCGAGCGAGAACGCATCTGATCGCGCCAACCTCCAGGAGACACTGGCGAAGCAGGCTCGGCAGTCCGCCGCCCCTTTGTGGCTGGTGCTGATCGGCCACGGGACCTTCGACGGGCGAATCGCCCGATTCAATCTTCGCGGGCCCGATGTCTCCGCCGGCGACCTGGCGGACTGGCTCAAACCCATGGACAGACCCATCGCGGTGATCAACACAGCCTCCGCCAGCGGACCATTTCTGAAGGAACTCTCGGCCCCCGGCCGAGTGGTCATCACCGCGACCAAGAGCGGCTTCGAGCACAACTTCACTCGTTTCGGCCAGTACCTCGCAGAAGCGATCGCGCAGCCGCAGGCGGACCTCGACAAGGACGGTCAGACTTCTCTGCTCGAAGCGTATCTCACCGCGTCGCACGCCGTGGGCGCATTCTACACCGCCGCCGGTCGCCTCGCGACAGAGCACGCCCTGCTCGACGACAATGGCGATGCCCTGGGCACGCCCGCGGAATGGTTCCGCGGCATCCGCCCGGTGCAGAGGGCCCGGGACGGCGCGTCCCTCGACGGCTACCGCGCCCACCAATTCCATCTCGTGCCCAGTGAAACGGAAGCCGCGATGCCGTCGGACCTGCGAGCCAAACGGGATCGGCTTGAACTCCAGATCATCGAACTGCGGGACGCCAAGTCCCGATATTCACAAACCGAGTACTTCGCAAGGCTGGAGTCCCTCGTCCGCGAGATCGCGCGCATCTGCGAGCAAGCGGAATCCATGGCCGGCCGCTGACCACCTCAGTTGATCGTCAGCATCGTGACCGGGCAATTTCCTACGGTCCTCGGTCGTCTTCCCTGTCAACGGGAGCCGCCGGCCCGCTGTGGACAACCTGCGGACAAGCGGATAGAGTGAACGCCTGCAATCTGCTCAGGATCGAAACAGATCATTCGCAATAAGGAGACCTGATCGATGACGAAGAACCGAAATCTCAGCCGCCGCAGCTTTCTGCTCCACGGCGCCGCCGCGGTCGGCGCCGCTGCGGCGTGGCCGGCCATTGTGCCCTCGACCGTCTTCGGGGCCGCGGCGCCCAGCAATCGCATCACCATGGGCATGATCGGCATGGGCTTGCAGATGGGCGGGCACTTCCGCGGAATGCTCAACCGCAGGGACGTACAGGTCCTCGCGGTCTGCGATGTGGACCGGACCAAACGGGAGAACGCCAAGAGCCAGGCGGAGAGAGCCTATGCAGGCCAGACCGAAAGCGGCACCTATAAGGGCTGCGACGCATACCTGGAATACGAAGAGCTTTGCGCCCGAGCGGACATCGACGCCGTGATGGTGATGACGCCCGACCACTGGCACGCCATGTGCTCGCTGGCGGCCATCAAAGCGGGCAAAGACGTGCTCTGCCAGAAGCCCATGACGCTGACGATCCGCGAAGGGCGTCTGATGAGCGATGCCTGCAAGCAGTACGGCACGATCTTTCAGGTCGGATCGCAGCAGCGCTCGGAGCGGGCCTTCCGCAGGGCTTGCGAGATCGTCCGCAATGGATGGATCGGCAAGGTCCACACCATTTACGCGAGCCTGGGACAATTCGCCCCGCCGACGACGCTGCCGGAAGAGCCGATCCCCGAAGGATTCGACTACGACCGCTGGCTGGGTCCCACACCTTGGTATCCTTACAACGCCGAACGCGTCAAGGCCGACTTCGGCGGCGGATGGCGGCGTTTCTGGGAATATGGCTCCCGCAAGAACGGCGACTGGGGCGCCCACCACTTCGACATCATCCAGTGGGCCCTCGGCATGGACGACTCCGGCCCGGTGAAGTTCGTCCCCAAGGGCTGGGGCGGCTACAAGTTTCAGACCCATTACTACGCCGACGGCACAAAGGTCCTCCGCGACCATCCGATCCGCGGCGGCCACATGATCCAGTTCATCGGCACGCAGGGCGAGGTCATGGTCAGTCGCGGCGATCGGCTCGACACGATCCCTGTGGAGTTGGCCAAGGCGCCGCTGCTGCCCAGCGAGATCCACCTCTACGAATCCCGCGACCACGACGGCAACTGGCTCGAAGGCATCCGCACCCGCAAGCAGCCGATCTGCCCCGCGGAGATCGGCCATCGCACCGCAACGATCTGCCACCTCAGCGGCATCGCCGAGCGGCTGGGTCGTCCGATCAAGTGGGACCCGATCGAAGAGAAGATCCTCGACGACCCCGCGGCCGAGCGATGGTACGACCGCCCGCGCCGGGCACCGTACGTGTTGTAAGACGAGCCCGACCATGGGGACCCAAGTGAATCTGCACCTGATTGAAGAGGAAAGAGAAATGACACGCAGCCTCTTGAGAATATCGGTCGTCGCGATGGCGACGCTGGCTTTGTCCTTGACGGCGACTTCCGCAGTCGCCCAGAGCACGGACGAACTGATCAACCAATTGTGCGGCAGGGCCCAAGCCCCCGCGCGCAACGCAGGCCAGTTGGCCGAAGCCTATCAGAAGGCGTTCGATCACCTGCTGCCTCTGATGTCCGCGCAGAACGCGGGCTCTCGCTACGCGCCCCAGATCCTGCTCCAGGACATGGGCTCCTATGCGGCCCGTCCCGGCGCGGAGATCGAGCGCGAAGCGCTGGCCAAGGTCCTCGCGAAAAACGTCGATCGCACGGACCTGGACAGGACGGTCCGCCACTGGATCGTGCTCCAACTCGAACGGATCGGCAAAGGGGAATCGGTGCCCTGTCTGGCGAAACTGATGACCGATCCGGACGAGCACCTGCGGGACTTCGCCCGCCGGGCTCTGGAGAAGAACCCCGATGCCGGCGCGACGGACGCCCTGCTCAAAGCCCTGGCCCAGGCCAAGGACGCCAAGTGGAAGATCGGCCTGATCAACGCACTGGGAAGCCGAGGGGCCAGGATCGCAGTGTACCCGCTGCAGAACGCTCTCACGGATGCGGAACCCGCAGTGGCGTCGGCCGCGGTCACCGCTCTGGCCAATATCGGGGGCGAGGATGGCGCCCGCGCTCTCTTCGGCGTCTTCGAGATGCCCATCAGTCCGCTGTATATGAAGGCCGCCCAGGGTCTGATCGACGTCGCACAAGAGATGGTCCGCAGAAACGATCTTGCAGCCGCGGCGGAGATCTATGGTGGACTCTATGAGGGCGCGACTTCCTTCGCCCAGGAGAACCCTGACTTCAATCCCTTCAGCATCCGCGCCGCCGCGATCGTGGGCCTGATCGCCTGCAACCCGCTCAAGGAAGCTGAGCAGATCCGAACCTGGATGCGGGACAAAGATCCCAAGGTCCGCGCCGCGGTCGTCGGCGCCGCCCGCGTGTCGCCCAGCAAGGCGCCGACACGGGCCTTAACCGCGTTGCTGGCCGACCTGGATCCGCCGTCGCAGGTCCAGGTCCTCGGCCTGATTGGCGACCGGGGCGACCTGTCCTCCGTTGAGCCGGTCAAGAGAGTCCTGGACAGCAATGAAGACATGGTGCGTCTGGCCGCGATTGAAGCGCTGACCAAGGTCGGGACCGACGACGGCGCCGAGGCCCTCCTGCAGATCGCGGTCGCCGGCTCGGGCGCGACGCAGAGAGCCGCTCGCGAAGGTCTGGCGATGATGGCCGGTCCGCGCGTGGAAGATGCCCTCGCCGCCTGGGCAGCGGCAGGCCAGACCAATGCCCGCGTGGTCGCGATAGGCGTGCTGGGCAAACGACGCGCGGCGGGCACGGCGGAGACCCTGCTCGGCTACGCTTCCGATGCGGACGAGCAGATCTCCCGTGCGGCGTTCGCAGCGATGGCGGACGTAGCCGATACGGTCGATGCGGCGACGCTGGCCGACCTGGTCGCCAAGACCAAGGCCGGGGGACCTCGCGACAGCGGGGTAGCGGCTCTGCGGGCGGTCCTGTCCGCAGCGAAGGACAAGGACGCCGCGGCACATGCCGTGATCGATCGGATGAAGACCGCCGACGCAGGCGCACGGATCGCGATGCTGACCGCCCTGGACGCCTCCGGCACAATCGCCGCCCTGGCGGTCGTGTGCGACGCGGCCCAGTCGCCGGACGAGGCGCTGTCCGACGCCGGCATTCGGACCTTGGCCAACTGGCCGAGTTTCGAGGCGGTCGAGACGCTGGTCGCTCTGGCCTCGAAGCCCCAGACCTCGCTGACCCACTACGTCCTGGCCACGCGCGGCGCACTGCGTCTGATCGGTGCCGGCGAGTCGGCTCCGATGGACCAACGGGTCGCGTTGTGCCTGGCCGCGTTCGACAAGGCCCGTCGCGACGACGAGAAGAGACAGGCGATCGCCACGCTGGGCGCGCTGCCCAGTCCCAAGGCCATCGAACGGCTCCAGGAACTCCTCAAGAATGATGCCTTCAAGACCGAGGCCGCTCTGGCGACGGTCGATCTGGCAGGCCGAATGACCGACCGGCAGGCCGCAAGGGACCTCGCCCAGAAGATCCGCGACATGAATATCTCGGATGAGGTCAATCGCCGGGCCGATGCAGTCCTCAGCGGACGGTTCCGAGGAAGAAGATAGCAGCAAGAGGATGCCAAGACAGAAACGCACAAGGGGAAGAAGGCTCAACCCGGCCTTCTTCCCCTTTCGTTACTGAAAGCACGAAGCACGAAACTCGAAATCCGAGACAAATTCAAAACACAAAACTCAAATGACCGAAACGCTGTCGCCCTTCGGCGCTCCGTTTCGGTCATTTGGTTTTCGGTCATTCGTGCTTGTTTCGGATTTCGGATTTCGATATTCGGATTTTCTCACGGGATCGGTCGGATCTTGATGTTCCGGAAAGACACTTGCCCATGCTCGGGTCGATCGGCGGCTGATAGAGGACATAGAGCCAGCCGCAGCGAACGGGGTCGGCCGCGGCGGCGTTGTCCTCGAGCTGGAACTCGGGACCGGTCGCCCAGGCGGAACGGGCCTCGTCCGTGAGCGTGTTCATCTTCGCAGCCTGTGCCGCGGCCTCGGAGATCTGCTTCTCCAGGGCGGCCTTCCACTCGGCGCCGAGTTCCTGAACGGTCTTTCCGGTGGCGTCCTTCCACAGATCCTCGCTGTACCTGCCCTCGCGGGCTGCGGCGTTGAGCTTGGCGACGATCTCCTTGTCGTACGTGTTGGTCACCCAGTTCAGGAAGTTGGCGCTGATACGGTAGTTGCCGTCATACTGGGCCCGCGCGAGGTTGCGGGCGGTGATCTCGGCGCCGCGGGTCTGGGGCTCGTACAGGAACCAGCGGATATAGTCGCAGATGCCCTCGACCAGCCAGCCGGGGGTTCGCGTCGCGTTGGGGTTGTTCCGTCGGGCGATGCCGTAGTTCTGCACGACGTGAGCCATTTCATGCACGATCGCGCCTTTGGCCTCGCCCTTGAGGTTCTGGCGGAACCAGGGCGCGGCGCAGCGGATGCGCGTCCCGCCGGCGTTGGCGACGCCCTGCATGTCCGCAATGAACGTGATGCTCAATCGCGTCGGCGCCTCATAGCCTTCGCTGGGCAGCATCTTGACGAGCTTGGGATACCATTCCTTCACGACTGGCGCCAGCTCCTTCGCCGCCCAGTCGGCCAGGTCGGGCGTTTCGGTCGTGTCGATGGTGATCTGGTATTTCCCGTCTTCGGCCTCGACAATCTCCCTGCGACCCTCGCCAAGAGCTTTCCCCGTCCCCACCGGCTCCGGCGGGGTCGTCGCGTCCACCACGTCGATCTCGCTGAAGAACGTCTGCCCGAACGGACTGCCGGTGTCGGTGCGGAAGACGTCGAACAGCAGAAACCGGTACTTGCCGAGAATGCCGGCGGAATCCGAGACGCTCACGCCGTACTGCCCGTCGACGTCGCCCTGCTTGGGACGAGTGTCGACCTGCGCGATCCGCTTCCAGCCGCGCGTCTGCGGATCGGTCCCCTTCTTGGGCTGGGAATCAAAACCCGCGGCGCTCCCGTCGGCCGCGTAGAGATCGTACACTTGCGGGCATCGCTCACCGGGGTGCCAGGAGTACGTGTTCACCTGCTTGACGTCGATGGCGTTGCCCAGGTCCACGAGTATCCGGCCGCCGTCGGTCCCGGCGGCGAAGAAGAAATTCGCGGCGGGCTGATCCTCTTCGGTGGGGAGTTTGCCGTCGTGAAGCACGAGCAGTCCGCCGCCGTTGCGGTCTTGCCGGCCGTCCACGAGCGTGAACAGGGCCTTGGAGGCCGCGTCGTTCTGCGACGCTGGGGGCACATTGGCAAACTGGAACGCAGCCGACGCGGAATCACTGGCCTGGCGATCAATCGCCACCCGGATCTCGGCCTGCGTGGTCGGGATGCACAACAGAACAGCACAAGTTGCGACAACACACACGATGCGGAAATTCATAGGATCCTCCATTGGCTGAATCTTGTGTATCGGCCCAGGAACCTATCGAACAGACCGCCCCTTGTCAACACGAACCTCGCAGGTCTTGTCCGAAGGCAAGGTGAACTCGCCGATCAACACGGCGTCGCGGAACGGATTGTCCATGTGGCAACGGCCGTGCAACTCGAACTCGCGCATCTCCCAGCGTGGAACGGTCACGAGAGGTGGATCGGACGGGACATCCGCCTGGATGAGGCCGGAATTCCTATGGATGAAGAGAACCGCATCCCCTTTGAAGGGCGTCTGGAATTCTCGTTTCTCGCCGCCGGAGCAGGTCTCGCCCGGCGTCGTCGCGCCATCGGAGGGATTCATCCATTCGACGGAAAACAGGCCGCCAGCCGCGGAGAGGTCCACCGTCGCTTCGCCGCCGGTCGGCAGATAGACCAGGTACTCCCGTCCTGGGGCGGCGAGGCAGAACCCGGTCGAGGCCAACTCCGAATGAGGCGTCATCGCGGCCAGGTTCACCTTCCTCGCCAGGCGCAGCGCGTAGCCCATGCTGCGTCGCAGCGGCTCGAACTTCGGGTCGAAACGCTCGCCAAGGACGCTGCCGTCGTAGGGGTCCATGAAGATCGGGTTGTGTCCGCGCAGGAAGCTGTGCCAAACCCAGCGGTGATTGCCGACGACGCCCCAGATGTGGTCGGTGTCCAGCAGGCTGACCTTCTTCTCGTTCCAGGCAGGGGCGGGGTCGCGGTAGCCGTCCTGTCCGCCGGGCGAGATCCAGTCGGCGGGGCTTCGCAGCATGGTGTCGGTCTTCTCGCCGCCATGGCCTGTGATGCCGACCGGATGCTGCTTGGGCTTCGTTTGTTCGTACTCCTGAACGATCCTGACCACCCACCAGTTCCAATCCTTCTCGCCGCCCTCGTTGCACACTTCAAAGAGCACATTGTCCAGGTCGTTGACCGTATCCACGACCTTGCGGATGTACGCCTCCTGGAGGGCCGTGATCGCGGGACTCGCCAGCGAATGCACTTCCAGGACGTTGCCGTCGCCGTTGACGTCGCCCGCAATCCCGTTGATGTTGTTGTCCGGATGGAAGGGATGGCTGCGATAGGCCCAGCCGTCGGGAGTGCCCGAGCGTCGGTTGCCGTGACGCAGACCCCAGCCTTCGAACAGCATCACCGAGACGTAGATCCCCCGCTCGCCGGCGGCACGGACCCTCGTTCGCAGGCGGTTGAAGAACTCGGGGTCGTATTTCGCGAGGTCGAACTTGGGTTTGCCGTCGAGGGCGTTGCCCGGGCCGGTGCGGGCCCAGGGCAAGGGAGCACAGTGATGGGCGAAGTCCTTCCCGAGACTGCGGTTGGCCTGGGTGTGCCATGTCGTGGAGTCCCAGGCCCACAGGCGAATGAAATTGTGATCGTAGCGCTGCAGGAAGGCCAGGTAGGCGTCGAAATCGAACCGCGCAGGCGGGTCGGCCTTGTCCATGTCCACGAGGCTGTTCCAGGTATGTGAGCCGGTCAAGAGGATCGCCTGGCCGCTGGCGTCGGCGAAGTACCTCGGGTTCTGCAGATGGACGCGCAAAGGGCCCGTCGCAGGGCCTGCTCCCATCGCGGCCTGCGACACAAGCAGCGTGACCCAGATCTTCATCCAGACTCTCGTTTGCGGATTGAATCGCATCGTCACACCTTGTCATTCCTGTCAATCGTGTTTGTGAGCGACCTGCACAACAACCCGGCGATATGCCGCCAGGGGCGGACTCCCGCTGTCGCGCAACACGGCCTGCCCTCGGTACGTTCCGGCCTCCGCATAGACAAACCACTCGTAGGCCAGCGCATCGCCGTCGGGATCGGGCAAGGAACCGGCGTCGAGCGAGACCTGCTGACCCGGCCGGGCGGCAATCCGCAGAATCCCCTTCCCCTCCGCGCCGTTGAGCACAACCTGAGGAGCGTAATTCGCCTCGCCCGACAGCCCCACACACCAGTCCAGTCTCGCGAGAAAATCGTATTGCAGATCCACCGCCCAGCGGGCGAGCGTGTTGTCGCGATGACCGGCTCCGTTCCAGACGTCGGTTTCGACGATCAGGCGAACCCGCGAGCGGCGATCACCCGCATGGGAATCCGAGGCAGCCAAGACGGCGCGACCCACGGCCAGCGACAACAGAACCGACAGAATACGGATCGATGCAACGTTCATCTCTTCTCCACGGTGGCATGTGTTCTGGGATGGAGAACCGCAAGTCACTGACCCTTCAGAATGAGGATCGCCGCAGCCCAGCGCCCCTGCGCGGGCGCATCCACCGTCGCCACACGGCCACCGTCGAGTGTTTCACGCTTGCCCCATTGACCGGTCGCGATGTCGATCCAACGAACCTCGAAGCGGCCGGGCGCGTCCTTCAGATCCAGGCCGACGGAGCCGCCGTCGGTCAAATACAGTGCGTAGGCCGCGCCGGGACGGGCGGCCAGGTAGGCCTCATTCTCCTTTCGGTCGCTGAGCAGGTGGTTGGCGGGCTCCACGTCCCAGAGCTTGATGACGGACTCCAGCTTGCGCGCGGCCTGGATGGCGGCGACCGCCGGCTTGGAGAGCCCCAGGCCGGAGTCGGGCCGGTGGAATCGCGCGGAGGCTATCCCGCCGATGACATGACGCCAGAACCGCTCGATTCCGTCGCGGTTGTTGCCGTACCGGCCTCCGTCGGCCCCGTACGTCTTGGTCGTGTTCAGCGGGCGAGGCTGTCCGGCGATACGCGTCCGCACCCACTGGAAGTTGTCCCAGTGCGTCTGGCCTTTCTGCTGGTTGTTCTGGGAGACGTCGGCGAAGTCATACCGCTCGGGGTGGTCGAGCGTCCGCTTGTGCTCGTCGGACTTCAGATCCCAGGCGTCCCACATCTCCGTCACGCAGACCTTCTTGCCCGCCTCCGACGCCCGGCGACGGATATGCTCGGCCCAGAACGCGCCCCACGCCTCCTCCGCGGAGGTCTCGTTGTCCATGCAATACAGCACATGGTTATGCTTCAGCGAGTAGGACAGCATCTTGTCGACGAATCGCTGCTGGTATGGGAAAACGACCGTGTTGTTCCGCTGTTTGGGCGTGGTGAAGAAGAACGGCTGCCGGTTGGCGCCGGGGTGGTCGGGATAGTGTTCCGCGAAACCCGACTGTTCGTAGGTGTAGCTGACGTTGTTCTTCGGATTGTAGGGGTGCGGCTCCCAGTTTTTCGTCGAGTAGTCGAAGCGATCCCAGACTTCGATCTGGACGATGATATCCCGCTCGGCGGTCCATCGCAGCATATTCTCGAACCGTTGCCAGTATTCGTCGTTCCATCGCTCCAGATCGTACTTGCCATCGGGCCTTTGGGCGAAGGGGTAAACTTCGAACCCCTTGTCCGGCCGGTCGCTCATCGTGTTGCGGATGTAATTGGCGCCCACGGCGGCCATCTCGTCCAGATGCTCCTTGAGATCGGGGATCTGGAAGAGATTGTCGTCCTTGCTCCCGCCGAGCAAGAGGACGGGCCGGCCTTCATATTGCCAATAGCGAGGGTTCTTCGACCACGGCTGGATGCGGTCGGCGTCCCCGGCCGCCGGGACGGCAGAACCCGCAAGCGACGAAACCCCCAAAATCACAGACAGCAACAGATGCTTGTTCATGACAATCCTTTCGATTGTCCTGCGTCCCGACCCTGCTTCGACAGACCATCGGGGCATTCAAACAGGATAGACGGAGATCGAGGCCGGTCTATTGCCGCGGATCGACGCCCGCCGCAACCACTTGGCGAATCGCCTCCAGAACCGGCTCGCTGTCTCGAATGCCCTCCCAGTTGTAGATGCACACGTATCGGCAGCGACGATCGCTCAGCGTGGTCTCCAGGGCACGTCGCCAGGGCTCGACCTCGCGAGGCCCGGGAGAAAGCCATTCGGTCGCGGCCCACCAGGGGGCGTCGCTGCATTTCAATGCCTCCTGCACGCCAGCGTCCTTGGCGGGATCGCCCGCATGTTTGTAGAAGCTCCAGCCGGGGCAACTGAACGGATTCACCGCGGCTCGGTACAGCAACTCGCCGTCCTTCCAGCCCGCGCCGTGGGTGAACAGTCGGTCTCTGGGCACGCCCAACTGAGCCGCCTGGCGAGAGAGGTCCTCCAGGTGATGTCTTGCGACCTCCGCCAGATCGGCCTCTGTCAATTCACCCGACTCGCGAAGGCCCGCGGTTCTGACCGCGGCGTAACCGATCTGCGCCACGCCTCGAGCGGGCGGCGCATCGGCCTTCAAACCCGAAGTCGGGTCCTTGTCCGCAGGCTCGTCGAGCAAGGCGTTGCCATGGGGGTAGTGCCAGGCGTTCACGCCGATTGAGGATTCCCAGCCGAGCTTGACGCCAACGAGCAGATCCTTCCTGTCATCGGGTAATGCCTTCCACCAGTCCAGCACGACCGGAATCGCCACCGCCATCTTCTCGTGGCAGGCCTTTCGATAGCGGGGACTCATCAGGTTGGGAGGCGGGAGCACCCGCAACTGCCGTCCCCAGTTCCGCCAGGCGATCTTGATCGCGTCGTCGGGCGTCCAGCCGGACCATTCCACGTTCTCCCGATTGGCGGGGTCGAAACCGGGTCGGGACCGGTCCCACCAATTCCACAAGTCGGGCCGGCCCTCCCACCACTGCTCGCCATCGATCTGAATGAGGACAGGCGTCTCGGTCCGCTCGGCCAGTTCGAGCACGCGACGCAGGGAGGCCAGAAGCGGCGCGTCGTCAGCCGTCCGAAAGTAGCTGAAGATATACGCAACCACGATCCGGACTGTCGAGCCGGGCATGTCCGGCAGACAGGCTTTGACCTCCTGAAAATCCTCCTCGGAGACGTTGACCGGCAGGCCGTAACTCCACCCCGGTCCCGGCGTGCGATTGAGGAGAATGAACTGATCCGCGAATAAATCGACCGGACGGAACGCAAACACGGACAGAATAGGAATGATGAAGGCCCCAGTGATCTGTCGTATGCGTCTTGATGTCGTCATCGGCATTGCGTCCTTCCTGATCCTGCCGCTCCTTCGCCAGGGACTATGCTAACGGTCCCCCATGGCAGCGTCAACCGGCTTTGCAGTTTCCCTCTGGCGTTGTCTCGACGGTGATAGTATGATGACCCGTGTGACGACCGGCGAATGAACGCGCCGGCCCGGGAGTGATTTTGTCCGAAGGAGATGCCCAATGAACGCCATGTCTTTCAACGTTCGAATCCGCCTCAGCGTCATGATGTTCCTCCAGTACATGATGTTCGCCGTTTGGTTCGTGCAACTGGCCGGCTACCTCGACAAGATCGGCGTCACAGGCACTCTGAAGGCCTTGATCGTCGGCAGCATGGCCCTCGGCAGTCTGGTCTCACCGATCTTCTGCATGATCGCCGACCGCCACTTCGCCAGCCAGAAGGTGCTCATGGCCATGAATTTCGCCTGTGCCGCCCTGCTCTTTCTTGCGGCCCTGGTCAGCAGTCCGGTCGCTCTGTTCGTGCTCCTGCTGTCGGCCATGATCTGCTACATGCCCACCTGGAGCCTGACCGCCGCGGTGGCCATGGCGCATGCCCCCTCGGAGAAATTCCCGCAAATACGAGTGTTCGGATCGATCGGCTGGGCGGCCGCCGGGTTGTTCGGCATCGCGGCCGACAAGTTCTTCAACGGCGCCAAGATCGACGGCACGAACATCCCGCTGTTTTGCGGCGCCGGCGTAGCCCTTGTGGCCGCCCTGCTCAATCTGACGCTGCCCAACACGCCTCCGCCCTCCAAAGGCAAGCCCGCTTCCATCATCGACGTGCTCGGCCTGCGGGCCCTGGGGCTTCTCAAGAGCGGTAATTTCGCCTTCTTCATGCTCATCTCCATGCTGGCGATGATTCCCTTTACGATGTACTTCTCGCTGGGCTCGCAGTTCTTCATGAGCCAGGGCTTCAAACAGGTGACCGCGACGATGAACCTGGGCCAGGTCGCGGAAATCCTCATCATGCTCCTAGTCCCGATCGCCTTGACGCGCTACGGCGCCAAGTGGGCGATCACCGCAGGCCTGGGAATGCTTCTGGTGCGTTACATCGCATTCCTGGCCGGCGGCGTGCTCGGTCAGGCCTGGATGTACTACATCGCGATTCTCGTCCACGGCGCCATCTTCGGCTTCCTCATCGTCGGCGGCCAGGTCTACGTGGACAAGAAGGCGCCGCCGGAGATCAAAGCCCAGGCACAGGGGTTGGTCGGACTGCTTCTGTTCGGCATCGGCATGTTCGTCGGCACGTTTGTCAACGTGAACCTCATTGAAATGTACACCGCCGAGAAACTCATCGACGGCGTCGCGCAGAGCGTCACCAACTGGAACGCCATCTGGGTCATCCTGACGGCCATCAGTGCGGTCCTGATGGCGGCGTTCTGGTTCCTCTTCCGAGACGACGTGCTGAAAGCCGCGAAGGCCGCGGGCCAGACCGGGGCGGCGCAGGCATAACGCCCTCGCGGGCGTTCATCATATGGCTGCGTCCGAGCCCATAGACCAGAGTCGATGCGATGTTAAGCCACCGCCCAGGGGCTTTTTCGGCACGCTGAGAAAGCTCGGGCCGGGCATGATCATCGCCGGCTCGATCGTCGGCTCGGGCGAGCTGGTCCTGACCACCAAGGTCGGCGCCGAGGCCGGTTTCTGGCTTCTCTGGCTGATTGTTATCGGGTGCGTAATCAAGGTCTCGACGCAGATCGAGTTCGCCCGCCACACGATCACCTGGGGCCGGACCCCGCTCAAAGCCTTGAACGACGTCCCCGGCCCGAAGGTCAGGGTCAACTGGCTGGTCGGGTACTGGACCTTCATGACGGCACTGATTGTCTTTCAGCAAGGGGGCATCCTCGGCGGCGTCGGCCAGACGCTCGCGATGAGCTGGCCCCTGACCGCCTCGGGCGCCGAGTACAACCGTCTCCAGGACCAACTCACGCAGGATCGCATCGAACTCAGGCTGATCGAAGCCCGCGGCGGGGAGACTTCCCGCGCCGTGGAATTGCAGGGGGACATCGCCACCCTGGGCAATCAACTCGCCGGACGCCGTGAGCCGCATGATCCCTACCTCTGGGCGGCGGTCCTTGCCGTCGTGACGTCGCTGCTCCTCTATGTCGGTCGATATCGCATCATTCAATTCGTCGCCACGGCCCTCGTCGCCACCTTCACCCTTGCAACGATCCTGACGCTCGTGGCTCTCCAGATGAAGGAGCAGTGGGCGGTCTCGGCGCAGGAACTGGCCGCGGGATTGAGCTTTCAGCTTCCCCCTGCCGGTCCCGCAGGCGGCAACCCGATCCGCACCGCCCTGGGCGCCTTCGGCATCATCGGCATCGGAGCCTCCGAGCTGATCATGTACCCTTACTGGTGCCTGGAGAAGGGGTACGCCCGCTGCACTGGCCCTCGCGACGGCACCGCCGCATGGACCGAACGGGCCCGAGGCTGGATTCGCGTGCTGCGCATCGACGCCTGGAGCTCAATGGTGGTCTACACCCTTGCGACTCTCGCCTTCTATTTGCTGGGCGCGGCGGTGCTCGGCCGCGTCGGGCTCAACCCCGAGGGTCGCGACATGGTCCGAACACTGGCGGCCATGTACATCCCGGTTTTCGGCCCGCTGGCGCAGCCGCTGTTCCTGTGCGGGGCCTTCGCGGTGCTATACTCGACGCTCTTCGTCGCCGCCGCGGGCAACTCGCGTATGGTCGCCGACGGCCTAGGCCTCTATGGCTTCACCGACGGCTCCGAGGCCGCCCGCGCGCGCTGGACGCGAAAGGTCAGCGCGGTCTGGCCGTTCATCGCCCTGGTGTTGTATGTTTTCGTCCGTGCCCCGGCCATGATGATCGTCGCCTGCGGAATCGCCCAGTCGATCATGCTTCCCCTGCTCGGAGGCGCGTCGCTGTACTTCCGCTACCGCCAGAGCGACCCGAATCTGCGTCCCAGCAGGCTGTCTGACATCATGCTCTGGATCGCGTTCGCAGCCTTCCTGGTCGTCGGCGCGTGGTCGGTCTTCACCGTGTTCCGTTCGTAGGGGCGACGCGTGCGTCGCCCTATTGCCCCAGCGCGTTGACCGGCTTCTCGATCGTGAGCCGATCTCCGAGGATCCTGGCCAGATCGGGCAGATCATATTCAGTCAGCGCACCATGGACAACGTTCGCCAGTTGGCCGCGAGATTGCCCCCGCTCGACTACATCGGCCCAGGAGACGAGCCCGCGAACCAGGCGGACCGAGCCGAACAGTTCCGGCTCCAGCGCCGCCGCGTGCAGGGCAGGCACGCACACGTGCCCGACCGCCACCAAATCGACAGGCCCGTACGACCGTTCGCGGATAGCCCTGGCACAGACCAGAATGTCCTCGGCCCGCATGCCCACATAGGAGCGTCCCAGCAGATAGGCGGTCAGAGCGTCCCTGGCGTCGAACCCGAACAGATCGCCGCCCCAGCCGCCTTTGGTTTGGGTCTCGCCCGTGCCACGGACATCCACGGCGGCGACCACATGGCCGGCTTGGGCGAGCTTCTCGATCGGACCGCCCGGACCGGCATCGGCCTCCTTGCCGCTCTCGTGAACGTACAGCACGACGTTGCCGACAGGCTCGCCCTGCGGGTAAAACGCCAGCGCCGACAAATACAGCCCCTCCTCCACCGTGACAATTGCCTTCTGGATGCGGAAATCATCACGTTCGATAACATCCCCCAGTTCCACCTGCGGCTCGGGCAATTCCGCGAGAGTCCGCACACCCACAAGCCGACGAACCTGATTGAGCCGGTCCATTACAGACGCCCTTGACCAGAGTTGTTTGCGGCGGGCGGCCAAATCCTTCTCCAAATCCCGATTCAAATCGTATGTGGAGCGAGCCCCCTTCAATCGCATCACCTGGCCGTCGGGCGTGCAGCGGGCCTCTTCGGCACTGAACAGCACGATGTTCGGCTCGACGATCGCCTTGTCGACGCCGAGCAGCCACCGCGACATCCACCGCACGACGCCTTCCCGCTGGGTCTTGTTGTAGTTGTGTGTCGCGTCATTTTCCAGCAGGCCGATCCGCTCGGCGACGCCCAGCCGGGTGTACAGTCGCTTGGCGTACCGGAAGGAGGTCCATGTGCCCTGGATGTCGAAGAAATCCTGCGTTGCGGCACAGAGGAGAATCGACGTGGGCGCCCGCATCATCAGGTAGTCGGCGTGGTCCATCCCGAACGCCAGTTGCCCGAAGATATTCTGCTCGGCGTCCTGCGGCCCAATCGTCGAGAGCAGGGCCTCGAAGCTCGTGATGTAACAGCTCACAGCCGCAGCCTGGATCCGATCGTCCAACGCCATCAGGTAGGACGTCTGCGTGCCGCCTCCGCTGTTGCCGGTGCAGCCGATCCGCTTGGGGTCGATCTCGGGCCGCGATTGCAGATAGTCGATCGCCCGCATGGCGTCCCAGATCTCGAAGCGAGCGGTGTTGCGGCCCAGCAGAATACTGCCGACTCCGAGCATCGTGTGGGCACTGGTGCCCCAGATCCTCGGCAGCAGCGAAGGGTCCTGGCTTCGCTCGCCCTGGTCGATGGGATCGAAGACCAGGGCCGCCATGCCGTTGAGGGCCAGCAGGGCCCCCATCGTCTGGTACTCTTCGTAGGCCTTGGCCTCGCCTGCGTGGCCGCACGGCACGAGAACCCCTGGGAACGGGGATGCGTACCGACTTGCGTCGGGCAGAAAGAGCAACGCCGTGACGTAGCAGCCAGGCAGGCTCTCGAAGATGACCCTCTCGACTCTGTATCCGTCACGAGCAACGACGCCGGTGACCTTTGGATTCAGCGGTGTCCGCTCGGGCAGGCTTCCAATCGCTTGAATGAACTGCCCCCGGAGGTTCTTCTGATATGTCGCGATCTGCTCGGGCGTCTTGCGCTGCTCATATTGCCCTCGCCACTGCTCGAACAACGGCCTGGCCTGGCGAAGCAGATGCCGCGACACCATCTGGCCTGGGGCCGAGCCGTCGGGCATCTCGCGCAGCACTTGCAGGTTGTCATTCGCCAAGGCGCCAAGTTGAAGAATCAGACACAATCCAACGATCACCGCAACATAAAGCCTCTTTCTCATGGCGTCTCCCAATCACTTCACAACGAACTCGTATTCACATGCCCTGTCATGGCCGGACGCAAAACGCCACGTTGGCATAGCCCACGTGGCCCCGCCCGTCGAGAACCTGCACGAAGAGCCGGTAAGCCCCCTCGGCCGCCGGAGTCGCGAAGCGAATCCGTGCGCCATGGCCGTCCTCGATCAGCCCGGATATGGGCACAGCGGGTTTCTCTCCCCCGCCGGCGTAGGAGTCCTTGGGGATCTCGACTTCCGGCCGGATGTCCCACTTGAATGTCAGCGGATCGTGGTCGGGGTCATAGCACACGACTCGGGCCTCGTATGTGTGGGCGGGATTGAGGTAGAGCTGCCGCGGGTCGTCGAAACCCGCGATACCGAGAGCCAGAACCGCCGGGGCCCGATTCTCGGGCCAATTGCCGCTCCAGAGCCGACACATGACATCGATGGACTCGGTCGGCAGGCCGTCGAGGAACAGGCCGTACCACGTGTGAGTCGTCTCCTGCTTCTGGGCCCAGAGGAACACGAACGACCCCAGGCAGTGACTCGCATCCGCTTGGATCACCTCGGTGTACCGCTGATAAATGGCCTGAGCCTTCTCGGTGCTGGTCTCTTCGATGGGGACCCGCCAGGCGGTCTTGGGCGTCTGCCAATGACCCGTCGGACCCCATTCGGCCGCGACGTATGGCTTGGGCCAGTGCTTGCGCGTCAGCTCCGCCAAGGTTGCGATATTGCCGTAGCTGTTGATCCCCAGCAAGTCCATGTCAGTGCAGTCTCTGGCGATCTCCTGGATCTTCCGCTCGTACTGGCTGTCGCCGACGACGGTCATCACCGGATGGTTGGGATCGATCGCGTGGATCTCGGCGGCGATGTCGTTGAGCCGCCGCCAGAGTTTCGGGTTGTAGGGCGACCCCGGCGGGATCCAATCGAGCTCGTTGCCCACCGCCCAGAACATCACCGCCGGATGGTCCTTCACTTCGCGAACAGTCTGGAGCACCCGCTGCTTCTGCTGCGCGACCATCTGCTCGTCGTCCCAGTTCATCCCGTTGCGCTCGCCCCGGACGGGCAGATTGACCATCGCCACCAGACCGGCCTCCTGGATCTTGTCGAGCGTCCCGCGATTTGCGCCGGTGCGGATGGCATTGCCGCCGGACTGACGAAGCAGGTCGTATGCCTGCCAGCCCACCGCTCCTTTGACGTAGAAAGGCTGGCCGTCCCGCAGTAAACGCCAGTTGCCACCCTGCTTCTCGATTCTCCAGACGCCGGTCGTCCGCCCTCTCGTGGCATCCGCCGGCGCACAAACGAACCCAATTACTGCGGACAGGACGATCATTGTTCTCATCTTAGCCTCGGATCTGTTCCTGGGAAGTCATCGGCCGCACGCAAACTCATAGGTTCCCGACTCGACCAGGAATCGCACCTGGCCGGGCGCTTCGCCCAACAGACGAACGCCGGCGGCCTGGGAGACGGGGATGCCGCTCTCGGTCACGTCTGCGGCCTTGCCCGCCGGAATGCACACGATCGCCGTTGCGCCGGGCGGAATGGTCGTTTTGAGCGCGAAGACTTCGCCGGAGCTTCGCCACTCCGAACGGATCGGGCCGCGGATGGAGTCGTAGCCGGCGCGAGCCCACGTGAGATCGCCCACCGGATGGGGATCGACAACGAACCGGCGAAACCCGGGCGACTCGACGTCCGGCCGAATGCCGCCCACCCAGCCCAGGAACCACTCCTGGATGTGGCCCAGCATGCAATGATTCATCGAGGCGCCGGTGTCCGCGTCCCAGGCCTCGGGCATGGAGGTCCAGCCGTTGCGAACGATGAAGCCGTAGCTGCCCATGTCCGTGCGGGCGACCATGTCATAGATCACGTCGCTGCGGCCCTGCTGAGCCAGTGCCTGGAGCAGATACCAAAAGCCGATGTCGCCGGCCGTCTGCTGGTTGCCGCGTTTGCGAATGTCCTGCACGATGCGATCCAGCACGGCCTGCTCTTGGTCCTTCGGCGCCATGCCCAGCGAGAGCGCCATGCTGTTGGCGGTCTGCGGGCTGCCCATGTTCTTGTACTCGCCGGAGCCGTCGAAGTATCGCTTGTTGAACGCCGCGGCGATGTCCGTCGCCAAGGCCCCATAGGCCGCCTGATCGTCCTTGCGATCCAATACGCGGGCCGTATGCGCCACGACGCGAGCACAACGATAGAAGGTCGCCATGGCCGTCAGTTCGACGGGGGTGAACTGCGCGGCGCCTCGCGGCTTGTCGTGGCCGTAATCATACCAGTCGCCCAGGCCGGGGGCAGGGACGAGGTCCTTGGACGTGACCCGCATGTAGTTCACGAATCGCTTCATCGTCGAATAGCGGGCCGCCAGGATCTGCTTGTCGCCGTACCATTCATACAACTGCCAAGGCAGGACCACCGCCGCGGCGCCCCACTCCGGCGTATAGGCGAAGCCGCCCGAGAAGGCGGGATAGGCCGGAGCCACCGTGGGCACCATGCCATCGGGCCTCTGGGAATCCTCGCAGTCCTGCGTCACCTTGCCGTACAAGCTCGCGATGTCGTAGCGGCCCGCGAGCGACGGGCCCATCAGGTACGACACCTCCAGCCAGCCAAGCTTCTCGCGATGGGGACAGTCGGTCAGCACGTGGGCCATGTTGGACCGCACCGCCCAGTCCACAAGCCGGTCGATGTCGTTGAACAGCGGGTCCGAACACTCAAACCGCCCGACCGTCGCCGCGTCGTTCCGCACGTGAATGGAGACCAGTTTCTCGACGACAGGCTTGCCGTCGGGATTGGACCTCCCGGCAGGAACCGCCCCTTCGACCTGGAGATACTGGAATCCGCTGTAGTTGAACTGCGGCGTCCATTGCTCCAGACCATCTCCCCGCAGCGTGTACTGCCAATAGTTCGGCGTGCCGACGCCCGCGGGATTGACGAGTCCCTTGCCGTCGTTTCGTCGGGGCGACATGCCGTGACGCTGCTCGGCGGGCGTCAGCTTCACGACCTGCCCAGCCTTGCCTCGAACAACCAATCGCGGCACGGCGGAAGCGTTCTGCCCGAAATGGAAAACGAACACGCCCGGCTGGGGCTCATCGACTCGGGCCGGACTGAAAGTCTCGTGCATCTTCATCGGCGGAGCCTGTGAAGCCGTGAGCCGCCCGCCGGGGCCTTTCGTCTCCTTGGCCATGCTCCACGTCCCATCGTCAAACCCCGGCCGATCCCAACCGGCAGGCAGCCTGCGGGCGTCGTAGTCCTCGCCTCCGAGGATCGCGCTGTGGGTGATGGGCCCGTCCGTCGTCTTCCAGGAGTTGTCGCTGACGATGGACTCCTCGCTTCCATCGGCAAACCACAGATGGGCCTGCACGATAAGCTTGAGCGGGCGATCTGCGTTGACGCCATGGACACGACGGTCACCGGCGGTGTTGTAGAACCCTTTGCCGAGCATGACGCCGAACACGTGCGGGCCAGCCTGGCGGAGCGAATCCGTGATGTCGAAAGTCGAGTAATAAACCGTCTTCTCGTAGACCGACCAGGCGGGGTCGAGGAAACGGTCTCCCACCTTGGAGCCATCGAGGAACAGGTCATAGTGGCCCAGGCCGCAGACGTGAACCACGGCCCGCGTGACAGGCCGGGACACATCGAATGCCTTGCGGAAAAGGGGCAGCCCCGCGCCCGGAGCAGGACTGTCCTGCCCGATCCACCTGGCCCGCCAGTCCTGCGGACGAAGCACGCCCATCGTCCAGGACGCCGGCCGGCTCCAAGCCGAGGGCAGACCGTCCTTGTCCCAAACGCGGACCTGCCAGAAGACCTGTTGCGAAGAAGTCAGGGCCTTTCCGCCGTAGGCGATGTGCGTCGTTTCCTCCGAGGCGATCTTGCCGCTGTCCCACAGATCGCCCTGATGCTGGGCCAGCGACACCCGCGAGGTTGCGACCTGCACCTGATAGGCCGTCTGCCGCTGGCCGCGGACATCCGATCGCAGTTGCCAGGACAGCCTCGGAGAGGGAGCATCGATTCCGACCGGGTCCATGGCGTACTCGCAGCGGAGTTCCCCAGGCGACAGATCCGCCTGTCCGCTCGCCGGGACTTCCAGATCCACGTGCTGCTGGCTTCGAAAGACGTCGAGCCGAACCTTCTGCCCGACGGGAGTGTCGCGATGGATACGCAGCAGATCGTCCAGCGTGTCCACCTGCCGACCGGCACACTGAAGAATGACATCGCCCTGCCGCAATCCGCACTGCGCCGCCACGCTTGCGGCGGGCACGTCCACGACCACGACGCCCGTCTCGCCCGGCAACCCGGCCGCCGAGACCTCGCCCAGCCCGACGACGTTGCGGACCTTGGCGCCGAGCCATTCGGTCACGCGTGAATCCCGCTGTGGCGATGACTCCGCAACCGGAGCCGCCTGACCGGGAAACCGCGGCCTGCGAGCGATGGCCTTCAGTTCAGGTTTCTGCACGCCGAACCGGTCCATCGCGAAGTTGACGAAGCCCAGACTCAAAGCCGGCGATCCCTCCTTTACTCGGTAATCCCCGCGAGCCGGATCGACGAACAGAGCATCGGCCGCGAGGGAGCCGGCGTCCAACCCGCTAGCCTGCTGCAGAGCCGCAGCCGGCGCAGGCGTCTGTTGTCCTGGAATGTGGAGGAGATTGAAGTCGCATTCTCTGCCCCAGGGCTTGTTCACGCGGATCGGTCGGTACTCGGTGAACAGGATGTTGCGGCGGAACACGTCCTGGCTGTTGCGATACCAGACGTGCGGATGAAAGGAGTTGCCGACGATGATATTGTTCTCGACGTGCCGATAGAATCCTTCGCGGAGTTTCAGGCCGCCATTGAGACAGAGATTGTTGTAGATCTCGTACCGACTGGATCCGTCGTCCAGGTCGATGTCCCAGCCGTGATCGCATCGCCAGCGGTTGTTGCGAAGGACGTTGGGCTGAACCATGTCGAGAGTCGGCAGGTCCTTGTCGGCGCCGAGCGTCACCGTGTCCAAGTCGATGCCCTCCAGCCCCCAGTAACGATCCCGGCCCCACGAATTGAACGAGCCGTGATCGCCGGTCTCCAGGACGGTGTCGAACACGTCGCAGAACTCGATCACGTGGCCGCCGAACGTGCCTTCGGAGATGTTGATCCCCGCGCGAGGGACGTCGTAGATCGAGCAATGGCGAACGATAATCCCCATCGACATGGAGATCTGTACAGGGGCGGTCTGTTTCTCGACGCGGCCTGTCTCGTGGATCAAGCAGTCCTCGACGAGACAACCGGCCGGGTAGTTCGCGGTCTTGGGCCCCGGCATCTTGTCGATATCCCTGTAGTTCTGCCGCTGGTTGTATTCGAACAGGGGATTCCGCACCGCGTTCGGATCGCCGACGAACGCGACCCCGTTGGCGCCGGCCCCCACGATGTGGCAGCCACGGACAGTGATCCTGCGATTGTAGTTGTTGACGAAGACGCCGTTGCCGCCAAGTTGGTCGAGCGTGCAGTCCTGAATGACGCAATCTTCGGCTCCATCAAAGAGGATCGCCCCGCCCCGATAGGTGGTCCAGTCGCTGCGGAGCAGGGGCTCCCGGTTGTCCATGAACGTGCGCGCCGCGTGGCGGAACGTCAGGCCCCGCAGACTGACGAAACGGACGGGCTTGTCCCGTGTGCCGCGGAATTCGACCAGATGCCGCAGGCGAACCGCTTCGACGACCGCCTTGTCCAGGTCCAGTTCCTTGGGCGGATAGAAGTAGAGCGTGGCGGCCTTGGCGTCGTGGAACCACTCGCCGGGGGCGTCGAGTTCCTCGAAGATATTCTCCACCATGCGATAGGTCTTGTGCATCCCCATCCGGCGGTTGTTCTGCCAGCCTCCCTCATAGGTGACCTCGCCGTTTGGGTTCTTTCCGGTGATGAGGTAATGGAAGTCGCCCCATTCGTGGGCGTGCATGGCGTGAATGAACCCGCCGCGAGGATCGGACCATCGTGCCGCCCGCGCCGGACTGAAGGCATCGGCCGCAAATCCATTGAAATGGCGCACGTTCGGATCGAAATTCGGATATCGGGCCATGGGCCGTCGGACGCCATTGACGAACAACTGGTCCGTCACAAGCCCGGCGGGAACGGTCGCCTTCATGATCCCGTCCCGAAGCGACTCCCACCGCAGAGTCAGCTTCACGCCGCCGCTGACGACAGGGCATTCCTGCCCGTAGACGACATATTCGATAGGAGCCTGCGGCGAGCCCGAGTCGTCTTCCGTGAAGACCAGCGTCTCAGACAGATGGTAGATTCCCCCTCGCAGGTAGACGGTGACAGGTTCGCCCTTCGGCGTCTGTCGGGCCGCCTGCTGCGCCCGCTGGAGGGTCGCGAAGGGCCGATCCGGAACACCTGGGTTCGCATCGTCCCCTGCCGGCGAAACGTGAAACTCAGCCGCGATTGCGGCAACCGATGTCAGGCTTGCGAGCCCGCAGGTCACGATCAGGCGCATGATTCGATTCTGCATGGTTCTCCTCATTTCAGAAGGCCGGCCGTATTGTCGGTGGCGGAGACGCAAGATGCAAGAGCCGCCGGGCGTGTCTGTGAAAAGAAACTGGCGTCCACAGCCGTGCCGACAGCGAGTCATTCGTGCGTCCGCAGGAACTGTCCGCCGAAAGGAAGCAACGGACTGATCCGGATTCCGGCATGGCACACAGGGCATTTCTCGCCTTTTGCCGGCAGCATGATAGAGGGAGATTCTCCCGTCCTTTGGGGCGTGCGCAGCACCCCTTTGATGCTGCAGGCAAAGAGCGGTAAATCTCCTTCGCACGACCGTTTCGGGCGTGCCGTTCATGGGACTCTGCATGCCCGGGAAATCTGCACAGACACCGCCGGACAAGGCGCGCGGCTTCTGCACCCGGCTCTTGACGCCGTGGGGCCAGGCCGGTTCGTCATTCCCGGAAAAAGCCCGCCTTCGCTTCGTCATTTCCAGAAGAGGCCTCCCCGCGATTTGTCATTCCCGCGAAAGCGGGAATCCACCGCCTCTGACACGACTGCCCCCCCACGATTCCTGGATTCCTGCTTTCGCAGGAATGACAGAGCCAAGTCTTCGGGACTCTTATCCCTGCCGGGATATCTGTAGGGACACCGCCGGGCCGCGAAGGCCGAATTCCGTTGCCAATTCCGCTTCTGCGAAGATAATAGGCCGCCAGAGGCGCAAGGTGTTGCGTCGCATCGGTGGACGTCAAGAGGAGATGGCCTGATATGAGCGAGAACGCAAAGCACAATCCGTCACGTCGCGAGTTCCTCCAGGGGGCCGGCCAAGTTGCGGCCGGTTCCGCGCTGCTGGCAGCGGTCGGGCCGCGGGTTTATGCGGGCGAAGACAACACGATCCGCGTCGCCCTCGTCGGCTGCGGCGGGCGCGGGGCCGGGGCGACCGCCAATGCCTTGGCGACCAAGAGCGGACCGATCAAGCTGGTCGCGATGGCCGACGTTTTCCAGGATCGGCTGCAGCGCAGCTATGACGGCCTGATCGAAGCCGCCAGCGCGCCTCGGACCACCGGCTCGGCCGACGTCTGGGTGATGGGCTACGAGGCCAGGCAGATCGACGTGCCGCCGGAGCGGCGGTTCATCGGGTTCGACGCGTATCAGAAGGCCATGGACTGCCTCCGGCCGGGCGACGTCGTGATCCTGGCGACGCCGGTGGCGTTCCGCTGGGTGCACTTCGGCTACGCGATCCGCAAGGGAATCAACGTGTTCATGGAGAAACCCGTCACGGTGGATGGGCCCACGACGCGGAAGATGCTCCAGCTTGCGGAGGAATCGGCGAAGAAGAACCTCAAGGTGGGTGTCGGCCTGATGTGCCGGCACTGCAAGGCCCGCTGGGAACTCTACGACCGGATCAAGGCCGGCCAGATCGGCGAGATCCACATGATGCGGACCTACCGCCAGCAGGGCCCGGCGGGGTTCGCGGGGCCCCGAGAAGGCAACGCCAACGAATTGCTCTGGCAGATCCGCAACTACCTGGGCTTCTTCTGGGCCAGCGGCGGGCTGTTCCAGGACGTCGTCGCACACAACGTGGACGAGTGCTGCTGGATGAAGGACGCCTGGCCGGTTCGGGCCCAGGGCTCGGGCTCGCGCTGCTACCGCGGCAACTGCGTGGACCAGAACTTCGACCACTACGATGTGGAATACACGTTCGCCGACGGGACGAAGCTCTTCTTAAACAACCGCCACATGGCCGGCTGCCACGGCGAGTTCGCCAGCTACGCCCATGGCACGAAAGGCGCGGCCGTGATCTCGACCCACATGCACACCCCCGCCAAGTGCCGGATCTACAAGACGCAGGACTTCTCCCGGGAGAACCTCGCCTGGGCGTTCCCGCAGCCCGAGCCCAATCCCTACCAGCTCGAGTGGAACCACCTCGTCGACGCGATCCGCAGCGACAAGCCTTTCAACGAGGTCAAACGGGGCACGGAAGCCAGTCTCGTGACGCTGATGGCCCGCAGAGCCGTGCACACAGGCCAAATCGTCACTTTCGACGAGATGCTCAGCAGCGAAGAGGAGTTCGCCCCGGACGTGGACAAGTTGACGATGGACTCGCCGGCCCCCCTGCAGGCCAAGGCCGACGGTATGTATCCCAGCCCCCAGCCGGGCATTCTGAAGAATCGGGAATACTGAGACGCAGGAGATGGGTGGAATATGGGACGCCTACGAATTGGTTTCGTTGCCGCGTTTGCGGTCTTGGTTTTGTCGGCGACAGCCTGGACCGGCCCGGCCGAGCGCCCGGTCGGCGCTTCGCTCTCGCAAGAGAATATCGCTTTCCCGGCTTGTGCCTCCGTGGTCGATGTCACGAAACCGCCGTACAACGCCAAGGGTGATGGCCGGACCGATGACACCGAAGCGATCCAGAAGGCGCTTACAGATACGATGGGCGCCCACAAGATCCTGTACTTCCCCAACGGCGTCTACCTGGTTTCGAAGACCCTTCGACACACCAAGCAGGACTCCCGGGGCGGTGAGGCCTGGGGGTTCAATTGGCTCCAGGGGCAGAGCACAGCCGGGACGATCATCCGGCTCAAGGATGACGTCTTCACCGACGCCGACCACCCCCGGCCGATCCTCTGGGGCGGCGGCTTCGGTTCGGCCGATTGGTTTCACAACTACATTCAGAACGTCACCTTCGATGTGGGCCGAAACAACCCCGGGGCCATCGGCCTGAATTTCTATTCGAACAACACCGGCGCGATCCGCGATGTGCAGATCGTTTCGCAGGATGGCGACGGTGCGATCGGCCTGGACCTGGGCAACGACATGAATGGACCCCTGCTCGTTCGAAACGTCGTCGTGCGGGGATTCGCTGTAGGGATTCGTGCGGCCAGTTCGGTCAACAGCCAGACCTTCGAGCACGTCAGTCTGATCGGCCAGTCGAAGTGCGGCTTCACCAACGACGGCCAGAGCATCGCGATCCGGGGGCTCTACAGCGAGAACGCCGTCACGGCCCTGCGGGCGAACGGCTTCACGTGTCTGCTGGATTCCAGGCTCGTCGGCCAAGGAGCCGCAAGCTCCGTACCTGCCGTTCAGGTGGGCAAGACCCTTTTCCTCGCCCGCCACGTGGCCACCAGCGGCTATCAAACTGCGATTGCCGCGGAAGGGGAGAAGGGCGAGCCGGGCCCGGTGGTCGTCGAGTACATGACCGGCAAACCGACTCGCCCGTTTGGCGGACCGGTCAAGTCCCTGGGTCTGCGGGTCGAGGAGACGCCCGACGTCCCGTGGGATGACGCTGATCGGTGGGTCGTGATCGAAGCGGCCGCCGACCGTTCCGATGCGGCCCCTGCGGTCCAGGCGGCCATTGACTCGGGCGCCACCAGTATCCTGCTGGGACACGGCTTGCGATTCCTGTCTCCGGTCATCGTTCGCGGCAAGGTGCGTCGGATCACCGGCACCGGCGGCGACATCAACTATGGCGTTGACGCCAGCCCGGATTTCATCATCGAGGACGGCGCGTCCCCGATCATCGTCCTGGAGCACATCGCCCCCATCGGCGGCGGCATTCTGATCGACACGGGGCGCACGGTCGTGCTTCGCAGCCTGGAAGCCCGCGTTTTCAATCTTGGCCGCGGCAACCTGTTCATGGAGGACTTCTGCACGCATAAGCTGAGAATCAACCTGCTCCAGAATGCCTGGGCCCGGCAACTCAACGTGGAGAACCAGGGCACCCATCTGACCAATGAGGGCGGCAAGCTGTGGATTCTGGGCTACAAGACCGAACGGGGAGGCACGCTGATCCACACGAAGGATGGCGGCCAAACCGAATTGTTCGCCACCTTCAGCTATACGACCACCGCCGGCAAGCTGGCGCCCATGTTCGTCACGGAGGACGCCTCGGTGTTTGCCTACTTCAACGAGATCTGCTACACCGGCGATCCCTTCGCCACACTAATTCGGGAAACTCGCGACGACGTCACGAAAATTGTCGAGCGGGGCCAGGGCGGAATCGCGCCCTATATCGGCGTGGCGCCCCGTCGCTGAAGGGCTTGCGTGTTGAAGACACCGAAAGGAGAATCCCCATGCTGGGTCCAGTTGTCGTTTCCGTTCTGTTGACTGTTTCCATCAATTCCTGGGACAGGTCGAGCTCCATTCCCGTCCGCGCGACAGTCGATCCGGCAGTTTCGGACAGGACTTCACCCATCGTTCCCAGCGAGATCGAGGTGTCCGGCTTGCTCGACGAGCGGATTCGCGCCCATGCTTCCAATCGAATCCTGCACATCGACGAGGACGTTCTCCTTGCGGGTTTTCGCTCTCGGCCGGGCTCCCATCCCTGGATCGGCGAGCATGTCGGCAAATGGCTGCACGCCGCCTCTCTGCTGTGGCTCGGATCGCAGGACCCGGCCTTGCGGGAGAAGATCACCCGCATCGCCAAGGGGCTGATCGCCACGCAGGGCCAAGACGGCTATCTCGGGACCTACGTTCCCGAGAAACGCCTTGGCCTCTACCCCGGCGCTGCCTGGGACGGTAAGAGTTGGCACGACTCCGACTGGGATGTCTGGGTGCACAAGTACTGCTTGATCGGCCTGCTGTCGTACTACGGAATCTCGGGCGATGAAGAGGCTCTGGCCGCGTGCAGACGGGTCGGGGATCTCCTGGTTTCGACATTTCCGAAGAAGCGGAGCATTCTCATCGCAGGAACGCACGCCGGCATGGCCCCCACGTCCGTCCTCGAACCGATCGTGCTGCTGTACCGCGCCACAGGCGAGGAACGCTATCTCGACTTCGCCCTGTACATCGTCGATTCATGGGAACAGTCCGACGGGCCGAAGATCCTCTCGGCGATGCTCCGGGAGAAGACCGTGCTGGCGGTCGGCAACCGCAAGGCCTATGAAATGCTCTCGAACTACGTCGGCCTTTGCGAACTCTATCGCACCACCGGCAAAGCAGAATTCCTCCAGGCGAGCCAGTATGCCTGGAAGGACGTGAACGCCAAACGCCTGTACATCACCGGCGGCTCCAGCGCCGGCGAGCATTTCCATCCCGACGGTCATCTCCCCAACGGCGCCGACGCCCACATCCAGGAGATGTGCGTCACGACGACCTGGATTCAGCTTTGCTGGCAGCTCCTGCGGCTGACGGGCGAGGAAAAGTATGCGGCGGCACTGGAACAGGCTCTCTTCAATCAGACTCTGGGGACCCAGAAACCCGACGGTTCCGGCTTCGGCTACTACACTCCCCTGGAAGGCCACAAGCCATTTCGCCCGGATTCGCCGGGCAGGCGCGGGATGGATTGCTGCAATTCGTCCGGCCCGCGAGCCCTCGGCCTCTCGCAGACGTTCCTCGCCACGGTCAGCAGGGACGGCCTCCAAATCAACACATTCGCTCCCGCCCGCTGGCGCTTGACCTTGGACGGCACGCCGGTTGCCATCACGTTGAAAAGCCGATTCCCCAGTGACGGCATCGGCACGATCGAAGTCGATCCGCAGCAAGACGCCTGTTTTCGATTGGCCATTCGAATCCCCCGCTGGACGACCGAACCTCGCGTATCGATCGGCGACGAAACTCCCTCCTGCGAGCCCGGCACATACCTGTCGATCCGGCGCACGTGGCGCCGGGGCGATGTCGTTCGATTCTCGTTTCCGTTCGTGCCGAAGGTGCACATTGGCACGGGCTCCAACGAAGGCCGGGCAGCGGTGACCGCCGGGCCGCTGGTGCTGGCCCTCGATCAGGCGGACAATCCCGGAATCGAGGACCCCAGGCAAGTCGTGTTGGCGGGCCTCACGCCGCAGGATCTGGCGTTCGAGAGCCGGACGGCACAGGGCAACCGGTCGTGGCCGGACGAAATGCTCTGGATCTGCAACGCACGCGATCCTGTGGCTGCGACACAGGGGAAAGAAGCCGGACGCCGCATCGTGCTTCGGCCGTTCCTCGACGCCGGCTCCTGGGATTCGACTCAGTACGCCGTCTGGCTGCAGGCACCGGAGACAACCGCCGCTGCTCCCTGATGTCCAGAGCAAGACGCCAGCCCTCACAGGAACCGGATGCAGACCGGCTTGGTGACCGCGATCTGGTGTCCCGTCGGCTCCAATGAGCCGGTCGAGGGATCGATCCGGAAGACGACGACGCTGTCGCCGTCCTGGTTGGCCACGAGGCAGAACTTGCCCGTCGGGTCGATGTTGAAATTTCGCGGCGTTTTGATGCCGTCGGTTTCGTGCTCAACGAACGTGAGCGTCCCGGTGGCCGGATCGATGCGATAGACCGCGATGCTGTTGTGCCCGCGATTGGAGCCGTAGAGGAACTTGCCGCTGGGATGCACGCGGACCTCGGCGCACCAACTGCCGCCCGTGTATTCCTTGGGCAGCGTGGGGACCGTTTGGATCTCCTTCAAGGCCCCGCCGGTTGCGTCGTAGGCAAAGGCGACGATCGTGCCGTCGAGTTCGTTGATCACGTAGGCATGTTTGCCGTCGGGATGAAAAACGAAATGTCGCGGCCCGGCGCCGGGTTTGGTCTGCGCGAACGGAGGATCGTTGGCGACGATCTTGCCGCTCTGGGCGTCGAGCCTGTAGATCATGATCTTGTCGATCCCCAGGTCGGCCACGAACACAAAGCGGTCGTCCGGGCTCAGGTTGACCGAATGGGCGTGCGGCTGCTTCTGTCGCGAAGGATTCACGCTGGAGCCTTCATGCTGGACGAATCCGCTCGGCTCTGCGAGCCTCCCGTCGGGCCCGATCGGAATCACCGACGCGCTGCCGCTGCCGTAGTTGGCGACAAGCACATGCTTGCCCGCGTGATCGACGTTCACATGGCACGGCCCGCCTCCGCATGAGGAAGCCTCGTTCAGGAGCGTCAGGTCCCCTGTGGCCGTGTCGATGGCGTACGCGAAGACGCGTCCGGCGCCGCCAGCTTCGCTGACGGCGTACAGGAATTCGCCGCTGGGATGAACCTCGACGAACGACGGATTCCTGGCCTCCGCCGCGAGAACAGGGCTCGAAAGCGTCCCCATTTGGAGGTCGAGCGTGCTGCGATAGATCCCTTTGCTGGCGTTCACCCCGCTCCCGGTGTAGGTCCCGATGTAAACCCGCAGGGAATCGGCCGAAGCCGTCGAAAGAACCACCAACGAAAACGCAGTGCCGACGAGCACATTGGAAATCATAGTCGAAACCTCCCCGAGAATAGCCCACATATTATCGATCCCGAAAACGCAACAACACCGCAATACTGCGCGTCATAGTATAGGGAACCACCCGGATGTTCAAGCTTGAGCGGGTTCACGTTGACCCGACGGGTCCCGACGGCTATAATAGAATCCAGTTTTTCGGCCCGGCGGAGCGATCGACCCGCCCAGAGGAGGATATGGCTCGTGTTCAAGAATCACCGAAGCTCGCTTCTGTTGACCATGGTTCTCCTGTCGGCGCAGGTTGCGACGCAGGCGGACATCACCACCCCGAACAGTTTCATCCGCGGCGTACCCAACGATAACGACTGGCCCGCCAACGAATCGCCCAACCTGGCGATCGACGACAACGTCAACACCAAGTTCCTCCACTTCAAAGGAGAAAGCCGGCCCACAGGCTTTCAGGTGACACCCCTGGCAGGCGCGACGATCGTCACCGAACTGGTCTTCACCACCGCCAACGACGCGCCGGAGCGGGACCCGATCGCCTTCGAGCTTTCCGGCTCGAACGTGAGCATCGACGGCCCGTACACGCTGATCGCCAGCGGAGACATCGTGGATTTCGCACAGGCCACCGCCTGGCCGCGATTCACGAAGAACGCGACTCCGATCACGTTCGCCAACACGATCGCGTACGCCCACTATCAACTCCTCTTCACGAAGGTCCGCAATCCCGCCGGCGCCAACAGCATGCAGATTGCCGAGGTGGAGCTTGTGGGCCTTCCAGCCGGGGTCGTGCCTCCTGCAACGGAGCCAGCGAGCGGGAATGAGCCGGTCGAAGGCGGTTCTCTCATCATCAGCGAGTTCAAAGCGATCAACGAAGCCGAGCAGCCCACGATCGTCCAGGGGAAAACGGTATATCCCGACTGGATCGAGCTCCAGAATCGCGGGACCACGACGGTCAATCTCGGCGGCTGGCGCCTGACGGACGATCCATGCGATCTGACGAAATGGACCCTGCCCGCGGTCCAGCTCGCGTCCGGCGCCTTCTTTGTGGTCTATGCCTCCGGAATCCAGCAAGAGGACCATCCGGAGAACTGGCCCTACAAGGACACCGCAGGCGCCTATCACACGAACTTCTCTCTTGAAGGCGACGGAGAGTACCTGGCGCTGGTTTCGCCCGATGGGGAGGTGGTGCATGAGTATGGCTCGCGCGTCGACGGAGTCGGCTACCCGCCCCAACGATTCGATCTCTCGTACGGCGTCTTCGGGAATCAGCCGCAGTACTTCATCGTGGCGACCCCGAATTTGATCAATATTCCAGGATTCACCGAAATCTCCGAGCCGCCTGTCTTCTCCAAGGACAGCGGAACCTACTCAGGCTCCTTCTTCATCGAACTGGCCTCGCCCAGCCCGACGGCCGAGATCCGCTATACTTTGGACGGCCAGACGCCCACGACGGCTTCCCTCAAGTACACAGCCCGGATTCCGATCTCCGGAACTCGCGAAATCCTGGCCCGGGCCTACGAACTCGGCAAGATGCCCAGCGAGGTGGTGAGCCGGACGTACATAGCCCTGGCCAACGACGTTCTGAACTTCAGTTCCGATCTGCCTCTGGTGATCATCGATACAGGACGTCAGAGCATGAATACCACGTACCGCTCGGTCCGCTCTGCGTTCATCGACCGAGGCGCCGACGGGCGGGCCAGGATCACCAACCAGCCCGACTACGTCGGTCGAGGCGGAATGAAGCGTCGGGGACGCAGCACCCTGGGAGCCGCCAAGGGCTCCTATGGATTCGAGGTGTGGGATGAAAAGAACCTGGACCGCAAGGTCTCGATCTTCGGCCTGCCCGGCGAATCGGACTGGATTCTGTACGCCCCGTTCAGCTTCGATCGGGCGCTCATCAACAACGCCTTCATGCACGATTTGAGCAATCAGATCGGTCGATACTCCGTGCGGACGCGATTCGTCGAGATGTATCTGAATACGAATGATGACACAATCTCGGCCAGCGACTACGTGGGGCTCTATATCTTCATGGAGAAAATCAAGCTGGGCGCCGACCGCGTGGATATCGAGAAGCTCGAGCCCTGGGACAGCACCGAGCCCAGGATCTCCGGCGGGTACATGCTGAAGATCGATCGCCCCGACGACGGCGACAGCGGTTTCCGCACGGCGCGAGGCAATCCCACTTACGGAGATGGAACACTCTGCTACGTAGACCCCAAGGAATCGGAGATCACGACAGCTCAATCGGCATGGATTCGCGGGTATTTGAACAACTTCGAGACAGCCCTGTACGGATCGAGTTTCTCCGACCCCGCGACCGGGTACGCCAAGTACATCGACGTGGCGTCCTGGATCGACCACAACCTGCTGAACATGCTGGCGATGAACGTCGACGCCCTGCGCCTGAGCACGCACTTCCACAAGAACCGAGAGGGCAAGCTCGAAATGGGCCCGCTGTGGGACTTCGACCGGTCGCTCAACTCCACCGACGGACGGGACGACAATCCGCAAAGCTGGCGTGGGACCGGGGACGCCACCGACTATCACAAGTACGTCTGGTGGAACCGGCTCTTCGAGGATTCGAACTTCTGGCAGAAGTACATCGATCGGTGGTTCGTGCTGCGACAGGGCCCGTTCAGCACCGCGGGCCTGAACGCCACGATCGACGGCATGGCCGACGAGATCCGCGAGGCCCAGGTCCGCAACTACGCCAAGTGGACCAGCGCCGGCCCTCGCTACGGCGGCTTCCAGGGCGAGATCAACCAACTGAAGCAATGGCTCCAGACCCGCAGCACGTGGATCGACAACCAGTTCGTCACACCGCCGCAGATCCTCCCGACCGGCGGCCACACCGAGGCCGGCGTAACGGTGACTCTGACCAATCCCCGCGCCGTTGGCACGCTGTACTACACACTCGACGGCTCGGACCCGCGCCCGGCGGGAGTGACGCCGGGAACGGTCGAGACGGTCACGCTGGCGGCTGAGAACGCGGCCAAGCACGTGCTCGTCCCGACCGGACCGGTCTCCGACGCATGGAAAAGCGACCTGAGCTTCGATGATTCAAACTGGATCAGCGGTGCCGGCGGCGTCGGTTTCGAACGCCAGAGCGGCTACCAGCAGCTCTTCACCATCGATCTGAACAGCCATATGTACGGACGCAACGCAAGCTGCTACATCCGCATCCCGTTCACCTTCACGGGCAATCCCGACACCATCAACGCCTTGATCTTGAAGGTGCGGTATGACGACGGTTTCGTCGCCTACCTCAACGGCGTGGAGATCAAACGCGCCCTGTTCGACGGCGTGCCCGCCTGGAATTCCGCCGCGTACAGCAATCACGACGACTTCGCGGCAGTCGAGCTCGAGACGTTCGACATCTCCACTCAGACGGGCCTGCTCAAACAGGGCCAGAATCTGCTGGCGGTTCAGGCCATGAACGCCTCGACTACCAGTTCCGATTTCCTCCTCTCGGTCGAGTTGATCGGGGGCCGTGTCTCGTTGCCCGGCGGCAATCCGATGTCCGGCGCCGTCCGCCTGTACACCGGCCCCTTCTCGATCACCGAGAGCATGCAGGTCAAGGCCCGCGTGCTGGTCGCGAGCAATCCCTACAGTCCCTGGAGCGGTCTGGCACAGGCGGTCTTCACCGTCGGGCCCAAACCCGAGAACCTCAGGATCAACGAGATCATGTACAACCCCGACAAGGCGCCGGACGCCGAGTATGTGGAAATGCTCAACGTGGGCGACTCGCCCCTGACGCTGTACGACGCCATCCGCGGCGTCGCGTGGCGGTTCACCGACAACCCGGCGGACCCCGGGATCGACGTGCTGTTCCCGTCCGATCCGCCGGTGACCGTGGCGACGGGTGAATGCATCCTGCTCGTAAGAGACCTGGGGGCGTTCAACGCCGTCTTCAGCGTCCCCGATGGAGTGCAGATCTTCGAATGGGGCAACGGCCGGCTGGCCAACAGCGGCGACACGATCCAGATCAGCAGCCCGGGCGACGAGGGCTTCGACGGCAAGCGACTGTGGCTCGCCGCGGACCGCGTCACGTACAGCGACGGCTCGCATCCTGAGAACTTCACTTCCGGCGTCGATTCCTGGCCCACGAAGGCGGACGGCAAAGGCATGGCTCTAAGCCGCATCGATCCGCGAGCCGATGGAAACGACCCCGCCAACTGGCGGGCGGCCCTCCCCTCACCCGGCGTAGCGAAATAGAACAGTGAAGGAGGTTGTCTCAGGGTTGTTGCTTGAGGACCTTTTCGACCGTGTCCAGAATGCGGTCGAGGTCGTTCAGCGTGACGGTCTTGAACCAGATCCGCTGCGGATAGAGGACCACGTTCGGGCCGAACTCGCACAACCCCAGGCACAGACTCTGAGAGACACGGACCTCGCCCGGCGGGAAGTTGCGGGCTTTGGCGGCTTCCTTGAGCCGGACCGCGATCTCTTTGCTGTTGCCGTCGGCGCAGGATTTCCGGGTTCCGCCGCGATCGTTGACACAGACGAAGACGTGGCACTTGTACGGCGTGACATCCGGCGACGGCCTCGATTCTTCCTTCTCCATGGGTTTCTCCCGTTTCTCCTCAGCCTGTCTGCTTCTTCTGGTTTCGCCGACGCTTCCTCGATGCGTTGCGGCCGGACGCCGGCTGCCTGGGCAACTCGGGCGCCTTGATCACGAGCCCAACGGCCGGCGCCAGGTCGAGCTGCCCGCCCGCGGGGTGAATGTCGACGATTCGCACACGTAGAGTCTGGCCCAGGCGCAGGATGGCCCCCGTGTGACGGCCCAGCAGGCACTGGTTCTGCTCGTCGAACTGCCACTGGTCCGGCCCGAGGGCCTCGCGAGGCACGAGCCCTTCCACGCCATATTCCGGCAGGTGAACCGCCGCTCCGAACCCGGTCAGACTCACGACGATCCCTTCCATCTCGCCGCCGATTCGATTGCGCATCAGGTGCAGGATCAGCGTGGTCCTGAGCTCCTGCTCGGCCTCCTCCGCGACCTGCTCGGTCTTGGAGATGTGCTCGCCGATCTCCGCCAGGTCGGGGTAAGCATACAACCGCCGGGCGCGTTCCAGGTTGCCCGTGAGGTACTCCTGCAGAGCCCGATGGACCAGCAGATCCGCATACCGGCGAATCGGACTGGTGAAATGGCAGTACTTCGAGGCAGCCAGCGCATAGTGGCCGACGGCGGCCGGCGAGTACGTCGCCTTCTCCAGGCTCCGCAAAACCAGAATGTTCACCGGCAGCGCGATCTTCCTGTCGCGGATACCGTCCAGCAGCGACTGGATATCCGAACGCTGCGGTTTACGCGACAGCGTGACTCCCAGGAGCCGAAGCGTCTGCGAGAGCCGGTACAGGGCGTTGGCGTCGGGCTCGGGGTGGATTCGCCGCATGAATGGGATGCAGTAGCGATCGAGCAGGGTGGCCACCGCGACATTGGCTTCGACCATGAACATCTCGATGATCGTGTGCGGATAGCTCGCGTCCTCCGGCTGAAGGCCGATTCCCTGTCCGCCTTCATCCATGACGAGTTCATTCGCAACCGTCTGCAATTGCAGCATGCCCGACTGTCGCCTTCGCTCTTCGATGCTGCGGGCCAGGATCTCCATGTCGTTCAGCAAGGCAACGACGTCCTTCGACAGGCCGTCCGTATCGCCCTTGAGCGCCCGGTCGGCCTGCTGGTAGCTCAGGCGGGCCTTCGATTTGATGATCGTGTTGGCGAATCGGGCATCCATCACCTGGGCGTCCTTGTTGTAGGTCAAAAAGACGCTCTTGGTGTAGCGACGCTGGGCGGGCTGGAGGGAGCAGATGCCGTTGCTGAGCATCTCCGGCAGCATGGGAAGCACCTGGCCGGGCAGATAAACGCTGTTGCCTCGCAGGCGCGCGGCCCGATCCAGGGCAGAGCCTTCCGGAACGAAATGACTCACGTCCGCGATGTGCACGCCGAGCACCCAGTTGCCGTCCGCATCGCGAGTCAGGCTCACGGCGTCGTCGAAATCCTTCGCATCCGGCGGATCGATCGTGATGATCAGCGTTCCGGCGAGGTCCTTGCGGTCCCGCGTGTCCTGCGGATTGAAGTTCGACTTGGCGTTACTGGCTTCGACCAGGCTGGAGGGGCCAAAGGCATCGGGCAAGCCATGGCGATGGATCACAGCCGAGATCTCGGTGTCAAACCGGCCCGGCCGCCCGAGGACTTCTGTAATCACGCCCCGCGCCGGCTGCGAACGGGTCGGATACGCGCGGATGTCGACGGAAACCTTGTCTCCATGACGCATCGCCCTCGCGTTGACGCCCTCGATCTGGATCGGGCGAAGGAAATCGCCGCCGTCGGGCTGGACCAGCCAGCCGGTAGGCTCCTGGCGAAGCGTTCCGACGGTCTTCTTGTGGGCTCGATCCAGGATTCGCACAATCTCGCCGGTGAAACGACCCTCATCTTTCTGCCGCTTGATCTTGGCGACGACGCGGTCGCCGGTCATGGCGTTGCCGGTGGCGTCGGCCGGGATGAACAGGTCGCCCTCCATGCCCGACTGCTCGGGCGTGATGAAGCCATAGCCGCGGGGATTGGTCTTGAAGACCCCGGTGATCTCATTGGACGTCGAGGGCAGCCTGACCACGTTGCCTGCGCCGACGATGATGCGCCCCTCCGCGGACAGCGAATCGATGGCCTCGCGAAAGGCCGCCTTGAGCTCGCCGCAAACGCCGAGCTCCTGTTCGAGGTGAACGAGCCTCCGTGGAGCGCTGTCCTTTTGCAGCAAGTGGAGAATGTGGTTCTTTATGACTTCGCGCATTCGAGCATCATACCATGCGACCGACCCGGCGATAAGGCACAAAACCCGCCACAGGGTTACTGCGCCGAGGATGGGCTGCCCGGAATGCTCTGCCTGCGAAACGGATTGCCTGCGACGAACCTGGTTACGGCTCCAGACACCCCCCGGAAAGCTCTCTGATCGCAGCTTCCCGAGTATCGAACGTATCGAATTCTCGCGTCAGATGAAGACATTTCAACTGCCACTTCAAATGCGAGGACAAACCGCACAGAACCATGCGAAAATCGCACTCGGCCGTGAAATCCCGAAGGGCCAGAAGGCTTTTGTAGCTGCCGGAACCGAAGCTCTCCAGCCGGGCAAGGTCCACGATCACGTTGCAGTCGAGATCGTCTTCGCAGAGCCATCGAAGATCTCCCACCAAATCATCCGGCGTCTCGGTGCGAAGCCAGACCTTGAAGTCAGACGGACTCTCCCCCATCGCCACCACGACAATCTCTTCCGCGTACAGTTCGACGGACATCGGTCCTTCCTTTCTCCCTGGAGAGGGCCCTGAAGACTCAGGCGCTTCCATTCCTTGCTTTCGGTCCCGGGAACGACGACGAAATGATTCGAGAGATAGGTCTTGAGACCAACGAGGTTGTCTTGGACGGACAACATCAGATCAAGGCGTCATCAGTCAATCATCCCAGTCTCGGGATAACACTGAGGAGTATCATTGTAGCCTCTGGAGACGCAAGTGCAAGGGTTTTCGCGATTCAAACGCCTGCCTCAAAGGAGACACGGCGGTTTTGTCGCCCGGCGACCCACGAAACAACCTGGCGCCGATTGAATATTTTTCCTGCATAGTACCCCTGTTTTTGCCGATATCTCTGACGAACCGAGCGACGCATGTCTCCAGGGATTCCTCCGGCGGATGGCCGAATCTGCGGAATTTCTCGCTTTTGGGAACAGGGATGGTATACTGGTCGTATTGCGTCACAGGAGCATGGTGTTTTTTGTCCCTATGGGATGTAGTTTTCGGCAGGAATGGCATTTCGCGATCCCGCGCTTTTCATCGAAAGCCGCTTCTCAGCACGCTCTGCAGTCGGTCATTGTGTTCAGATGTGGTTACTCGATATTTTGTTAGGATGATGTAATGCCCTTCACTTCCATGGGTCTGTCCGACCCCCTGCTGCGCGGCGTACAGGCCAGCGGCTACACAACCCCCACAGAGATTCAATCTCAGGCAATTCCGGCGGCCCTTGAAGGCCGGGATCTCATCGGCTGCGCCCAGACCGGGACCGGCAAGACGGCGGCATTCGTGCTGCCGATCCTGAGCCGGCTCTGCGCCGCCCAGCGATCCAAAAAGCGAATTGTCAGATCCTTGATCCTCACCCCGACGCGAGAGCTGGCCGTGCAGATCGAGCTGTCCATCCACAATTACGGCCGGTTCGTCGATGTGCGAACGCTGGCCATCTACGGCGGCGTGGACATCCACAAGCAACTGAACGCCCTGCGGCGCGGCGTCGACATCGTCGTGGCGACCCCCGGCCGGCTCATGGATCACATGCGGCGAAACACCATAGACATTCGATCGGTCGAGGTTTTCGTGCTCGATGAGGCCGACCGCATGTTCGACATGGGGTTCATCAACGATGTGCGGAAGATCATCGCCGCCTTGCCGGAACAGCGTCAAACGATGCTGTTTTCCGCGACGATGCCGCCGGAAGTGCGTCAACTCGCCGCCGGCATCCAGAAGGAGCCGATGATGGTCCAGGTCGGGCAGCAGCACAACCCGATCGACACCATCACACAGCACGTGCACGCGGTCCTGCGGCAACAGAAGATGGACCTGCTCATGCACATGCTCCAGAACCGCCGGATGTGCAGCGTACTGGTTTTCTCGCGGACCAAGCACGGGGCCGACAAGATCGCCCACAGGCTGGGGCAAGCCGGCATCGACGCCGCGGCGATCCACTCGAATCGAAGCCAGTCCCAGCGACAGCACGCTCTGGACAATTTCAGGAAGGGCAAATGCCAGGTTCTGGTGGCCACCGATATCGTCGCCCGCGGCATCGACGTTCGCGGGATCTCGCATGTCATCAATTTCGATGTGCCGCTGTTCGCCCAGGATTATGTTCACCGGATCGGCCGCACCGGGAGAGCCAATACCGCGGGGGATGCAATCACCTTCGTGGCGCCGGACGAGCACGATCAACTCCGCAGAATCGAGAAGTTCATCGGTTGCAGGCTCGCACTTGAGAATTATGAAGGCTTCACCTGCGACCATTTCGCGTCCACCCTGTCGCGATCCGAGGAGCAATCCCGCGCACAACGCCATGTGGCGAGAGTCCGACGAGCCACAAAAAGACCCCGTCCGGTCCGCAGGCGAAGCGCGGCTCCTGCCCGTTGAACGGCAGGAAAAAAACGCATCCACCCTTGAAACCGGCCTCGAGCCGTGGCAGTATACTAAGGGAACGGAATTGTGACATGATTTGCGAGGGATCTGTCTCATGGCTGATTTGACGCAAAAGAGGCGAAGACTGCGGATCGTCGTTCCGGCCTTCCCGGCCTTCAACATCTATTCACGGATCGCCTGCCGGACCACGGCGCTGGGGCCGGTCCGCGTCGCCACCGCCGTCAATGAGATGGCGGGCTGGGACGCGGAAGTCATCGATGAGAACAACCTGGGCCGGTACGGGCCACGATCCGATTCCGGCGGGGCCGACCACGAATCCCTGCAGCGGGAGCGACCTGCGGACGTCGTAGGCTTCTACGGCGGACTCACCAGCACAATCCCCCGGTTGTACGAACTGGCAAGACAATACAAGCGGATGGGCGTGACGACCCTCGCCGGCGGCCAGCACTTCGCAGGGGAGAATATCGACGAGGCATTGCATTCGGGCATCGATATCGTCGTTCTGGGCGAAGGCGAAGAAGCGATCGCGGAGATCCTGTGTGCGGTCGAGAGCGGTTCCCCGCACACCGCCATCCGCGGAATCGCCTATCTCCAAGCCGGGCAGGTCGTCTGCACATCCCCGCGTGAACCCTTGACGGACTTCGACAAGTTCCCCTTCCCCGACTTCTCTCTGGTCCGCTATGCGAGAATCAAGGTCTACCCGGTCGAACGGATTCGCGGGTGCCCGATGCACTGCGAGTTCTGCACGGTCAAGAGCGCGCCGCGAGCCGCTTCCGCCCAGCGGCTGTTCGACAACATCCGCCACCTCGTGGAAACCCGCTACGCCAGGCGGTTCTTCGTCGTCGACGATCTGTTCGGCCAGCAGCGGGAGGACACGATCTGGTTATGCCGGAGACTAAAGGACTACCAGGAAGCTATCGGCAGGCAGTTTTCGATCACCGTGCAGATCCGGCTCGACAAGGCCAACGATCCGGAACTGCTGGCCGCGATGCGTCTGGCCGGCATTCGGGCCGTCGCCATCGGCTTGGAGTCCCCGATCGACGAAGAGCTTCAGGCCATGAACAAGCACATCAGCTCCGAGAAGATGCTCTCCCTCGTGAAGGTCTTCCGGCGGCATGGGTTCTGGGTGCACGGCATGTTCATCTTTGGCTACCCGGCTGCTGCGGGCACGCAGGTCAGCATCCCGATGGGCGAGCGGGTGAAGCGATTCCGGCGATTCATCCGTAAGTCGGGAATCGACAGTGTGCAGGTCCTGCTGCCGGTGCCGCTGCCGGGGACGGAGCTGCGCCGCAGGCTCCAGGAGCAAGGCCGGATCTACCCCCTGGAAGACGTCGGCTGGCAGTATTATGATGGCAACTTTCCCCTGTTCGAGCCCGATGCGCCGGCGACCGCGGAGCAACTGCAACACGCCGGCCGGCAGATCATGACCCGCGTCTATCGGTTCCGCTACGCATTGCTGGTCGCAGCCAGCATCCTGTCTTTCCCAGTCCTGCTGTTCTCGCTTCACCGCATCAGGGCAGGCTGGAACAGATGGTACCGGCGATGGGAGATTCGTCTGATTCGTTTCGGCGGCTGGATCACGATCCGCCGGTGGACGTCCGATTTCCGAAGAGGAGATTTTCTGCCGCGACTGCAAAAGGCCAGAGTACGGCTGAACGCCAATCGCACCGGGTGTTAGCACAGCGGTGTTTCTTCGGGGCATACGCCCGCCCGTGAAGAGGGCAGATTCCAGAAAGCGGAGGCGAAACTGTGCGAATTCTGTTGGTTCAACCCGGCCTTCCGGAAGGCGTTGGATTTCGCCTGGTGGCTTCGCCGGAGCCGCTGCATCTGGAGATGATCGCAGCAACGGTCCCGGAACACGACGTGCGTATTCTCGACATGCGGCTGGACTCCGACCTGGAAACCACCTTGCGGGATTTCCAGCCGGACCTGGTGGCGGCGACCGCCTTGACGCCGGAAGTGTCCCCTGCACAGGACATCCTGGATCGAGCCAAGGCCTTCTCGCCGGACATCTTCACCGTGGCCGGTGGCCACCACGCCACGCTGTTGCCGCAGGACTTCTCCCTGCCCCAGGTGAACGCGATTGCCCTTGGGGAAGGCGAAACGGTGTTCCCGAGGCTGGTTCAAGCCGTGGCGGGGCGCCGCAGCTTGGATGACGTGCCGGGCATCGTCTGGCGGAACCGGGACGGTGCGTTCATCCGGAACAAGCGGCCGAACGAGCGGATCGATCTCGGCAGTCTTCCAATGCCGCGCCGAGACCTGACGCAGGCCTACCGGAACGAATACTTCTTTCTGTTCGACAGACCCGACACCTCCGTGGCCACTTCCCGCGGCTGTCCGTTCCGTTGCGCATTTTGCAGCGTTCACGAATTCTATCACGGATCAATCAACCAAATGCCGCCGGAACGGGTCCTGGCGGAAGTGGCCGCCGTTGCCACCGAGCACATCACGTTCGTCGATGACAATTTTCTGATGAATTACCGGAGGGAGACCGCGATCGCCGATCGGATCAAAGCCGAGGGCATCCGGAAACGGTATTCCATGGAGTGCCGCGCGGACTCCATCGTCCGGCATCCGAATCTCGTGACCAGGTGGGTGGACATCGGTTTGTACGCGGTCCTCCTGGGGCTGGAGGGCGGTTCCGACGAAATGCTCAAGGGCGTCAACAAATCCTGCTCGATCGACATGAACAACCGGGCCATCCGGATTCTTCAGGATCATGGCGTGATCATCTGGGGCGCATTCATCGTGGATCCCGATTGGACCACGGATGACTTCAAGCGGCTCCATGACTATGTGCGGGAGAAGCGGATTACGCACACGCAGTTTACGATCCTGACTCCGTTGCCCGGGACACAGCTCTATCGAGAGCGTCGTCAGGACTTGCTGACCGACGATTACTCCTGTTTCGACACGCTGCACGCGGTGGTGCCCACCCGTCTTCCGCGAGAGGAGTTCTACCGGAATTTCGCGGATCTCTACCGCCAGACAGACCTCGCGCCGTACTACGATCTGGTGCAGGCGGGGAAGATGACCATCGAGGACTGCCGTCGCGGCAAGCAAATGCTGGATGTCCTTGCCGACTGGGAGCGGTACGTCGTGACAGACCCCATCCTCAACCGTACCGGCGTCGCGTGACTCCCAGGGTCGGGCGACCAGATCCTCCCTCATTGATCCAGAGGCGAATCACTCAAGCACGTGTGGCGATTCTACGGCTGCGACGAATGCAACTGCACGACGACGCCGGACTGTGCCGGTTTGACGAAAACGGCGGATCAAGTCAATGTCCGACCGGCCGGCCCGAACCGTACCGAAACTCCGACACCCATAAGCTGGACGGCGGGTATTTCTAGCCTCCCAAGGATTATGACAAATGGTCCGAGCTGATCCGCCAGTGGGCCCGTCACAGCGCCGAACGCTCCAGGAGCGTCGAGGATAACTGGCTCTGGGAACTGTGGAACGAGCCCGACATCGCCTACTGGCACGGCACACACGAGGAGTACTGCAAGCTGTTCGACTACACGGAGAAGGCGCTGCACGAGGCGCTGCCTGGCGCGACGCTGGGCGGCCCCCACACCGCCGGGGACCGGCAGGTTCCTTGGCGGCTTCCTGGCGCACTGCGCGACCGGAAGGAATCACGCGTCGGGGGCTCAGGGCCCACGGCTCGACTACATTGGCTTTCGCGCCAAGGGCGGAGACTCACTCCAAGAAGGCCCTGTGCGAATGGAGTTGGGAAGCCAGTTGCGGCTGCACAACCGCGGATTCTGCGTCGTGGCCGATTTCCCGAAGTATCGAGACACTCCGAGCAAGTCGGCGGACACGAAGGTTGAGAACGGGCCCTACCGAGCCGTCTTGGTGAAGATCACTCGGGGGTCGCCGGGACCGTAGAAATCCGGGATGCTGGCGACCTGCTCGTAGCCCAGGGCCTCGTAGAACCGTCGCGTCGGACTGTAGGATTCCCGGCCGGAGGTTTCAACAACGAACAGTCGGCCGCCTCGGTCGCGGATCGCCTGCTCGGCGAATGCGGTCAACGCCTTGCCGACCCCCTTGCCCTGCCAGGCGGAGGACACGCCGATCCAGTAGATGTCGTAGGTCCCGACCGTGCAAGGGGTCGGGCCGTAACAGACCCAGCCGACCGTCTCGCCGTCCACTTCGGCTACGAAGGATTGATAGTGCCCCGTCGGCCCCTCGGCCAGCGCGGAGTCCAGAACCTCGCGGGCGATGTCGATCTCGTCGGGCCGGAAAAAGCCCGTGTCCGACAGAAATGACAGCACGGTCTGTCGATCCTCGGGCCGGCACCAGCGGATATCGATTCCGGAGGGCAACCGCCGCCCGGCGGACAAGGTCTCTGCGGGTCCGTGTTCTCGGTCCTCCATCTTCCGTTTCCTGGCGGTCGCGTTGTCGACAACCATTCGGACAAAGGCCTTGTACGCGATGCCGCCCGCATCAAGGGCTGCGGCAAAGCCGGCGTCCGGCGAGATATCCGGATTCGCGTTCACCTCCAGAACGCAGGGACGATTGGCTTTGTCCAGACGGAAGTCCACGCGGCAATACTCGAAGCAGTGGAGGGCCCGGCAGGCCGCCACGGCCAGTTTGCGGACTTCCTCGGCCAAGCGGCTGGGCAGCGGGGCCGGGATGATCCGAGGCGTGTGCTTGAACTCGAAGCTGTCCTCCAACCACTTGGCCTCATACCCCACGATCCGAGGACGGCCTTCCTCGAACGCGCTGAAGTCGATCTCGGCCAGAGGCAGCACCTCCATCTCGCCCTTGCGGCTGATCACCGAGACGTTCAACTCGCGTCCTTCCACATACTGCTCGATCAAGGCCGGCTGCGACATCCGGTCGTGAATCCGCTTCACAGCCTCGGTCAGAGCCTTTCCTCGTTTGCGGACAACGCTGCTCTTGTCGATTCCTTCGCTGGCGTCGGTGCTCACCGGCTTGACGATGTAGGGGCCTTCGAACAGTCCCTTCGCCGGGACGGACTGCCCCGGCCGGACGATCAGGCCCTTGGGCGTGGGCAGCCCGGCGGCAGCCAGTAGGGTCTTGCACTCCCATTTGTCCAGGGTCAGCAGCAGGGCCTGGGAATCGTTTCCCGTACAGGCCTTGGCGAAACTGGCGACGACTGTCGGAACCAGGGTCTCCTGCCCGCCGCCAGACCAGAAACCCTCGACGAGGTTGAAGATCACCGATTCATCCGCCGCCGCCAGGACGGCGGGCAAGTCTTCGAACCGGCGCACCCCGACCGTCCGGTGCGGCATGCTCAGCTTGTGCAGGGCCTGGCCGACAGCCTGGACTTCTGCCAGGACTCCCGCTTCGCTTTCCAAGTAGGCCCCGCTGTGACCGGACGGCTTCGGTTCGTTGTGTAGGATCAGAACGCTCGTTTTCCGGTGCGGCACGGCGCGGACTCCTGTCGGGCAAGGGCACTCTGAATGATGCTGCGAATCAGCTCTTCGTAAGGGATCCCTTCCTGCGTCGCGATCATCGGGAGGTCCGAATGGGTCGGGTGCAGGCCGGGAAGCACATTGATCTCGATGAACGCCGGACGACCTTGGGCGTCCAGACGGAGGTCGATCCGCCCGGTGTCGCGGCATTCGAGAACCCGGAAAGCCCCCAAAGCCAGAGCCTCCACCTGGTCGCGGAGGTCGCCCTGGGGCATCGGGAAATAATCCACGCACTGCTCGCAGGTCTCCTTGACCTCATACGAGTAGTCCTGGGCCGGGGCGTTCGGGCGAATGGAGAACTCCATCGTGCCGACAATCCGGGCCTCGCGACCGGTCCCCAGAACAGCGGTCGTGAACTCCCGGCCGGGCAGGTACTCCTCGACCAGCACCGGCTCGGCGAACCGTTCCAGCAGGCGGGCGCAGACCTTCTTGAGGGCCGCAGGCGATTCGACTCGCGAATCCTTGTCGACGCCTTTGCCCGTGCCCTCCGCCAGCGGCTTGGCGAACAGCGGATACTCCAGCTTCAGAGTGCCCACGTCGGCCGGCGACGTCACGACCGCGAAGCGAGGGGTATACAGCCCCGCGGAGGCGACCACCCGCTTGGTCATGGCCTTGTCCAGCGTCAACGCGCAGACGAGCGGATCGGAGAAGGTGTACGGGATTCCGTACATCTCCAGCAGGCACGGCACCTGGGCCTCGCGGCTGCGGCCGTAAAGGCCCTCGGCGATGTTGAACACGAGATCCCATCTCTTGCCGCCGGCGAGCTGTCTGGCCAAAGCCATGCCGTTGCCAATACGCTCGGTGCTGTAGCCGAGGGACTGAAGAGCCCTTTCGATGGCGGAAATCGTCGCCACCGAGTCGAACTCGGCCACTTGTTCTTCGGTGAACCCTTGGGCGAGGTAGTCGTCCCGGAGGTCGTACGTGAGTCCTATAATCATGGATTCAATCCAACACCCGCGATGAACGGGTGGACTGGCTGTTTTGACATCGTGTTCGCTTGGCTCAGTAGTCCTTCACCGACCCATCCGAGGCGCAGCAGGACTTGCGTCTGGCGTAACGCACGCTGGTCTTGGGCTGGATCCGGCTGAACTGTCCCGAGGTCAGTTCCCACACTCCCGGCGAGGATTCTTCGCGAGGCGCTCTGCATTCGCCGTCGAACCGCTCGTGCGGCTCGGGGTAGGCGATCAGCATCCCCTCGTAGTTCCTCACCACGGTATGGGTTGGACTCTGCGTAACGACATAGTTCGGCAGGACCGGGATCTTGCCGCCGCCGTGCGGGGCGTCGATCACGAACGTCGGGATGGCCAAACCGCTGAGCCTGCCGCGCAGGTACTCCATGATCTCCATGCCGCGTGTCACCGGCGTTCGGAAATGCTCCACGCCGCGGACGAGATCGCACTGGTACATGTAGTACGGCCGAACCCGGTTCCGCACCAGGCTGCGACAAAGCTGCTCGATGATCCGCGGATCGTCGTTGATCCCGCGAAGCAGAACCGACTGGTTGCCCAACGGCACGCCTGCATCGGCCAGACGCCTGCACGCTTCCATCGACTCCGGCGTCAGTTCCTGCGGATGGTTGAAATGCGTATTGATCCACACCGGGTGGTACTTGCGAATCATCTGGCACAGTTCGTCGGTGATGCGCATCGGCAGCACGACGGGCACACGGCTGCCGATCCGGATGATCTGGACCGACGGCACGGAGCGCAAGGTCGACAACACCATCTCCAGGTGCTCGGTGCTCATCGTCAGGGGGTCGCCGCCGGAGACGATCACGTCGCTGATCTGCGGATGCTCGCGCAGATACGCGGCGATCTGCTCCAGTCGTCGCTTGGTAATGCTGGTCTCCCTCGTTCCGGCAATCCGTTTGCGCGTGCAATGGCGGCAATACGTGGAGCACATGGTCGTCGCAATGACCAGGGCGCGATCCGGGTAACGGTGCACCATCCCGGGGACGGGCATGTCATGGCATTCTTCCAGCGGATCGGGCGTCAGGAACGGCGGATCAATCAATTCCTCCGCCTGAGGCACGCACATCTGGAAAATGGGATCGCAACTGTCGGCGGAGCGAATCAGCGAGGCATAGTACGGCGTGATCGCCATGGGGTACTTGGCCATGACGGAAGTCACGTCGGGACTTCCCGTCAGGCTGGGGAACGCCGCGAGCAATTGCTGGGAGGTCCGGATCCGATTGGCCATCTGCCAGCGCCAGTCGTTCCAGTTCTTGGACCGATAAAGAGGGGGCTCGATCGTGCGGAGTGGGGCCGATAAGAGCGGAGGTTCGTCATCTTTGGCCACACACAGGGAGGCTTCTCCATGACAAGAAGAGTCTTCGCCTCCACTTGCAGAGCACATGGACATAGTACCAGTTTCCTTTCTTGCAATTAACCGTTTATACCTTGGGTTCCGCCGAACGCAGGCCTGCGGCCTCCCTTGGCGGAACACCACGCGACGTTCTGAATCCTAAGGTCGCTCCATGAAGCCGACCACGCCTCCGAGAAAAGCGCCCCTCATGGACTCGATGCTCTCTCGGACCATCTTGGGCTCCATCGCGATCATGGCGAACGACAAGAAGCCCGACACGAACCCTGCGATGGCGCAGGCCAATCGCCGGATCTTGACATCGTTCACTGGTATCGGCAGAAAAGGCAGGACCAATTCCTCGATACGGTTCAAATATCCCTCGAAAGGCCGGTCGATATCATAGACCAGCCCGCGATCCAGTTTCAACAACATGCGCCCCTGAAACAGCACGATGAACTCGTCCGAATGGCTCAGGAAAAACTCCATGTGCCCGTTCACCAATCCATCGAGAACCTCCCGCAACGTGTGCGGCTGCCCCACCGCCTTCGCGACGGCTTCCAGCAGATCGGCAGTGCACTGCTCGATCAGGACCCCGACGATCTCGCTCTTATCGGCAAAATGCCGGTAGAACGTTCCTTTTCCCAGATCGGCCCGCTGGGTAATCATCTCGATCGTCGCCGCTTCGGTTCCCACAGCCGCAAACGTGGACAAAGCCGCCTGCAGAAGGCGATTCCGCGTCCTTGTAGCCCTTCTCTGGGTCCGATTGGGCAACTCTGATGGTGCGACTACCTCGTTCACAAATGACTATATAGTCACTTCTGACCACCTGTTCAATACCATATATCGAAAAATCTGGAAAAATCTTACAAGGGATAGCGTTGGAATACCGCCTGTAACGAATTGAATGACAAGATTACTGATGAGGTGTCCATCCGCGAAACCGAAGCGTCCGATATCTGATTTCTCAACGACCTCGACCCCTGGCGTCAAAAAATCTGCTGGAGGAAGGTTTCCTCCCCTTGGGCCCACGAAGCCAATTCACAGTGGGCCTGTGATTTCTCCCGCTTCGGAACCGTCCGGCAACCCTCTCGACTCGCCAACGCAACGGTTGGGCCGCGAGAAACAACACTCTTGCGGAGACTCCTGAAAATAATTCCTGAGCCTCGAACCAACCCCTCTGGAGTCCAACCGTCATCGGGGTTAAGATAGCGACATGATTACCACGAACGTGACCAGACGCAGCTTCCTCCGCCAGGCCACGGCTTGGGGAGCCGCCTTGGCACTCGGCGGAAGAGCACTCACCGGCACCGCTCAATCGACGGCTTCGCAGTCTCCCGGCGGAAGATCGAAACCCAACATCCTGGTGATCGTCGCCGACGACATGGGGTACTCGGACGCCGGCTGCTACGGCGGCGAGATCGAAACGCCCAACCTGGACCGCTTGGCGAGCAACGGGCTTCGATTCTCCCAGTGCTACTCCACCGGCCGGTGCTGGCCGTCGCGGACGTCGCTGCTGACGGGGTACTATCCGCAGCAGGTCCGCATGGACCCGCCGCAAGGGCCATTGCCTTCCTGGGCCCGCGTCGTGCCGCACTATCTCAAGCCCCTCGGATACCGCTGCTACCACGCGGGCAAGTGGCACCTCAATGGGGCCCCCAAGGCGATCGCGCAGGGCGGGTTCGACCGGTCCTACGTCGTGCACGACCACGACCGGTTCTTCAACCCGAAGAACCACGAGCTGGACGACCGCATGCTGGACCCGATTCCGGAAGGCTCCGGTTTCTACCTCACCACGGCCATCGCAGACTACGCGATGGGCTTTCTCAAAGAGCATACGCAAAAGCATCGCGACGACCCGTTCTACTGTTACTTGGCCTTCACATCGCCGCACTTCCCGCTGCACGCCTTGCAGGAGGACATCGACCGCTACAGGGACCGCTACCTCGCCGGCTGGGACGCGATCCGCAAACAGCGATGGGAACGGCTTCGCGGCATGGGCATGGTCAACTGCGATCTGTCGCCGCTGGAGGCGGACGTGATCCCCGGCTGGAACCTTCCCAAAGAGAAACTGACGAACGCGATCGGCCCGGGCGAGGCGGATCGGGCCGTCCCCTGGGCGGATTTGAGCGACGAACAGAAGCGATTCCAGGCGACCAAAATGGCGATCCACGCCGCGATGGTCGACCGGATGGATCGGGACATCGGCCGGGTCCTCGAACAGGTCAAGAGCATGGGCGTCCTCGACGACACGCTCATTCTCTTCGTCTCGGACAACGGCGCCAGCGCCGAGCAGATCATCCGAGGCGATATGAACGATCCGACGGCGCCGCTGGGCTCGGCCAAGTCCTACCTGTGTCTCGGCCCCGGCTGGTCCAGTGCCGCGAATACGCCCTTTCGCCTGCACAAACACTGGGTACATGAGGGCGGCATTTCATCTCCATTCATCGTTCACTGGCCGGCGGGAGTCGCCGCACGCGGTGAGACCCGCCACAACCCCTGCCATTTTGTCGATGTCCTGCCCACGGTCTTCGAACTGGCCTCGGGCGGAGAACCCCTCCTGCGACAGGACGGGCCGGCCGCACCACCCCTTCCGGGCAAGAGCCTCGTGCCGGCGTTCGCCAAGGATGGCACTGTCGCCCACGAGTTCATCTACTTTCATCACCAGGGGAATCGAGCCATTCGGGTCGGCGACTGGAAGCTGGTGGCGAAAGGGAAAGGCGGTCCCTGGGAGTTGTACGATCTCAAGACCGACCGCTGCGAGCAGAGAGATTCGGCGGAGAAGAATCCCGACAAAGTCCGAGAATTGTCGAGTCTCTGGCAAACCTGCGAAGACCGCTTCAGAGACCAAGCTGGCCCGGTCCCGGCGAAGAAGCCGTGAGGATCGCCAACAGACGGAAACGCATGGTTCCCATATTCTCGTCCCTATCAGCCCTCCTGAGCAGAACTCATTCGCGCCGGCGCCTCCGGCGGCGCAGGCACGCGAGTGATCCTGCAATGAACCCGTCTCCCAGACAAGGGAACGATGCTGGCTCAGAATCCGTGGCGTCCGCCGCTCCAATCGGCTATAATGGATGCATGACGACAGCGAAATACGGAGATGCTCATGGCCAAGGCGAATGTTGACCCTGCGGAATTGCGGCGATTTGCCAGGGACTTGACCCGGTTCAACTCGGATCTGGAGACCCTGATCGTGGGCTTGCAGTCCCGCATGAGGGAACTCGAACGAACCTGGGTCGATCAGGAGCAGAAGCGATTCGCCCAGGAGTTCGACCAGACCGTCAAGACGCTCAGTCGCTTCCTGGACGCCTCCGGCCAGCACGCGGCGTTTCTGGCGAAGAAGGCCAGGCACATTGAAGACTATCTGCAGCAGCGATAGGAGACCGCGATGAGCCGGCAAGCGAGAGTCGATTCCTCCGCAGTCCTGACCGAGTTCCGAGCCTCGCTGACCACGTTCGCATCCGTCGCGGCGGTGGCCCTCGACGAAGCGACCACGGACATTCAGAGATCGATCCAATGGCTCCGCGAGGACCGGCACCGGTACTGGAAGACCCAGGTCCAGACGCGAACCGCCAAGTACAATCAGGCCAAGCTCGCCCTCAAGACGCGGGAGGTCCTGGATCGCGCCATCGCCGGCACTCGCAGCTCCTGCGTCGAGGAAAGGCGGGCCGTGCAGATCGCGGAGAAGAGGCTTCGGGACGCCGAAAATCGATTTCGACTGACCGGCATGTACTGCCGCCAGATCGAGAGGGAATCGTTGGACTACAAAGGCGCCGTTCACGGCCTGCTCAACGCCCTGGAGGTCGAGATCCCCAACGCCTGCGCGGGTCTCGATCGGATGGTAGCGGCGTTGGAGCGGTATGTGGCCGTCGCGCCGCCGGAGATGGCCACAGCCCCGCGAGAAGGCTTCGAGAGCACGACCGTTCAGCCGTACGATGCGCCGCCTGGGGAGGACGAGGGCAAACCCGAACCTCAGGAGGGGAAGGAATGAGCACCGCCGACAGCCGGGCCAAACTGGTACAGGCGACCAAGAAGCTCCTGTCGGACTGGCAGCGGGTGCGGGAGGTCTGGCGGGATGACAACTGCCTGCATTTCGACAAGAAGTACATCACGCCGCTGGAGGCGAGCATCCGCGCCGCGACGGTCGCGATGGAACGCATGGCCGGTCTGATCGACAGAGCCGAACACGATTGCGGAGACGCGAAGGATCACGGGCTATGATGAACGATCTGACGACGCCTGGTCATGATGTCGGGCACCGAGGGAACGGCAAGTATACAAGTCTGCTGCGCCGGGCTCTGGCGGAAGTGGTCGAGCTCTCCGCCTCGGCGGTCGAACCTCTGGAGTCCGAGATCGAATCGCAGTACGCCACGGCCCGCAGCGAGGCGCAGCGCCGATTCGACATCGACAAGGAGAGGATCGAAAGGGACCTGCGGCTCAAGGTCCAGGAGGTCCAATGGGAATCCGAGACCCAGATCAAGGACGCCGAATCCGAATACGAAGGCCGGCTCAGCGCCCTGAAAGTCGAGATCCAGCAGCGTCGAAAGAGAGTCATGCAGACCGCCGCGGAACTCGAAAGCAAAACGGAAAAGGAGAAGCAGAATCAACTGCTGGAAATCGAGTTCGTCGCCGAAGGCGCCGCGACGAAGAGAAAACAGAAGAGCTTCGAGGCAAAAACGACCGCCGAAGAATCGCAGCGGCGGCTCGACAACCTCGACGCTCAGGCCAACCACCTCATCCGCCAGTATCGTTGCCGGGACCTGACGCCCAGCGGCGCCCCTGGCGCCGATACAGGCGATGGACAAGATCCTGCCGAGGTCCTCCGTTCGCAGCAGGCTCTGGCCGAACAGCGTCTGATCGAGCTTCACAACCTCCGCACCGCACAGTTGTTCGTAGGCGTTCGACCGGTGTTGTTCGCCGGAGGACTCCTGGGCGCGGCCGGCATACCGCTGGGCATTCTGCACTTGCAGAACGTCTCCGTGACCGTGGCCGCGCCGATAGCGTTGGCTCTCGCGAGCGTGCTGATCGTCGTGGGCGGTCGCGCCCTGTGGAAGCGAGGCCAGTCCCAGGCTCGACGGATCTATGGGGAGATTCAGGTCGCCCTGATGGCAGCCCGCATGGCGATGGGAAAGCACTCCGCCCAGACGCTGGACCAGATCGAGAAAGAATGGCTCGCGGCGGTCGAGCAGAAACAGGCCGAGCTCAGGAGAACCGAGACAACCTACGAAACCACCAAAGTCAATCTCGCGAAGCAACAGGCCATCTCCCTCCGCCAGGTCGAAGATCAACGACAGGAGCTTCTGAACAACCTCAGGGAGAGCCGGGACCAGACCGTCCAGAAAGCCCAGGAACTCTACGAACGGGAGAAGGCGGGATTTGAGAGCCAGTTCAAAAGGAGCCTGGCCGAGATTCAGAAGCGATTCGATGAGGAAATGGCCGCCTGCGAAAGGAAGCATGAAACCGCACGCAAGTCGCTGGAGGATCGCTGGGATCAGGGCTTGGCCCGCATCGACGCGTTGCTCCGCAGCACGGCCGGCCTGGACAAGCGGGCCGCTGGTCCCTGGGACCATCTGCTGGGCGAATCCTGGACGCCCTCCCAAACGCCGCCGGCCGAGGCACGCTTCGCGGCGGTGAATGTGGACTTCGGGTGTCTGGCCGATTCCGTGACCGCGAGAGCCGGCTCGATGCTCGACGCGGCGCGATTTGCCTCGCTGCCGGCCATGCTCGAATTCCCCGACCACTGCTCCCTGCTGCTGGAGTACCCGCGAGAGGGTCGTGAGCAGGCCATCGACACACTGCGGGCGGTCATGATGCGGCTGTTCGCTTCGTTCCCGCCGGGGCAGGCCCGATTCACGATCTTCGACCCCGTGGGCCTGGGCGAGAGCTTCGCGGGTTTCATGCACGCCGGCGATTACCTCGAATCCCTCGTCGGAGGCCGGATCTGGACCGAGCCCCAGCAGATCCAGGAGCAGCTCGAAGACCTCACCGAGCACATGGAGAACGTCATCCAGAAGTACCTCCGCAACGAGTTCGAGACCATCGAGCAGTACAATCGCCAGGCGGGGGAGCTCGCGGAGCCCTACCGGTTCCTGGTGATCGCCGATTTCCCCCGCAACTTCAGCGAAGAGACCGCTCGACGCCTGAGCAGCGTCATTCACAGCGGCCCTCGCTGCGGCGTCCACACCCTGATCGCCTATGACACGCGGGCCGACCTGCCCAGCGGCGTGGACATGCGGGACATCTGCGCGGCAAGCGTCCACCTGGCGTACGAGGACGGGCGATTCGTTTGGCGGGACGATGTGCTCAGGCAGTTTCCCCTCGTCCTGGACGCGCCGCCCGACGAAGCCGCGCTCACTCAGGCCATGCATGTGATCGGCAAAGCCGGCGCGGCCTCCGCACGGGTCGAGGTCCCCTTCACCGCCATCGCGCCGACCGAGGATGAGTTCTGGTCGCTCAGCAGCAGTTCGGAGCTTCGGGTCCCGCTGGGCCGCACGGGCGCGACGCGATTGCAGTACCTGTCCCTCGGGCGCGGCGTCGCCCAGCACATGCTCATCGCCGGCAAGACCGGATCGGGCAAATCGACACTGCTGCACGCGATGATCACGAACCTAGCGCTGTGGTACGCCCCGGACCAGGTCGAGCTGTACCTGATCGACTTCAAGCAGGGCGTCGAGTTCAAGACCTACGCGACGAACCATCTGCCTCACGCCCGCGCGATCGCGATCGAGAGCGACCGCGAGTTCGGCCTGAGCATTCTCCAGCGTCTGGACGCGGAGATGACCCGCCGGGGCGACCTCTTCCGCCAGGCCGGCGTGCAGGATCTGGCCGCCTATCGCAAAGCGACGGGCAAACCCATGCCCCGCACCGTGCTCGTCGTGGACGAATTCCAGGTCTTCTTCGCCGACGACGACAAGCTCGCCCAGGACGCCGCGGTCCTGCTCGAACAGCTCGTCCGCCAGGGCCGCGCGTTCGGCATCCACGTGGTGCTCGGTTCCCAAACCCTGGGCGGCGTCTTCGGCCTGGCCCGCAGCACAATCGGGCAGATGGCCGTGCGAATCGCCCTCCAGTGCTCGGACGCGGATTCGCAACTGATCCTCGACGACGACAACATGGCGGCCCGTCTGCTCTCCCGTCCCGGCGAGGCAATCTACAACGACGCCGGCGGCCGGCTCACCGGCAACAGCCCCTTCCAGACCGCCTGGCTGGCCGACGCGACTCGGGACGGTTATCTGAGTCGAGTTCGTGAACGCGTAAGGGCGATGCATGCGTCGCCCGTCCCGGAACCGGCCATCGTTTTCGAGGGCAGCGCCCCAGCGGACATTCGAGAAAACCGCCAGTTGGAGGCCTGCCTGGACGGGCGCACCCCCATGGATGCGACAGCCCCGCGAATCTGGCTGGGCGCTCCGGTGACGATCAAGGAGCCCACTGCGGTCGCGTTCCGCCGCCAGAGCGGTTCCAACGTCCTGATCGTCGGCCAGCGGGACGACCTTGCGAAAAACCTGATGAGCGCGGCGATCCTGAGCCTGGCGGCGCAGATCCCCCCATCCGCGGCCCGATTCCTCATTCTGGATGGAAGCGCGCCCGATTCCGCCGGCGTCGGAGCGTTCGAACGAATCGCAGCCGCGGTCCCGCACGAATGCCGAAACGTCGGGTGGCACGACGTCGTTGACGCGATCGGCGAACTGGCACGCCAGGCCGATGCGAGGGTTCAAGAGAGTCGGCACGACGCTCTCTCCATCTTCCTGATGATCTTCGGCCTGCAACGATACCGGATGCTCCGGCGCAGCGAAGATGTGTTCAGCCTTTCTCGCGACGAGGAAGCGGCGCCCCGCTGCGACGTGCAGTTCGCCGACCTGTTGCGGGAAGGCCCCACCGTCGGCATCCACACGCTAATCTGGGCCAACACGCTCAGCACGCTCGAACGAACTCTGGACCGCCAGACGATCCACGAGTTCGACCATCGCGTGCTGTTCCAGATGAGCACGGCCGATTCGAGCAATCTGATCGATTCGCCCATCGCCAACCAACTGGGCCTGCACCGGGCCCTGCTCCACAGCGAGGAGCAAGGCGGCATGGAGCGGTTCCGGCCGTACGCCGCGATTCCGAGCGACTGGCTGGAGGAGGCTGGCAAGAGACTGGGAGAAAAATGCGAAAAGCAAATTCGAAATCCGAATATCGAAATCCGAAACAAGCACGAATGACAGAAATCCAAAATCCCAAACGGAGCCTCGGTGTTGCGATAGCGTTTCGGTCATTTGGGCTTCGGTCCTTTGGATTTGTTTCGGATTTCGTGCTTCCTCCTGTTGCTTGCCGTGGTTGCAGCGCCATCTCGCGCCCGTGATCTCGTGGCGGACTTCCGCGACCCGTCCGCCTCCGCCCAGCCGTGGGTCTACTGGTTCTTCATGGACGGCAACCTCAGTCGCGAGGGGATCACCGCGGACCTGGAGGCAATGAAACAGGCCGACATCGGCGGGGTGATCCTCATGGAGGTTGACGTCGGCGTTCCCCGCGGCCCGGTCCGATTCATGAGCGAACCCTGGCGGGCCTTGTTCAAGCACGCCGTGAACGAGGCCGAACGTCTGGGCCTGCAAATCCTGAACCCCTTCAAGGCCCAGCAGAATCTTCAGCAGCACCGTCCCGCGTCCGCCGATTCCGACCAGACCGACGCGTACTGTTTCCAGAGGTTTCGCCTCGGAGGCAGACGTGGTCCCGCCAACAGCCCACGCCGCAGCGCCGGCCGCTCCGATTCTCAAGAGAGCCCTGCGATCATAATGTGTGTGCATGATCGTCCTCCTGATGTGTATTTCGCTTCACCAGGTCACTTCAACGACATCGACCGAATCCGTTCGAAGTTCCTTGGCAACATCAACGGTGACCTTTCGCCGGCATCGTTCACCGCCAGATTGCTTGTCGGAGGTCCCACCGGGGCCTGCCTACGCCACAACCAGATCATCCAAAGAACGATCGAACTCCAGTTTCACCACAAGCACCGTGTTGGCCATTTCGTTGGCGGGCAGCTTCTGCAATCGCAGGTAGGCCTTCTGCTCCGAGTGGTCGCTCGGGGCCAGATTCACCGCGAAATCGATCTTCCGACCGTCGTTCAGCAGCACCGCGGATTCGGGCAATACGTTGATGGGTTTGAGTTTCACGCCGTCGCCGATCGGGTCTTTGTTGAGATGGACGTAGAGCGTGCGGTCCCGTCGAGTCAGCAGAACGTTTCGGTTGGAGGTCAAAACCGAGGCCGGCTCGACGTTCACCAGCGACTCCTCCACCGCGCGATACCATCGCCCAATCCGCTTGAGGACCGCGGCCGCATCTTTGGGAATGCCCCCCTCAGCCGTCGGGCCGACGTTGAGCAGGTAGTCGGCGTCGCGAGCGAGGTAGCGATCCAGACTGCGGATCAGATGCCGGTCGGTGTAGTAGTCTTCGTCCTTGCGATGGCCCCAGCTCTCCATGCCGACGGACTGGCATGCTTCGGTGGGCCTGTCGAAACCAATCGCCTCGGCCGCCCCGCTGTCGAAGTCCCGCTCCGGCGTGCCGAAATCGCCTTCGTCGAAGCCGCGATTGTTGATCACCGCCTTGGGCTGGAGCTGGCGGATCATGGCGTTGATGGAGGGATCGACGTGCTTGGGAACGTTCATATCCCACCAGAAGCCATGGATCTCGCCGTACTGGGTGCACAACTCGCGCACCTGGGCCTTGAGAAACTCCAGGTACTTGTCCCAATCGGGCTGATCGCCCGGTTCGGGACCGGCCAATTCGTGATGCCGGCCCTGGTTGGGGTAATTCGGATGGTTCCAGTCCGCGATCGAATAGTACAGGCACAGAGGCACGCGCCGCCTGTGGCAGGCGTCGGCGAGCATCCCGATGATGTCACGCTTGTAGGGCGTGTTCATCGTGTTGAAGCTCGTCTCTTTCGTGTCCCAGAGGCAGAAGCCATCATGATGCTTCGTGGTGATGCAGACGTACTTCATGCCTGCGTCCTGCATCAGATCGAGCCAGCGGTCCGGGTCGTACTTGCGGGGGTTCCACTGCCCGGCCAGCTTCACGTATTCGGCGCGAGACACGCGGGCCCGCCATTGGTGCTGTTCATGCCAGGCGGGGATCGAATAGATTCCCCAATGCAGGAACAGGCCGAAGCGTTTCTCGAAGAACCAGTCCCGTCCGTCGCCGAACCGCCGGGGGCGATTGGGACCGAACGATCGGCCTGCCTGTCCCGACCCCGAGGCGCCGATCGCGGGGTTCAATCCGGCGGCCAGAGCGCCGCCGGCCAGCAATTGGAGGAATTCTCGTCGGTCCATGGATTGCCTCAGATATTCCTGAGCAATGACTCGGCCCTTCGCCTGGTCCCGGCGTTCTTCGATTTCTCGACGACGGTCTGAAGGGCCGACCGGCGTTGCTCCACGGACACGCCCTGCACGTTCTTGCCTGCGACGCTGACGATCGCGGAATAGGCTTCCTCTGCAACGGGGGGATCGGCTGCGAACTTCATGAGCAGCTCCAGAGCGCCGGGGGCCTCGACCCCGCCCAGAACCGCGATGGCCAGCCGTTCTTCTTCAGGACGCTGGATGAGCCCGAGCAGATCATTGATCTTGGCCATCTTGTCCGCGCCGGCCAGCGACCTGTCGCCTCGGAGATATTGCAGATACCCGCGAAGGCCCAGGACCTGATGCGAAGTCTTCTTCCCGGACTTCGCCAGCGTCAGAAGCACTTCGCCCGCCGCGGAATCCTGAGTCCACTTGTTCGGCCAGGTCGACAACGTGCGAACCGCTTCATCCTGAACTTCTTCCTCTTTGTCGGCGATCGCGGACTTCACGGCAGCAAGGGCATCGGGTCCACCGACGATCGCCATCGCACGCAGACCGACGATGCGAAGGCTGGCGTCATTGCTCTGCATGAGCGGCTGCAGCTTCGGCACGCACGCCTGGCCCGAGCGGGCGCTGACCGCCAGGAGCGCCTTCTCGATGTCCCCAGTCTGCCTGGTCTTCTGAACGAGCGTCACGAGGTCGGTCACTTGCTGGATTCCGCCGAGCACGCCGATCGCCTGGATGGCGGCGGCGCGAATCTCGGCGTCGGGATCTTCGATGCTCTGCCGGACCGCAGGCAGAGCCCCATCGAGCTGGCGATATGCAGCCAGTTCGATCAGCACCCGGCGGGTCTTGCCCGTCGCCTGCGGCAGTCGGGCCAGAACATCGGCCTCCACGTCCTTGCCGGGGAGCTTGGCCAATGTCATCTTGGCCGTCTGCGCCAGTTGAGCGTCGTCCTGAACCGCCGCATCCAGCAGAACAGGCACACAAGAGATGTCGCCCACGCGGACCAGGGCTCCCGCTGCAGCGGTTCGCAGTTCGGTTGAACCGCTCCGGGCAGCCTTGACGACCGCAGGCAGCACCGCGGCGTCCTTGCGATCCGCGATCGCCAGCAGAAGCAGAGGCTGACGCTCCGGGCTCACCCGGCCCATCGCGGCGGCCAGGGTCTCCGTGACATCCTGGCCGGGCAGCTCGCGAGCGGTCCGCAGTCCGATGCCGAGCCGGCCTTTGTCGGCCGAGGTCAGTTGCTCGACCAGAAACGAAACTCCGGCGGCCCCACGAGCCAGGATCGCCCCGCGGGTGGCGTCGAGAATCCTCTGCTTGGGCACATCGGCCACGCAGACCGCGTCATACAGCTTCCTGGCCTGGGCGGTCTTCGCCTGGGCCAGGTACTGCTCTGCACATCGGACGCACCCCTCCGCCACCGCGGGACGAACCGCCGGGGAGGCGCTGGCCAGTGCCTGCTCCAGAACGCCGGCAGCCTGATCGCCACCGATGCAGCCCAGGGCCACCGCCGCGGCAGAGGCAACGTCCGCGTCCGAGTCCTTGAGCTTCTCGACGAGCGCGTTCACCGCCTGGACATCGCGACGAAATGCGATCGAGTTGATCACACCGACCAGCAGCTTGCCCTGCACCTTGCTCATCGCATCGCGAAGAGCCCCATCGGCGGCAGGGCCGGGAATCACCTCCAGCGGGATCCGGGCCCACGACGACAGTTGCTCGTCGGCCAGCAGCGGCGCCAACGCCGGGACCGCTTCCTGCGTGCCGTAGATGGCCAGCCGTTTGCAGGTGATCGCCTTCTCCCCGGCGGGCGCGTTGGATTGGAGCACGCTGATCAACTGAAGTTCTTTCTCGCTGGGAACGGCCTGACTGTCGGCGACCGACAGAAACGCCATCGCCGCAACGAACGCAACACACCATACGAAACATCGATTCTGAAACATCGTAGTCATCCTCGTAAGAAAAGCGACTCGTGGCTCGTAATCCGGAAAACAGGACACGGGGACACAGGCCACCGTTTTCACATCCGCCACGGCTCGCGCAACGCCTCGGAACGCAGACGATTGGCTTCTTCATCGCCCGGGAACTCGTGCTTCACCGGATCATAGACAACCTTGCGGCCCAGCAGCAGCGAGATGTTGGCCGCATGGCAGGCGATGTGCGAATAGCAGGCGGCGTCGGCGTTGGCTCGGGTTTGGGCTCGCGTCTTGACGCAATCGAGGAAGTCCCGCACGTGGAAGTCGGCCGGGTAGCCGCCGATCTTGGCGCCCTTGTTGACGAGCAATTCCGGCGAGCTTGCGACGAGTTCTCCGTCGTCGCCGGTCTCGACCCAGCCCTTGTCGCCTTCGAACCGCACCGGACACGACCCCAGCGGCAGCCATCCGTCGTTTCGCATGACCAGTTTCACGCCGTTGGCGTAGCGGGCATGGAGTTGACCGTTCTTGGGTTCGTATTCCACCGGGGCCGTTCCGTCGGCGTCGTTGGCCCACTGGCACAGATCGACGCAGTGAGAGCCCCATTCGAGGCAGCCGCCTGCGCCGAAAGCGCCGATCATGCCGCCGCCTTTCTCGAAGTTGAAGCCGTCGAGCAGTCTGGGATTGAAGGGCCGCCAGGCGGCGGGACCGAGATACGTGTCCCAATCCACCAGCTCCTTGGCGGGCTCAGGCTCCGCGGGCAGCCAGCCGCTCATCTCGGCCTTGAGGCCCATCGGATGGGCGTGCAGCGCCTGGAGCTGGCCGAGCCGCCCGGTCCGAGCCAGCTCGATCGCATACATGAAATTGGGCAGGCTGCGCCGCTGCGTGCCGGCCTGGAAAACCCGACCGGTCCGCCGGAACACGTCTGCCAGGACCAGGCTCTCGGCGATGTTTTTCGTGCAGGGCTTTTCGCAGTAGACGTCTTTGCCCGCATTGGCCGCGAGGACCGAGGCCATCCCGTGCCAGTTCGGGCCCGTCGCGATCAGCACTGCGTCGATGTCGTCGCGGGCCAGCAGTTCCCGCAGGTCGCTGTACGTGGCGCAGTCCTGATTGCCGTAGCGCTTGTCCGCCATCTGCTTGACCGCCTGGCGGCGGTTGGCTTTCACATCGCAGACCGCCACGAATTGCACGTCCGGCTCGTGCAGGAAGCATCCGAGCACGTAGCCGCCACGGCCGCCGATGCCGATGCCGCCGAGTCGAATCCGCTCGCTCGGGGCCGCACGGCCGTTGCCGCCAAGGGCGGCGCTGGGGATCACATAGGGCATGGCAAACAAGGCGCCGGCCTGGACCGCGCTCTTGAGGAAGTCACGCCGATTGAGATGGGATTCTCTCTTACGCATGCTGGTCTCCTAACTGCTCAGCGTTCACAGATTGTACGAGCGAGTCTGAAACCCGCCCCTACCCAAGATGTCCGCCAGTCTACCGGTGAATCGTCCCCATGTCCACCCTATCCCAGCAGGCAACCGAACCGATTCTCAACGCACAACACCGACTGTGCCGAGGACGTACCAGCCTTCGCTGGCAGGCAGATCTGTGCCAAGCCGGATGTGGGGGGCAGGATCGCCGCTTTCGCGAGTCAACGCCAGTGCGAGGCGATACTCACCAACCGGGACGTCCGCCCACTCGATATGGAGCTTCTCGACAGCGGGTCGGTCGGGCATCCACTTGTGCGGACAACACTCCCGCGGCCAAACGGTTCCCGCGTGCTTGCCGCTCCCATCGATCAGCGAGACGGCCACTGCACACGGGACATAGATCGGCGCGACGCCCCGGTTGACCCAGGTCAGTTCCAGATCGAGATTGCCTTTCTCGGCCTTGCGGGAATACGTGATGCGATGAAGATGAAAATGGTATCCGATGCGGTTGGTGAGCCGCTCGATCAGCTCGCGATTCTCGCGGACCATGCGAAGGCCCGATTCGCCGCCGCGACCGAGATCCACCCATGTGGGTTTGCCATTCTCGATGCATTCTTCGAGCGTGAATCCGCATCCGTTCTTGTCCTTGATCCCGTCCCACCAGCCGCGACGTTTCACGCCGTCATAGTTGTCGAACAACTCGAAGACGCCCGGCGCGATGCCCAGGCCGATGGCGGTCTCGCTGCCGTCGCTGTTGCCGCAGATGCCGTCCCGACGCGGGGCGACGTGTTTCTCCAGCACAGCCCAGTCAAAAACGGGTTTGAGCGGGCCGAATCTGCCGAGGTGGGCGTTGCGCGACAGGCAAAGCTGCGTGCGTTTGAACGCATCCAGGTGCATTTGGACGTGTTGTCGGAACTTCTCCGGCGCAATGTCCGGCACCCCGAACGGGTGCATGTGGGCCTCGCCCCAGTTGCCGTATGAACGAATGTCGAGCACGGCGATGCGCGGGTCGCCGTCATAGCGATCCGCGAAGGCCCGCAGGAAATCGGCGAATTTTTCGAGGAAGACCGGGTCGTCGAACACCGGCGCGATCTTTCGACCGGGCGTGCCGGTGGTGGACTGGTCGGGTTTGAGGAGGATCTCGATCTTGTGGGCCCCCGCGTCGAAGACCCACTTGGGCGTAACGTAGCCGTTCGGGTCGCGACCGTGGGTGTTGGCGCACATTACGCCGATGTTGCAGACCTTGCCGAGCTTGCCCCAACTGTCGAGGAAGCGGTCCAGCACATCCCAGTTGTATTGACCCTCCTGCGGTTCGAGCGTCGCCCAGTCCAGCCGCATCATGCCCATGCCCGCCAGGTCGAGCACCTCCTTCGGCTGCCTCTGGGGCGACCCACTCACGGACCAGCCCTTGCCCGGGTTGAGCAGCATCCCCTCTCGCGGCTTCGGTTCAAGCGTAACAATGGGATTGTCGCCCGCCTGCGTGTGCAGGAGACCCGGATGCGTGAAGTTCCCCAGGGCCGGCGCAAACGACACAGACCACAGGATGAAGGCTGCCGACGTCGTCCTCGATGTCCTTCTCATGGCGTTTCTCCTTTACGATGCGAACCCATGGTACCATCCCTGTTCGAGTTCGCCCAGACAATATGCCTTGAACGCGAAGGCCTCCGGAGGTAGCATCAACAACCAAATGGGATTGCCGAGGGCGACGCATGCGTCGCCCCTACAGCGATTGGAGAAAAGAACCCATGAATACACCGCACATGAGACGTCGTCAATTCCTGGCCGGCATCGCGGGCGGGGCCGCAGTCATCGCCGCATCGCCGCTGGCCCAGGCCGGGTCCGCATCGAAATCCGCAACCGAGAAGTCCCGCGGCAAGGCCTTATCGGGTTTGGCCGAGTTGGCGTTTGGGCCCCTGCCGCTGGGCTCGGTTCGTCCGGCGGGCTGGCTCCAGCGACAGCTTCGCATCCAGGCCGACGGCCTGAGCGGTCACCTGGATGAATTCTGGCCCGATGTCGGTCAGAGCCAGTGGTTCGGCGGCAAGGCCGAAGGCTGGGAGCGGGCCCCCTATTGGCTCGACGGCGTGATTCCCCTGGCGTGGGTCCTGGATGACGAGGCCCTCAAAGCCAAGGTCAAGCGGTACGTCGATCACATCGTCGCCAATCAACGACCCGACGGCTGGTACGCACCCTATCCGCTCGACGCCAGCGCAAAGTCCTACGATCTCTGGGCCATTCTGCTGGCCAACAAAGTGCTCGTCCAATACCACGAGGCCACGGAAGACGCTGCTGTGCTCCAGGCGGTCCTTCGCAATCTCAAGGCTACGCTCGACGCGCTCGACCGCACGCCGCTGTTCTCCTGGGGCAAGTTCCGTTGGTTCGAAGGCCTGATCCCCGTCTACTATGTCTTCGAGAAGACCGGCGAGAAATGGCTGCTCGACCTGGCCCGCAAGTTGCACGAGCAGGGTTTCGACTACCTGGCCTTCTACGGTCGGGAGGACGTCACAAACCCTACGCCTCGCCGCGGCCTATGGCGTTTTGACAAGCACGTCGTCAACACCGGCATGGCCCTGAAAGCCTACGCCCTGTCCTGGCGTCTGACTCGACGGGACATCGAACGGGCATTCCCCGCCAAGATGCTGGCGATCCTCGACCGCTATCACGGTCAGGTGAACGGCATGTTCACCGGGGACGAGTGCCTCGCCGGCAAGAGCCCCACCCAGGGAACCGAACTCTGCGCGGTCGTCGAGGCGATGTACTCGCTGGAACACCTGATCGCCGTGACAGGCCACCCGGCCTTTGGCGACCGTCTGGAGCGGATCGCCTTCAACGCCTTGCCCGCCACGTTTGCGCCCGACATGTGGTCGCACCAGTACGACCAGCAGGTCAACCAGGTCCAGTGCACGATCAATCCGGACCACATGTGGTCGTCGAACGGGCCGGAGTCGAACATCTATGGCCTGGAACCCAACTTCGGCTGCTGCACCGCGAACATGCACCAGGGCTGGCCCAAGTTCGCCGCCCATCTCTGGATGCGTGCGGGCGAAGGGATCGCCGCGGTGGCCTACGCGCCGAGCACGGCCCGCTTCGAGACAGGCGGCGCACGAGTCTCCGTGGCGACCGACACCGACTACCCGTTCCGCGAGACGATCAAGATCACGGTAACGACGGACAAGGCCGCCAGCTTCCCGCTGGCGCTGCGCGTCCCGGCCTGGACGCAGAATGCCACCATTCGTGTCGCGGGGGGTTCGGAGAAACCGCTCAAGGCAGGCGTCTTCCACAAAGTCGAGCGCCAGTGGAAAGGCACGACCGAGGTCGCCCTGCGTTTCCCGATGAGCGTCAAGACCTCGAGGCGGTACAACGAGGCCGTCGCGATCGAGCGAGGCCCGCTGGTTTATTCCCTGAAACTGGGCGAAGAGTGGAAACAGGTGAATGTGGACAAGCCGCACCGCGAGCTTCCGCACGGAGATTTCGAGGTCCGTCCGACGACGCCCTGGAACTACGGCCTGCTCATCGACGAAGCCAAACCCCAGACCAGTATCACGTTTGCGGAACAACCGGTGGGCGAGAAGCCCTTCTCACCGGAGGGCGCAGGCATGGTCGCCAGGGTCAAGGGCCGCAAGCTCCCCAACTGGAAACTCGCGCATGGCTGGGCGGAAGAAATCCAGCCGGAGCCACAAAGATCCAGAGAGCCGATCGAGGAACTTACGCTGATTCCCTACGGATGCACGAACATCCGTGTGACGGAGTTCCCTCGGGTCGTAGAATGATGGAGTGTCGAGGAGTCGAATGTCGTCGTTGACAACCATACTCATCGTCTGGGCGGTCTCGGTTGGGACCGCCCAGGAGTTGCCGACCGTGCGCGTCACGTCGGATGACGTCAGGATCTCTCGATCCTGCACGATCGTCATTCCTGCCGGCACGATTACCGAGGACCTCAACGGCAACGGCGTGATTCAGATCGTCGCGTCGGATGTGGAAATCGCATTCGCCCCCGGCTCGCACCTGCGGGGTTCGCCGCGAGACCGCCGGCCCGACGAGTACAGAGGCTACGGCATCCGCATCGACGGGCAATCCAACGTCACGATCAAGGGCGCTCGCGTCAGCGGCTTCTGGGGCGGTCTCTGGGCGACGAAGACCCACGGCCTGACGCTCGACGCCATCGACGCCTCCGACAATCGCCGCGCGTACCTGAAGTCCACCCCCGCGGCCGAGGACAGCGGAGACTGGCTCTTTCCCCACGACAACGACGAGAATCAGTGGCTGCTCAATTACGGCGCCGCGATGTACGTCGAGGATTCGAATCAGATCACGGTGCACAACTGCAAGGTCGGCCACGGCCAGAACGCCCTGTGCCTCGACCGGGTGAACGATTCGAAGATCTTCGACAACGACTTTTCGTTCAACTCGGGCTGGGGCATCGCGCTGTGGCGGTCCAGCCGCAATACGATCTCACGGAATGCGTGCGACTTCTGCGTGCGCGGGTACAGCCACGGCGTCTACAACCGCGGCCAGGACTCCGCCGGCATCCTCATGTTCGAGCAGAACTGCGACAACGTCATCGCGGAGAACTCCGCCACCCACGGCGGCGACGGCTTCTTCGGATTCGCGGGCAAAGAAGCCCTGGGCGAGACCGGCAGCCACCCGCCCGATTGGTACCAGCGACGCGGCAACAACGACAATCTGCTCATCGGCAACGACTTCTCCTATGCCCCCGCCCACGGAATCGAGATGACCTTCTCCTTCGGGAACGTGTTCTACGACAACCGCCTGGTGGAAAACGCCATCTGCGGCGTGTGGGGCGGCTACTCGCAGAACACGCTGATCGCAGGAAACCGGATCGAAGGCAATGGCGAAATGGCCTATGGCCTCGAACGCGGCGGCGTCAATATCGAGCACGGCCGGCGCAATCGCATCCTCGCAAACACCTTCAAGACAAACAAGTGCGGCGTCCATCTGTGGGGTGGGCCGGTAGGCGCCTTTGCAGACAAGCCCTGGGCAAAGGCCAACGGCACGGAGTCCAAGGACAATTTCGCGGGCGACAATCAGTTCGTCGGCGACAAATTGGCATTTCACCTGCGCGGGCCCGGCGAGCTGATCCTCGGTGAGAACTCGCTGGAGAACGTGGACCAGGAGATGTCGAAAGAGCCGGAATCTCTCGTACGCAAGGGCGCAAAGGCCGAGGTTCCCGCCATGCCTCGGTACGTCGCGTATGGTTCAACCCGCCCGGTCGGCGCTCGGCCTCAGTTGCGAGGCCGACAGAACATCGTCATGACCGAATGGGGCCCCTGGGACCACGAATCCCCTCTGGTTCGCAAGGTCCAGGACACCGGTGCTTCCATTCGTTTCGACCTGCACAATGTGTCCCCGAACGCCACGATCACGGTCGAAGGGGATGGGGTCCGCGGGCAGGGCTCCGCCGGCCAAGACGCGAGGATCTTCACTCTCTCCTGTGCAGGACCCGGCGTGCATCCCTATCTGCTGCGGGTCAAGGACGGCGACTGGCGGCACGAGATTCGCGGCACGTTGATCTCGACGACCTGGGACCTCACGTTCTTCAAGTGGACCGAGGCCGAAGATCCGCGAACGAACCTTCCGGCCTGGCGGAATCTCAGTCGAGGCAAGACCGCTGTCTCAGGGCAGACCCGGCAACTCACATTGAAGTACGCCTGGGGCGGCCCGAGCGAACAGAATCTCTCGGAAGCCATCACGGCCGCCAAGCTCGGCGGCGACCACTTCGGCATGATCGCTCGAACCCAACTGCCGCTCTCGGCCGGCACGTGGGAATTCACGACCCTCAGCGACGACGGAGTCCGCGTCCTCGTCGACGACAAGCCGGTCATCGAGAACTGGGCATGGCACGGCCCGACCCGCGATGCCGGCGAGTTGACGCTGACCGAAGACAAGACCGTCGAAATCGTCGTCGAGCATTTCGAGATCGACGGTTATTCGGTGCTCGAACTGGGGATTTCGCGCAAACCCTGACGACCCATCCCCGACGAGCCGTCGACATCAGATCTGCTTCAATTGGGCCCGGTTCTCCCACACCTTTTCGATCGCGTCGGCGATGTCGGCCACGTCCTTCTGAGGCGCCAGCAGCGGGCCCGAAGCCCATAACATGACCATCTCATCGCAGACCCGGTCGCAGTTGGGGCAGGCCCGTTCCTCGCTGAACCGCCGGAGCCGGTCGGCCGAGTACATCTTCTGATAGCTCCTGGACTTCACGATCTCATCGATCCAGGGCTCTTTGTGCAGACCCTGCGCGATATATTCGCTCAGGCCGACGCCCTCGGCGCTCATGGCCTTCAGGAACGTCGCGCGACTGACGCCGTCGAAGTGTTCCTGATGGTAGGACATCGTGTAGAGATAGAAAGAACCGCTGTCGGTGCCGGGGTAGAGCTTCTGGGGTGTCAGGCCAGTGATGTCCTTGAGCCGCTTCGTCAGGTAGGCGGCGTTTTCGTTCCGGCGTCGCCATCGCTCGACCGCGCCGGGCAACTGGCCCAGCAGCACCGCGGCCTCAAACTCGTTCATCCGGTACTTGGGCCCGATCAGCTCGGTTCGGCCTCGGCGCGACGTGCCATGGTTGTGGACCGTGTAGCACTTGTCCATGAGTTCTTCGTCGTTGCCGATGATCCCTCCGCCCTCGCCGCAGGCGATGGTCTTGCTCGACTGGAAGCTGAAGCACCCCACGTCGCCGATCGTCCCCAGCTTTCTTCCCCGGTGTTCGGCCAGATGCGCCTGGCAGGCGTCCTCGATCACGCGGAGGTTATGTTTCTTGGCGATCGCCATGATCGAATCCATATCGCAGGGCTGGCCCATCATATGGACCGGCATGATCGCCCGGGTGTTCTCCGTGATCTTTTTCTCGACGTCCGCAGGATCGAGCTGGTACGACTCGACGTCCAGATCCGCCAGGACAGGCAGCGCTCGCGCAGACAGAATGCCCTGAATCGTGCCGGGATCGGTGTAGGGGCTCGTGATGACCTCGTCGCCCGGCCCAATGCCCATCGCCTCGACGCACGTGTGCAGGGCCTGGGTGCCCGCGCCGGTGGCGACGCAGAACCGCGTCCCCATCAGCCGGGCGTATTCTTTCTCGAACGTGGGAACGGTCCCCGAAGTCGATTGTATCCGGCACCAGATGCGGCTCTTGGCGGTCTTGACGAGCGTGTCTATCATGCTGTCGTCCCAGTACGGCCACTCGGGCCAGGGCTTGTTCTTGGCCCTCATCGGCTGACCGCCCAGGATCGCCAGTTGTCCCGCTTTCTTGACCGCGTTTCCGTACGCAGGGATCGTTCTGGAGGCAGCCGCCGCAAGGGAACCGGCCGAGGCCGCCGCGATGAACCGTCGTCTCGAAAAATCGCCGCTCTTCATGGCAAACCCCTTTCAAAGACTATAGTTGGAGTTTGAAGTGTCGAGTTTGAAGTGTCAAGAATGAAATCCACCGTATAGAATGTTCGGATCGTGTTCGATGAAAGGAGAATCAGGACCATGGCCCCGCGAAGCTCCGACTTCACACTTGAGACTTCACACTTCAGACTTCTCTTTCTGCTGTTGGGCCTCACCCTGGCGACGATCGCTCGGGCCTCGCTTCGCGGCGGCTGCGCAAAAGTCGATATCACGCCCCCGCTGGGGATCACGCTGATCGGATCCAAGGGGCAGCCGAGCGATGCGATCAGAGACAACCTCTTCGCCAAGGCCATGGTGCTCACCGACGGGACCACGACCCTCGCCATCGTCTCGGCCGATCTGCTCTATACACCCCTGGAGGACATCACCAATCCCGTGCGGGCCCTCGTGCACGAAAAGACCGGCATCCCGGAAAAGAACATCATGGTCTGCGCCACGCACACGCATTCCGGCCCGGAGGTCTTCACTCGATCCAAGGTCCCCGCCGAAGGCCGGCTCGAAGCCTCGCGGATCGACCAGGCCTATTGCCGGGTCCTGGTAAGCAAGATCGCCGATTCGGTACAGATCGCGCATCGAAACATGCAGGATGTGCGGATCGGCGCGGCCCTCGGCTCGCTGCCCGAGGTCATCTACAATCGCAGACCCCGCACGCCGGACGGCCAGGTCAAGATGGCGTTCACGGTGCCCGAAACCGTCGCAGCAACTCGAAGACTCGAAACCGGCAGTGACGGCCGCATGCGCGCCGTCCTTGATCCTGCGACGGGAGAGGCTCCTCTGGAGTTCGGCCCTATCGATCCGGCGGTACTCGCCTTTCGCATGGAGGATGCGAGCGGACGAGTTGTTGGCTCGATCATCGGTTTCGGCTGCCATCCCGTCTGCATCTATCCATTCCTGAGCACGACAATCTCGGCCGACTACCCCGCGACCGCAACGCACGTCGTGGAGCAGGCCGAGGGCGGAACCAGTCTGTTCGTACTGGGTCTGGCGGGAAACACCGTTCCGCTCCGACGGGATGTGAAGCCCTGCGAACAGCTCGGCAAGGCCCTTGGCGGCGAAGCCTTGAAGAGACTCCAGATGGCGACGGCCTCGGGCGACGTCGTATTGAGAGCCGCGACAAGAGAAATCACCCTGCCCTGCAAGACAGGTGGCAGTTCATCATCCTTCACCACCGAGATCCAGGTCCTGACCCTCGGGGACACGTGGATCCTGGGTCTGCCGGGCGAGATCCTTGTGGAGGTGGGCCTGGCGATCAAAGAGAGGGTTTCCGCGAAGAACCTCTTTGTCGTCAGTCTGGCCAACGACGTGGTTGGATACGTGAACCATCGCCAAGCCTACAAAGAGGGCGGCTACGAACCGGGCTCGGGAACGCTTCTGGCCGAAGGGGCCGGAGAGATCCTGATCGAGCAGGCCCTGTCGCTGATCGAAGAGACAACGGGCCCCGGCCCAGGAGAAAAGGAAAACGACCGAAAGAAATGAGCCCGCACGCCCTTGCCCTCACAGGGCGGACCGCCATCCCTGGAATCACCGGTCCTTTTTATCGCTCGGCGGCCCCCCAGACGCCAATCCACAGGCCGCCTCTGCCCCATCATGAACCTTCTATCGGCCGAAAAAGACCGCTCCTTAATCCGGACAAGCTGCCCAGGCGAAGAGAATGCCTTGGGCCGATAAGATGCGGCAGGGCGCAAACACAAAAGCGGTTTGACCTCTGTCGTCCAGGTTACACGTCTGGCGTTTCCTTGATCGCAGGAGCGATTTGTGCTATGCTGACGATGGACGGCGGGAAGCGAATTCCCCCTGTCGGTAACGGTCCGGACTATGGAATCGCGGTTCGCATGAAGTACTCACGAAGTCCAGCCATTTTCGTTTCGCTGTTCCTGCTTCTGGGTCCGGCGGTTTCGCTCCATTCCCAGGCATTCGTGCACATCAGCGAGTTCATGGCCGTCAACGATACGACCCTGCACGATGAGGATCGCGACAGGACCGACTGGATCGAGATCCACAACGCCGGGACGGCGACTGTCAGCCTGGAGGGGTGGTGTTTGACCGATTCCGCCAACAACCTTACCAAGTGGCGGTTTCCCGCCGTCGGGCTGGAGCCGGATGGGTATCTGGTGGTGTTTGCCTCCGGGAAGGACCGGCGGGACCCGGCAGGCGAGTTGCACACGAATTTTCGCTTGAGAGGGTCCGGCGAGTATCTGGGGTTGGTTGGGCCGGATGGGGTTACCGTCGTTTCGGAGTTCGCTCCCGTCTACCCGGTTCAAGCGGCGGATGTCTCCTATGGGCTCGTGGAGGCCACCTCCGAAGAGGTTCTGGTGGCGCCGGGGGCGGCGGCCTTGGCCTGGGTGCCCCTGGACGATGCGCTGGAACTGCAATGCGTGTGCGACGAGCCGCGACCCTGGACGCGGGAGGAGTTCGACGATTCCGCGTGGCTTTCCGGCACGACGGGCGTCGGCTACGGCTATCCCGGGCAGGTCGGACTGGATGTCTCAGCCATGCGGGCCCTCAATGAGACGTTGTATATCCGGATTCCGTTTGTCGTCGCGGACCCGTCGGCGTTCCGGACGCTCGCCCTGCGGATGCGGGCCGACGATGGGATGATCGCCTACCTCAACGGGCAGGAGATCGCCCGCCACAACGCCCCGGAACCCGGCCACGAGACGTGGAACTCCGGGGCCTCCGCCAGTGCGCCCGTCGCCCGGGTTCTGCCGCCGGTGGATTTCCCGGTCCGACGCGTCGATCTCCTTCGCGTGGGGACCAATGTCCTAGCGATCCAGGGCTTGAATCACGGCGTGGCCGATGCGAGCCTGCTGATCCTTCCGAAATTGCTGGCGACCCTCCCGGGGACGGAGCAGTTCGCCCGCTACTTCCCCATCCCCACGCCCGGCGGCCCGAACAACGACGGCGTCGAGACGGTGGGTCCGGTCATCACCGAGGTGAACCACTCGCCCCAGAACCTCACGATTCGAAACAACCTGCAGATCACGGCGAGGATCACGCCGACCTTCGCACCGATCACAGAAGCGTGGCTCCAGTTCCAGGTGATGTTCGGCCCCATTTCGGTGATTCCCATTCTAGACGACGGCCGCAACGGCGACAGAGCCCCCGGCGACGGCGTCTACGGAGCGAGGATCCCCAACACCGCGTTCCAGCAGGGTCAGATGGTGCGATGGCGCGTCACAGCCGCCGACGCAACCGGGACCCTCTCGCGGTTCCCGCCCTTCCGCGATCCGCTGAATTCGCCGCAGTACGAGGGCACGGTGGTGGCGGACCAGAGCCTGCGGAACCCGCTGCCCGTGCTGCATTGGTTCATCGAGAATCCCGAGGCGGCCAATACCGACGCGGGAACCCGCTGTTCGATCTTCTTCAATGGCGAGTTCTACGACAACATCTCCGCCGACATACACGGCCAGTCCAGCCGGGGATTTCCGAAGAAGAGCTACGATATCGACTTTCACCCAGGACACAACTTTCGATGGGCCCAGGAGCAGCCGCGAGCGGACGACATCAATCTGCTGACCACCTACCCCGACAAGGCCCAGATGCGGAACATTCTGGCCTACGAGACCTATCGCGACGCCGATTGCCCCGGCCATTGGGCAATCCCTGTGCGGGTCCAGCAAAACGGGGTCTTCTGGGGGACCGCACACATCGTGGAAAACGGCGATCGCGACTGGCTGATCCGCATGGGCCTCAACGCGGATGGTGCCCTCTACAAGATGTACAACGGTTTCACGAATTCCGGCGACGCCGTCAGCGGCGCCGAGAAGAAGACCCGCAAGAACGAGGACAACGCGGATCTGCTGGCGTTCTTCAACGGCGTTCGCCTCTCGGGCGAGGACCGCCGCAGGTACCTGTACGACAACGTGGACATCCCACAGGTAGTGAACTTCCTGGCCGCCCGCGCGATGACGGGCGACACCGACTGCTGCCACAAGAACTACTACTTCTATCGCGACACCGGCTACAGCGACGAATGGCAGATGTGGCCGTGGGATGTGGACCTGAGCTTCGGCCGCCGATGGATCAGCTCGATGACGTACTGGGACCATCGCCTGATCGCGAACACGCCCTTGTTCATCGGCAGCGGCAACCGTGTGCCCGACGCGATCTTCGGGACTCCCGAAATGCGACAGATGTACGTCCGTCGCGTGCGGACGCTCATGGACGAACTGCTGATGCCGCCGGGCACGCCGCCGTCGCGTCTGCGCTACGAGCCGCGGATCGACGAACTGGCGGCCCTGATCGGACCCGACGCGGCCCTGGACAACGCCAAGTGGAACTCGCACGCCTGGGGCAACGGCTCGACCGCTCCGAACTATCCGCAGCCGTTCGCGGAAGCCGTCGCGGAACTCCGCGATTCGTACCTGCCCGAGCGGCGGAGACAACTCTTCAACCGCCTGGCCCCTGGGACGAATGAGATCCCCGAAGCCCAGCCGGCCGGGACTATCGTTCTCATCACCGGCGCCGACTGCAACCCCGCCAGCGGCAACCAGGACGAAGAGTACATTCAATTGCGCAACCCCAATTCGTACGCGGTGGACATCTCCGGCTGGACCCTGACCGCGGGCGTCAATCCCCCTACACTCCTCTTCACGTTCCGAGGCGGCACGGTCCTCCCTGCAAACGGCACGCTCTACGTCGCAGCCAGCCGGACTGCCTTCCGCGCCCGTCGCCTCTCTCCCAAAGGAGGCCAATCCCTGTTCGTCGTCGGCGACTACACCGGCCGACTGTCTAACAACGGCGAGATGCTCTCGCTGACCGACAGACAGGGGGTCAAAGTGGCCACCGCGAGAGCGGCTCGCTGATGCTGTCGATTTGTTATTGACATAACGTGCCGACGATGCTGTTATGGTGCCCATGACGCATCCGATTCTCCGGAACGACGTGCACGGGATGGGTTTTGATCGCAAGCACATGGAGGACCACATGGCAGACATCGCCGGCGTACTTCGAGAAGAAATCCTGCGGCTGGCCCGCAAGGAGCTTCGCAAACAGACCGTCGCCTTCAAAAGGGCCTCGGCCCAGTATCGAAGGGATATTGCCGCGATGAAACGTCGGATCTCCGACCTTCAGCGAAGGCTCGGCCCGATTGAGAAACAGACAGTCCGGACCGCGCCGGACCGCACCGTCGAGACCAATGGGGACAGCGTGCGATTCACCGCCAAAGGCCTGCGATCGCAGCGCAAACGCCTGGCGCTGTCGGCGGCGGATTACGGAAAGCTCGTCGGCGTGACGGGCCAGTCGATCTACAGTTGGGAACGTGAAACGAGCCGGCCTCGCAAACAGCAGGTCGCCCGGATCGCGGCGATTCGCCACCTCGGCAAGAAAGAAGCCCAGGCCCGCGTGGAGCAACTCGCCGGCGGCAGCCGCAAGAAATCGGCGTAGCCTTCTCACGCTAAAACGAACGGTCCCAGTCCTTCCAGACGGGATCGAAGCCTTTGTCCCGGATCACGGCGACCACCTCGCCGGGGCTTCGACTGTCGACGACGTCGAACTGGCCGGTGTTGGTGTCCGGATCGGTGTAGCCGCCCGGGCTCGTCCGACTGCCTGCGCTGATCCTCGTGACGACCAATCCCATGAGCCGATCCCTCAGATAGGCCGGCTCTCTTGTGGACAGGACGATCCCCGAATCCGAGAAGCACAGCCGCAGCGCCAACATCATTTGGACGAGGTTCTTGTCCGCCAGCAGGTGAGGGAACTCGGACGAAGAGACTCCGCACGCGGACCGCAGCCGAGGGAATGAGAACGAGACCCGCGACTGCCAGTGTCGCCGCATGAGATGCCAAGCGTGCTCGGCCAAAGCCAGCGTCTCGATTCGCCAGTCGGCCAGGCCCAGAAGCACGCCGAGACCGATTTCCCGCATGTTCGCCTGCCCCATGTCGTCGGGGGCGCAAAGCCGCGTGTCGTAATCCGCCTTGGGCCCGCCCGGATGGTATCTGGCGTAAACCTCGCGGTCGTAGGTCTCCTGGTACAGGGTGACCCCGTCGATGCCCGCGGCGAAGAGCTGCTCGTACTCCGCAGCGGACATCTGGTAGATCTCGATGCCGATGAAACTGAAGGCGTCAGGCATTGGGCCGCGGGCTGCAGGGCCGGCGTCTCCGACTTCGAATCTGCGGCCCGCTTTGAGCCGCTTCGCCAACTCCGCCAGGTAGGGGACGTCGATGAAGGCCTTGTCCTCGCTGCTGACCAGCAGGATGTCCCGGTAGCCTTCGGAGGCAAGGACCTGGGCCTGGGCCACCGCCTCATCCACGGTCAGACGAGCCCTCGTGAACGTGTTGTCCCAGTTGAAGCCGCAATATCGGCAGCGATTGACGCAGTAGCTCGACAGATACACCGGCGCGTACAGCCGCATGGCCCGGCCGAATCGCTGAATCGTCAACTGCTGCGCCAGCACCGCCATCCGCTCGAGGTACTCCTCGGCGGCCGGCGAAACCAGCGCCAGCAACTTTGCCTGGCTATAGGATCCAGGCCGCCAGGCCAATGCGGCCTCTACATCCCGCGAGGTGACCTCGGACAACCTCCGCTCCCAGGTGCCTCGGTCTGTATCGAGATGTTGATTCGCCAGGATGGAATGGATGGACTGCGGATTCATAAATCAAATATCACAAATCAAAAATCAACAATTTCACGATCCCGGGCTTCTCAGGAAACCGGTCAGCGGGCTCGACGCTTCTGCATTGCGCGCGGGGGCTCGCGGTCCGGCGTTGTACGCCCGTCGCCCCGCCTCGACCGCCAGCTTGAACGCGATGGCCATCTCGACAGGGTCGCCCGCCGTGGCGATGGCGGTGTTCACGAGCACCGCATCGGCCCCGATCTCCATCGCCTCCGCGACGTGGGAAGGCAGCCCCAGGCCTGCGTCCACGACGACCGGGACCGTGCTCTGCTCAATGATGATCTCCAGCGAGGCGCGGGTCCTGAGGCCCTGGTTGGAGCCGATCGGGCTGCCCAGGGGCATCACGGTCGCGGTGCCGACGTCCTGCAGTCGCTTGGCGAGAATGGGATCGGCGTTGATATAGGGCAGGACCACGAAACCTTCCTTCACCAGGATCTCGGCGGCCTTGAGCGTCTCGATCGGGCACGGCAGCAGGTAGTACGGGTCCGGCGTCACCTCGAGCTTGACCCAGTCGATCCCGGTGGCTGCGCGAGCCAGTCGCGACAGACGCACCGCTTCGTCGGCGGTTCGTGCTCCCGACGTGTTGGGCAGCAGCAGGAACCGCTCGCGGTCGATCTCCCGAAGCGTGTCGTCGGCAGGATTGTCGATATCGACCCGTCGAAGCGCCACGGTCACGATCTCGGCCCCCGATGCAACCAGGGCCTGGGCCATGACCTGGGGCGACGAGAACTTGCCGGTTCCCACGAGCAGCCTTGAATCGAACGTCCTGCCGGCGATGGTCAACTTGTCCATGGGCTCATCCACCTCCCATCAATCGGATCAATTCGATCTGCTGGCCGTCTCGGACCTCGGTCCGAGGGAACTCCTCGCGACGGACGATCCGCCCGTCCACCTCCGCGACGACCGCGTCGCTCCCCACACCCAGCGCGTCCAGCAACGCCGAGAGCGTGCCGGGCATTCCGTCCGGGGCGAACTGCCGCTCGACGCCGTTCACCTTCAACGATTTCATTCGACTCACCCCAAAAAAAGAAGCACCCCCTTCGAGAGGAGTGCTTGCATTCTTGCCCAAGCCTCCCTTCGCAGGTTCTAACCTGATCAGGTTCTTAGGGTCATCGCCCGAAGCGATCTCTCAGCCGTGACGACAGGTTATGCGCTGCGGCTCCCCTGGCTTCATGTATCTACCGGTGTTATGATACCCTCGTTCGCAGGTTTTGACAAGGATTCCGGCCGGATTTGTCAATGGTTCGCAGATTTGTCATTCAGGAGCACACGACGCCCGAGGGGGTCCATTGGGATCTCATGCTCGAACAGGACGGCGCCCTGACGACGTTTCGCCTGGAGCAGGAACCTGCCTATTGCCTGACCCACGAAGCCCGGGCCGAGAAGATCTTCGACCATCCGCTTCGCTTTCTCACCTACGAAGGCCCCGTCCAGAGAGAAACCGGAAAGGTGAGAATTGCCGATTCGGGCGTTTATCTTCGCCGCGACGACCGGGATGGTCTTCTGACTCTTGAACTCAATGGCGCCATTCTCAGGGGAGATTTCGTGCTCATCCGCCTGAACAATGCCGAATGGCGATTCAAACCTCAACATCCCCCTGGTTAGGATGTCCTCGAACGAAACGCGATGATGCAGCGCCGCACCTGTTCGATGGCGTAGTCGATCTCCTGCCCGGTCGTGAACCGCCCCAGGCTGAATCGCACCATCCCGGCGGCCAGGCTTTCGCCCACTCCCATGGCCCGAAGGACATAATTGGCGCCGGAGGCGCCAGACTCGCAGGCAGAACCGGTCGACGCGGCCACGTCCGCCATGCAGGCGAGCATCGACGCCGCTTCGACGCCCTTGAATGAGAGGGCAAGCGTATTGGGAAGTCGCTGCGTGGGGTGGCCGTGAACATGAGCGTCGGGGAACGCTGCCAGCAGGTTCTTCTCGAATCGATCCCGCAGTTCCGACGACAGTGAATTCAGGCCGGCCAATTCCTCCTCGCACAGTTTGCAGGCCGCCCCCAGCCCGACAATCCCTGGGACGTTGAGCGTCCCGCTGCGACGAAAATGCTCCTGACCGCCCCCGTCGATCTGGGCGGCCAGTCTCACCCGCGGACTCTTGCCCCGAACGTACAGCGCACCCGATCCTTTGGGACCATAGATCTTGTGCGAGGAAAGCGCCAGCAGGTCCGCATGGATCTGCTCGACAGACACCGCGAGCTTGCCCACCGCCTGCGTGGCGTCGCAGAAGAACAGAACGCCGCGTTTTCGACAGAGCTGCCCGATCTCCTCGACGAGGTTGATCGTGCCTACGACATTGTTGGCCATCATCACGCAGACCAGGATCGTCTGCTCCGTAATGGCGTCGCTCACCTGCTGGACGGAAACGCTGCCGAAGGGGTCCGGCCAAATCGTCGTCACGGCAAACCCCTCCTGTTCGAGGCGTTTGCACGGTTCGAGCACCGCCTTGTGCTCGACCGCGGACACGACGATGTGGTTGCCCCGCTCACGATACATCTTCGCGACGCCTTTGATCGCCAGGTTGCAGCTCTCCGTGGCGCCGGAGGTGAACACGACCTCTCGGGCCGAAGCGCCGATCAGCGAGGCCACCTGCCCCCGTGCGGCCTCGACCATGTCCTTCGCCTGGCGACCGAGAGCGTGCGTCTCGCTCGACGGATTGCCGAAGGCATGCGTCAGCGCAGGCATCATCGCCTCCAGCACGCGAGGATCGACCGGCGTCGTGGCGTTGTAGTCCAGGTACACAGGCTTGGCGGTCATCTCTAGGGCTCAAGGAATTCAAAGTCTTTGTGAACGCAGCAGGGACAGTCAGCCCGCAGCGTGGAGACGTCGATCTGCTTGATCGAGTTGCTCCAGACGTCGAACACCAGCAGATAGGGATTGATCCGCTCGATGTGGCCGGAGAGGATCTTGATGGCTTCGGTCGCTTCGAAGGATGCTGCGATGGCGACCGCCACGCCCAACACGCCGCCGGGACCGCAGCGGCAGTTCCCGCCGTCGCACGAAGGCGGTGCATCCATCAGACACCGCAGGCACGGCGTCCTGCCCGGCACGACCGTCATCATCTGGGCCTTCGTGCCCAGGACGCCGGCAAATACCCACGGCTTGGAGAGTTTCATCGCGCAGTCGTTGAGAATGAACCGCGTCTCGAAGTTGTCCGTCCCGTCGACGACGACGTCCACGTCCTGCACGAGCCGCTCGGCATTGAGCCGGTCGAATCGCGTGCAGATGGTTTCGATCTGGACGCTGCTGTTGATCTCCCGCAGCCGTTGCGCTGCGGCGTCGATCTTCAACTTGCGGCCGGCCGCATCGCTCTCGGTATAAAACGCCTGTCGGTGGATGTTGGTGATCTCGACGGAATCGTCATCGACCAATCGAATACGCCCGACGCCCGCCCGCGCGAGCAACTCCGACACCCACGAGCCAAGCCCGCCGACGCCGACGACCAGCGCGCTGCCCTTCAGAAGCGACCACTGGCCCTCGACGCCGAAGTCCTTCAGGCTCGTCTGCCTTGCATAACGGGACAGGTCGCAATTGTTGATCGTTGATTGTTGATTGTTGATTTCAGAGTCTCCACATCATAAATCACACATCATACTTCAGACTTCTCTCAATCCATCCGCCGCCGAGAAGGCATCCGTCCGCATACGCGACGGCCGCCTGGCCCGGCGTCACCGCTTCGATCGGGTCGCGGAAGCGGACGTCAAATGCATCGTCACCCGTTCGCGTGACCGTCGCCGGAGCGCCGCGATGATTGTAGCGAATCTTGACCGTCGCCTCGAAAGACGCCGGGACATCCACCTGCCAGTTCGCACCGCGGGCGATCAGGCCATGGGACAACAATTCCTCGCGCGGCCCGAGCGTCACGACGGCATTCGCCGGATCGATGCCGACGACGTACGCCGGATGGCCCATCGCCACGCCCGTGCCGCGACGCTGGCCGATCGTGAATCGACCGTAGCCGTCGTGCTGGCCGACCACCCGACCGCCGGAATCGACGATGTCCCCCGGCCGCAACGCCCGACTGCCCCGCGCCTCCAGCAGACTCGCGTAGTTGCCGTCGGGCACGAAGCAGATGTCCTGGCTGTCGGGCTTGTCGTGAACCTCCAGCCCAAGACCGTTTGCGATCTCTCGCACCGCCTGCTTGCTCGCCACATCTCCGACGGGAAACAAGATCCGCCCAAGCCGCTCCCGCGGAAGTCGAAAGAGCACGTAGGATTGGTCCTTGCCGCCCGCCTTGGCCGGGGCGATTACGGGTCTGCCATCCCGCTCTGCGATCCGGGCGTAGTGTCCCGTTGCCACGTAATGCGCCCTGAGCGAATCGGCCAGTTCGAACAACCGTCCGAACTTCACACGCTCGTTGCATCGGATGCAGGGATTGGGGGTCCGACCGTTCTCGTAATCCTCGACGAAGCTGTCGATGATGGCCGCGAAATCGTCTGCGACGGACAGGGCTTTGAACGGAATCCCCAGCCTGGAGGCGATGGCCCTGGCATCCGCGGCGTCCTGCGGACTGCAACAGGACCGATCGTTGCCGCCCTGGGCGCGCTCCATCTGGAGACAGAGGAACACCCCCGTCACATCGTACCCGGCCTTCACCAACAGAGCGGCCGCCACGGCGGAATCCACTCCGCCGCTCATCGCCACCAACGCCTTTTCCCGCACGAGGTCACGACCCCTTTACAATGGTCCAATTCAACCTTTCGGCCCGCGAGCCGGGGCCCTGCCCGACACGCCGGCCGATCGATTCGATCCGACCCTGAAGGCAATGCCGGCACTGCGATGCCGTTTCGTTGATGCAGGCCTTGCCCGGATAGATCTCGTACAACGCGCGATACTTCGCCGGCGTCAGATTGGGCATCACGACATTCGCCCCGCGAGACAGGCCCTTTTCCCGCCCGCTCTCGGTGTTGATCGTCGCCAGCGCGGTCGTGCTCGGGATGTTCGCCTGGGGGCAGACCAGCCTTGCCAGGGCCATCACCTTGTAGACCATCAGCTCCGTGTTCGGGACCTGATCCGCATCCGGCGCGACGGGCGATTTCGCAGAGCCGAGCATCGTCTGCGGATGCGGGATGAACGGTCCTACGCCGATCATATCGAGATCCAAAGCCCTGAACAACAGGATATCGTCCGCCAGGCTGTCCAGGCTCTGGCCGGGAATGCCGATCATCACGCCGCTGCCGATCTCGTAACCCAGTTCCCGGAGGATCCTGAGCAGTTCGATACGCCCCGGACGCTGCCTTTCGTCGGGCGGATGCACCCGCTCGTAAAGTGATGGCGAGGAGGTTTCAAACCTCAGAAGATAGCGATCCGCACCGGCCTGCCGCCAGGCCTTGAGGTCGTCGATCGGACGTTCGCCCATGCTCAGCGTCACCGCCAGTCCGGTTTCCCGCTCGATCTGCCGGACGATGCCGGCCAGCCAGTCTCTCGCGATGCCGTAGTCTTCCCCGGCCTGCATGACGACCGTGCCGTATCCATATTCCACAGCGGCTGCAACACAGGCGAGGATCTCCTCTTTGCTCATCCGGTAGCGAGTCAATCCACGGTTGCCTGCGTTCAGGCCGCAGTAGCCGCACCGCCGGACGCAATGGTTGGAGATTTCGAGCAGACCCCGTAGATGGACGGCGTCGCCAACGCTCCGCTTCCGCACGGCGTCGGCCATCCGCCACAACTCTTCCAACTCGTGGGAGTCTTCCGTGCGAAGCCACTTCAGGATATCCGGCTTCCGAAAATCCCTGCCGCTCGTCGAATCAACGGCTCTGCAACGCCTGGTCGAGATCATGGATCAGGTCCTCGATGTCTTCAATGCCCACCGACAGGCGGATCGTGCCCTCGGTGATGCCGAACTTCTGCCGCTCTTGGGGAGTGAGAGTCGCGTGGCTCATCGTCGCCGGATGACAGACCAGCGATTCGACCCCGCCAAGACTCTCGGCGAACAGAAAGATCTTCAGGGCCTTCACGAATCGCCGAACCCGCTCGATTCCGCCGTCCAGCCGGAACGTAACGATCGCACCGAAGCCATCCATCTGGGCCTTGGCCAGGTCGTGCTGCGGATGGCTGGGCAGACCGGGATAGATCGTCTCCCGAACCTCAGGATGCTTCTCCAGAAAATCCGCGGTCGCCCTGGCGTTGGCCTCGTGTTGCCTCATGCGGACGGCCAGGGTCTTGAGCCCGCGCAGGCTCAGCCAGCAATCCCACGGGCCCGGCACCGCGCCCGCCGCGTTCTGATAGAACTTGATCGCTTCGTGCAGTCCCTCATCGCTGGTCACGACCGCTCCCCCGATGACGTCGCTGTGCCCGCTGATGTACTTGGTGGTGCTGTGCATCACGACGTCGGCCCCCTGCGTCAGCGGTCTCTGGAAATAGGGCGAAGGGAACGTGTTGTCGGCCACGACTTTGGCCCCGCGAGCGTGCGCGATCTTCGACACTGCCCGCACATCCACGAGCTGCAGCAGCGGATTGGCGGGCGTCTCGATCCACACGAGCTTCGTGTTCGGCTGCATCTCGCCGGCGAACGCCTCCGGTCGCGTGCCGTCCACGTAGGTGAAGCTGATGCCTCTGGGACGATAGACTTGTTCGAATAGCCGGAACGTGCCGCCATAGATGTGCTGCGCCGAGACGACGTGGTCGCCTGGCCTGAGAATCGAGAGCACCGCGTCGACAGCAGCCATGCCGGAGCCGAACGCCAGGCCATACTTCGCCTCTTCGAGCGAAGCCAGGCACTGCTCCAGGGCCGTCCGCGTAGGGTTGCCGCTGCGAGAATACTCGAACCCGTGGGGCCGGCCCACGTCGTCGAACACGAAATTCACCGCCTGGTACACAGGCGGCACGATAGACCCCGTCGTCGGATCAGGCTGCTGACCGATGCGAATGGCCTTGGTCGAAAACCTCATGAACGCCGTCTCCTTCCGTCACAATTGAGCATGCCCGACCTCATCGTCGGACAGTTGCGCCGCCTTGAGCGCTTGATCGAGGTCTGCGATGATGTCCTGAACGTCTTCGATTCCAATGGACAGCCGCACGAAGTCCGGCGTGACGCCCGTGCGGGCCAACTCGGTCTCGGTCAATTGCGAGTGCGTCGTCGAGGCCGGATGGATCACCAGGGTCTTGGCGTCGCCGATGTTGGCCAGGTGGCTGGCGAGCTTGACGCTGTTGATGAACTTCACCGCAGCGGGCGAGCCGCCCTTGATGCCGAAGCCGATGATCGCGCCCTGCCCGTTGGGAAGGTACTTGCTGGCGTTGGCATAATGCTTGTGGTCGGGCAACCCTGGGTAGTTCACCCACGCCACCGCCGGATGCTTCTGGAGCCACTTGGCCACCGCCAGGGCGTTCTCCGAATGCCTGGGCAAGCGAAGATGCAGCGTCTCGATCCCCAGCAGAAACAGAAACGCCGCGAAGGGACTCATGCAGGCGCCGGTGTCGCGAAGCCAGTGCGTGCGGATGTGGATGATGTAGGCGATGTTGCCGATGGGCTTGAGGGCCTCGGTGAAGACCACGCCGTGATAGGCGTCGTCGGGCGCCGTGAACTCGGGCCATTTCTTCGGATTGTCCGCCCAGGGGAAATTGCCGCTATCGACGATGGCCCCGCCCACGTGGACGCCGTGGCCGCCGAGGAACTTGGTGGTCGAGTAGACGATGATGTCCGCGCCGTGCTCGATGGGGCGCAGCAGAGGCGGAGGCGTCACCGTGTTGTCCACGATCACCGGCAAACCGATCTTGTGCGCCGCGTCCGTCAGTCTGCGAAAGTCCGGCACGTCGTTCTTCGGATTGCCCAGGCTTTCGAGGTAGACCAGCCGGGTGTTCTCGTCGGCCAGTTGGGCGATCTGCTCGGGATGGTCCGGGTCGAAAAACCGCACCTCGATGCCCAGCTTCTTCAATGTCTGGGTGAAGAGAGTCCAGGTCCCGCCGTAGAGACTGGTGGACGAAATGAAGTTCTGCCCGCTGTGCGTAATCGTCAGGATGGCCGCGGTGATGGCCGCCTGCCCGCTGGCAAAGGCCAGGCCCGCCGCGCCGCCGTCCAGGGCCGCCAGGCGTTTCTCCAGCACGTCGTTCGTCGGGTTCATCAGTCGGGAATAGATGTTGCCGAACTCCTTGAGCGCAAAGAGACTCGCGGCATGGTCCGTGCTCACGAAGTTGTACGACGAGGTCGCGTAGATCGGGACCGCCCGCGCGTGCGTTGTCGGATCGTCCACCTGCCCTGCGTGGAGAGCCTGCGTGCCGATGCGATACTGCTCTGTCATGTTTTGGTTGCACTCCTTTTGAGAGGATCTTCTGGGTCAGTCTAAACCGCCAAATCGGCAAACAGCACCGAAGAAAGGTATCGTTCGCCGAAACTCGGAATGATCACCACGATCACTTTGCCTTTGTTCTGGGGTCGTGAGGCTACGATGTCCGCCGCGCGAAGCGCTGCGCCGGAGGAGATGCCGACGAACAGTCCTTCCTTGTCGGCCGCCCGCCGGGCCCATTCGATCGCCTCGGCCTGATCGACCGTCACGACCTCGTCCAGAATCCTGAGATTGAGCACCTTGGGCACGAAGCCCGCGCCGATGCCCTGGATCTTATGCGGGCCGGGTTTGACCTCCTGACCCGCCAGCGTCTGGGTCAGGACCGGACTCTGCGCCGGCTCGACCGCGATGGCCTTGAAGCCGGGCTTGCGGGACTTGATCACCTCCGCGGTGCCGGTGATGGTGCCGCCGGTGCCCACGCCGGCGACCAGGATGTCCACCTTGCCGTCGGTATCGCGCCAAATCTCCTCCGCGGTCGTCCTGCGATGCACCTCGGGATTGGCCGGGTTCTCGAACTGCTGCGGAATGAAGGCGCCCTTCTGGGACTCGGCGATCTCGGTGGCCTTCTTGATGGCCCCCTTCATCCCCTCGGCCGCGGGAGTCAAAACCAGGTCGGCGCCCAGGGCTCTGAGCACTTTGCGCCGTTCCAGGCTCATCGAGTCCGGCATAGTCAGGATCAGTCGATACCCTCGAACCGCAGAGACGAAAGCCAGTGCAATGCCGGTGTTTCCGCTGGTCGGCTCGACGATGGTGGCCCCCGGCTTGATCTTGCTTTCCCGCTCGGCCGCCTCGATCATCGCTACGCCGATCCGGTCCTTGACCGAAGCCAAAGGATTCCGACTTTCGAGCTTGGCCAGCACCGTCGCCCCCTGAATCAACTTGTTGACCTGGACGAGCGGCGTGTCGCCGACCGCCGCGATGATGTCCTTATAAACGTTCGCCATACACCATTTCCTTTCACGATTGGGATGATGCTCCCGTCAGAACTCGCACTTCACCTCGAGCCACCAGAAGCCAGTCCGTGGGCAATACGGCCACGCTGCCCTCGCAGGTCGTAGCACAATCGCGGCGTCGTCGATATCGTCCGGCAGTGTTCCCAGACCGAGTCGATCCACACCATACCCGATTCCAAGTCTGCCGAACAGAGTCTCGGTGAGGGGCAGGGCCTGGAGGTTCTTGCGACCCGGCACGACGGACGAGAACGCGACTGCAGGCTTGCCCCATACACTGCCTTCGGCGCCCGTGTTCACAGGAACCGCCATCGGCGTGATCGCTCCACCGCCGCATCCTTCAATCGTATGAAACGGCAGAGGCGCTTCCGCCTGCGGCTTGTCCACTCCGCAGATCTCGCCTGATGGGCCGGACCGAGCCGCCCGAGTCGTCACCCCAAAGTCATTCGTCATCAAGAACACGATGCCCACGAACAAAGCTGCCGCGGCCAGTCAATTCAATACGCAAGATATACAAGTATGTCCATTATACTAGTGAACATTGTTATGCCTGTCAACTGTTCTCTCTTTGAAAAGACCACTCTAAGCCGCAAACCAAGCCCAGAAAAGGCTTTATCACAACATGATTTCTGAAAACATTCTAATGTCTATTGACTTAATGAATATTATTTGCAGTGATCTCTCTGGTTGCCACTGAAGAGCCAGAGAGGGGAATCAAGGCTTATCCGGATCTTGCATGGGGTCAGACGGTATGCCGGTCCTCTTCTTCCTGCGCCAGCGGCGTTGTCAAGTAACGCTCCCCGGAATCGGGGAACATCACGACGACCAGCCTGCCGCTGAGGATTTCGCGCCGCGCGACCTGCAAGGCAGCCCAAGCAGCCGCGCCGGAGGAAATGCCGCACAGGATACCCTCTCGGCGCGCCACGGCCCTCGCGGTTTCCCGGGCATCGGCATCCGTCACGCGGATCACCTCATCCAGGATCTTGCGATTGAGTACCGAAGGCACAAATCCCGCGCCGATGCCCTGGATACGATGCGGACCGGCCCGGCCGCCGGACAAGACCGGCGAGGCGTCGGGCTCGACGCCGATCACCCGCACCGAAGGCTTGCGGGCCTTGAGCACCTCGCCGACGCCGGTGATGGTGCCGCCGGTACCGATGCCGGCGACGAAGACGTCCACCTCGCCGGCGGTATCGCGCCAGATCTCCTCGGCGGTCGTCCTGCGGTGCACCTCGGGATTGGCCGGATTGTCGAACTGGAGGGGCATGAAACTACCGCGGATCGTCCGCAGCAGTTCCCTGGCCTTATCCAGCGCCCCGCGCATGCCCAGCGGACCCGGTGTCAACACCAATTCCGCCCCGAGCATCTTGACGAGCTTACGCCGTTCGATGGTCATGGTTTCAGGCATGGTTAGAATCAAATGGTATCCCTTGGCCGCGCAGGCGAACGCCAGGCCAATTCCGGTATTGCCGGAAGTGGGCTCAATGACGGTCATTCCCGCTTTGAGGCGGCCGTCGCGTTCAGCGGCATCGATCATCGCCGCGCCGATGCGGCACTTGACGCTGTTCATGGGGTTGAAGGATTCCACCTTGGCGGCGACGGTCGCCGCGCAGCCTTCCGTGATACGCCGCAGGCGGACCAGGGGCGTTGCGCCGATAGCGTACGTGATATCGTCATGAATGAGCCCGCGATGCAAGAGGCCGTGGGGCCCGTGGCGGGTATCTGGGTTGGTCTCCGTCATGCGCGGTCTCCTTTCACAATACGCCGTAGTCGCTGGCGTGTTCCTGATCGAAGCGATAGATGGCCGCCAACCGCTCGCGAAGGTCGAGCAGCGCGGGATCGTCCCGCCGCCTCGGGCGTGGAACGTCGATCGAAATGCGGTTCCGGATCGTTCCGGGCAGCGGGGAGAAGACGACGATTTCGTCCGAGAGATAGACCGCCTCGTCCAAATCGTGCGTTACCAGAACAATGGTCTTTTTCGAATCCGCCCAGAGTCGTACCAAGTCTTCCTGCAATTGCTGTCGCGTCTGCGTATCCACGGCAGCGAACGGTTCGTCCATGAGGATGATCGACGGCTCCACCGAGAGGGCACGCGCGATAGCCAGCCGCTGACGCATGCCACCGGAAAGCTGGGCGGGGTACTTGTTTTCCGCGCCGGCAAGTCCCACACGGCTCAGATACCGCAGGGCCTGCGCCCGGCGTTGGCCGCGCGCGACACCCCGAAGCTTGAGCGTGAACACAACGTTTTGCAGGGCAGTCATCCACGGGAACACCGCATAGTCCTGGAAGATCATGGCAATATCGTGTTTGGGCTTGTCCCGCAAGAGGCCATTGGCGATGGGCGAAAGAAAGCGATACTTCCGCCGGTAAGCGTCCATCTCTTTGCGAGAGGCCGGCAGCGGTTCGAGGACTCGCCTCCCGTCGATCCAGACTTCGCCTTCGGTCGGCGCCTGAAGTCCGGCGAGAATTTCGAGAAAAGTCGACTTGCCGCAGCCGGTGGGCCCCAGAAAGGAAAGAAACCGGCCTCCCGGAATCGAGAGCGATACGGACAGAACCGCCGTGATACCGTCGGCGGTCCGATCGTCGTTCACAACCGAGAAGAATTTCGTGATGTTGCGTGCTTCAATCATCGTTATCTCCCCACCCGCCAGAGCGCCAATTTCGATTCGACGTACTTCATGACCTCGATCAAGAACCAGCCGATGGCTCCGAGCACGACCATGCAGGCGATCATGCGATCGATCTGAAAATACTCTTTGCTTTCCAGCAGCATGTAGCCCACGCCGGCGCGCCCGCCGTGCATCTCGGCGATGATCAGCATCACCAGGCCCATCGCAATCCCGATCTTCACGCCCATGACGATGGATCCCAGCGCATGCGGAACGTAAACATGGCGGATCAGCGTCCATTCGCTGGCGCCGAACACGCGGGCGGATGCAAGGTATCGAGGGTCGGTATCCTTCACCCCTTGATAGGTGTTGAAGAGGATCGGGTAGAAGGCGCCGAGGAAGATCAGATAGGTCTGCATCGGCAAGCCGATGCCCAGTACGACAATAGTGATCGGCACCCAGGCCGGCGGCGGCACAGGCGCCAACAACTGGAAAAGCGGCAGGGCGTGCTTGCGAAAGAAGACGTTCCAGCCCATCAGCGCGCCGATCGGCAGTGCCGTGACCAGGGCGATGAGCATCCCAAGGGCGAAGCGGCCCAGACTGATGCCGACATGCCCGAGGAATCCTTGACGGGCGAACAGGTCCCACAGGGTCACGCCCACCTGGGACATCGGCGGGACGAGGGTGCGCGGCACCCAGCCCAGCCGCGGCGCCAGTTCCCACAGTGCCAGCAGCGGCAGAAGTACCGTCGCGAACTCGATGGAAACAAGGCTCCCGAATGCCGTCCTCAGAAAGAGGACGGTTTCACGGAACGCCGCAAACAGCCCGGCGCCGGCCCTATTCTGTGCATCGCGTCTCATGTCCGATTCCCGTCCCCTCTCAATGCCTGTGATCGCAGCTCTCGTGCGTACAATCGTGATCGTGTTCGTCCGCGGGGTCTTCCGCGATCTCGACGCTGCCGACTTCCGCCTGCTGTTCCGCGGTCAGCGCCGCGAAGGACGCTACCGGAAACGGTTCCAATACCGCCATCGGAATCCGCGTGCGTTCGGCCACCGCGGCACGCAGGGTATCTGAAGGGGCTGCACTGCCGGCTTCGAGCGCAGAGACCAGCGCCCTGATCCGACCTGCACCAACGCCCTTGGCTCGCGTGGCCAGCACGAGTTCGACCTGCGAGAGCGTCTTCGGGCAACACTCGTCGTCGCCCGTCACGTCCCAGTTCTGATAGAGGACCTTGTGATCCTGGGCCACCGCCAGCAGGGCATGCCCGCCACGGGTCAGAATCGCGTCCACCTTCCGCGCCTCCAGCGCGGGGATCATCTGGTCGAACGGCATGGGACTGAGCGTGATGGCCGCGGGATCCACGCCGAGACGCTCGGCGTCGGCCAGAAACTGGTGCAGGAGCCGGCAGCGGCGACCGGCCACGGCCACGACGCGGCCCGCGAGGCCGTCGAGCCGGAGATCGAGATCTTTGCGAAGAACCAGCGTCGCGCCGTAAGGAAAGGTGACCGCGCCGACGGCCCCAACGCCACTGACCGACCGGAACAACGCCGCAGCCTTGGTCGTCTCGATGAATCCTGCATCAATCTCGCCCGCAATCAGCGCGTAACCGATATCGCCTGAGAACTTGAACGGCACGCCGACAAACGCCGGCGCGCGCCCGTCTCGGGCGGCCTGCTCTTGTGCGACGTAGACCGGTGCCGCGTGCGGGCCGCCGACGTACCCCAGGCGCAACGGGCCAGGCTTTGCCTTCCCATCGGCATGGGCACGGTCGCGGCACCCGGCCGCCAGGACAACCGCCAGGATGACCGCAATAGCAGCAGCCATCTGCCGCCACGTTTTTCGCCTCGTCTTCATAGCACCACACTTGTACTCGGAGGGAATGACGTGTCCGGCCGCAGTTGCGGCGGGGCACACAGCGTATTGGCCTATTTGCCCCAGGTGATGCCCTTGAACGCATCCGCGTAGAGCTTCGTGCCGGGGTTTTCCCGTATATCGCCCTGAGCGACCAACGCATCGGCCAGCAGCGAAAGCCCTTTCTCCCTGATTGTGGTCTGGAAGAGCAGACGGTGGTTGCCCTGCTTGATGGCCGCCCTGGGCGCGCCGGTGTATTGGTGGGCGATCTCGACGATCTCGTCCGCCACCGGGTTCTTCAGGATCAGGGCGTTGGCCTCCTCCACCGCCTCGATCAGCGACTTGAGCGCCGCGGCGTTGCTCTGCAGGAACCCGGTCCGCGCGTTGATCGTGCGGCAGGGAACGCCCGCTGCCAGATCGGGTCGCACGAAACGGTACCCTTTCAGTTCCGCAATGCTGGCCTGCGGCTCCTCCAGGATCGCGGCGTCCACCGCACCCGCTTCCAGCGCGGCGATTGCCGGGCCGCCGGCCAGCTTCTCCAGGGTGAACGCACTGTCTGCCGCCTTGGACACCCGGGTATAGGTAATGACCGCTTCGCAGGTCGGCGAAATACCGGCCACGCGTTTGCCCTTGAGGTCCGTAATGTCCCGGATCGGCGAGGTCGCTGGCACCACCAGCACGGAAGTGCAGGGCGCCTTGACCTGCGCGATGATCCGAATGGGGGCGCCGTTGGCGATCGCCGCGATCACCGCCGTGGGGCAGGCCCAATAGACATCCGCCTTGCCGGAGACCACCAGATCGCGCGCTGCGGCCAGGTCCTTGACTTCCACAATCTGGACCTCGATCCCACGCTTGGCCAGGAAGCCTTTCTCCTTGGCCACATACAGATTGAGGTGGTGCGTCGTCTTGGCGTCGGCCACGACGATCTTCGTCGGCCGCGAGGCTTGCGCGTAAACACTGTTTACTGCGGCCAAGACCGTCAACGCAACGATCCCGATTCCCAATATCCTTGCACTAGTCTTCATGTTCATGTCCTTTCTATATGTTGCCGGTCTCTTCCTAGAACCGCAGCGTTGACGAGAACACCACGCGCTGCGCGTCGACGCTGCCCTGTTCCTCGTACTCCGTCTCGATATGCGACACCTCGACGCCCACCGAGACAGCCGGAGTCAGCGCGTAGACCGCGTTGCCGTAGAGCCGGCTGTTGAGCGTTCGCCCGCCCACAGCCAGATCGCTGTCCTTCGGATCGTCTACGCCGTAGCCGGCCCCGAGGGTCAGCTTTTCCGTCGCATTGGCGGTCAACTGCACATAGCCGCCCCGGGCGTTGATTTCCTTGCCGGCCGCGTGGTTGACGCCCTGCCCGATACCTCCCGCATAGGCGTCGAGATTCGCGCCCGTCCACAAGACGCCCTGGAAAGCGAACTTGGATGTCAGTGGCACGACCGCCGCAAAATGGGCCAGCCATGAGTCATAGTCCGTCGCATCCCTTTCCGTCGGGGCATCCAAGGTCTCCTTCCCATATAGTCCGGACACCGCCAGCGTCAGCGGTCGCCCGGCTGCGCCCAGGGTGTGAAAAGCCAGACCGGCCTGCACAGCAGGAAACCCTGTATCGGATCCATCGTCCTGGCCCACGCCATCCAGGTCTTGTCCGATGTTCCGCGTCAAAGCTACCGCCGGTACCCATCCGGTCGCATCCGAGACCTTGATGGTCCTGCTGACGCGCGCCTGCGGCCTGAACCCTCGCGGGTTGCCGGAATTAGCCAGCAGCGCAGGATCCAGGGAGTTCGGGTGGTAGATGCCGAACAGGTCCCAGTCCTGGCCCGCGCGCAAAGCCCAGCCCTGAGGGTTGGCCACGTCCAAATAGGCCAGCCGCAGACGCGGATTCGGCGAGTTGGACGTCGTCCCTGTGGCGCTGAGGAAATCCAATTCCACCAGCCCTGTCGTCGCCAGTCCCTTGTACTGCGGCGCGCGGAGCCGAATGCCAAATCGGCTGTCGCGGGCGGTGAGGTTCAGTTCGTCATCCCTGCCCAATGGTTGCGGCAAGACCCATGCGGCCCAATCGCCAGTCGAAGTGCGACCAGTGTCGTAGGCCGCGTCGAACTTCACGCGGCCATAGACCGTCACATCGAACTTGTTCGCGGCTGCCTTAGCCTTTGCCACCTCCTCTTCCTGGATCAACTCCAGTTTCCTCTCCACCAACCCGACTTTCTCCTGCAAGTCAGGTGTAGCGGGCGATGTCGCCTCCTGCCCCGCGGCCTGCGTCACCAGAATTGCACCCACCATGACCCCAACCGCACCCCATCCCAACGTCTGCCTCCACAGGCCCATACTCGTTTGCCCCTTTCTTCTCTCGTAGCGTAACTGTTGTGTTTGTTGACTTGGATCAATATATCACTATGTCAATGATTATAGTGTACGTTTCTCATAGGTCAAGCTCTCTTCGGCTCGAAAAGAACACAAATCCCGCAAGACCCCCTTGGCTAACGACTTACAGTGTGCTTTTTTTATGAAAATATGTTAATGTCTATTGACATAATGAGTATTATTTGGGATCATTTGCGTATGTTGCCGTGCGGGAGAATCAGAGTGTTTGCGGTAGTAGGAGTTGAACGTGAATCTGTCTCAGAAGTGTCAGTACGCCGTCCGAGCCGTCTTGGAACTGGCCAAACAATACGGCCAAGGCCCCGTCGCCATCAGCCAGATCGCGGCCAATCAGGCTATCCCCCAGCGGTTCCTCGAAAACATCCTCAATGAGATCAGACCGACAGGACTGATCGACTCCAGGCGCGGGATTCAGGGCGGCTACCTGCTCGCCAGAGATCCGGCGACCATCACAGTGGGCGAGGTCATCCGTCTTGTCGAAGGTCCTCTCGATCCGGTCAAATGCATCACGGACCAGAGCGGCCCCTGCTGTCCTTTAAGAGAGAGCTGTGCCCTCATTCACCTCTGGAACCGCGCCAAGACGGCGGTTGAGGCCGTCTACGACGGTGTGAGCTTTCGGGATCTGATCGAGCAGGAGAGAGAGCTGAACAAGTCGGCGGCTATCAACTACAGCATTTGAGTCCAGGCGGCGTATCGAACGCCCAGGATCACCCGACAACCTGTGCCGCAAAGGCGACCTTGAGAATCGCGCCTGTCGGCTTGGCGTCGTGAATCTCCACGTATCCCCCGTGGGCCTCCGCGAAGCGTTTGACTAAGGTCAGACCCAGGCCCATCCCTGTGGCCTGAGCTTGGCCCGAGGGCGCGCTTCCGCACGGAGCATCGTCCTGGCAGCGATAGAACTGGTCGAAGACCTTCTTGTGCCGAGAGCGGGGAATGCCCGGGCCATGATCCTGGACCTCGATGACCGCGAAGCCCGGCTCGTGTCGCGTCCGCACGAAGATGGTCTTGTCTGCGGCGCAGCGGGCGTACTTCGCCGCGTTGTCGATGAGATTCACGACGATCTGCGTGACCGCATCCTTGTCGAACCGGGTATGACCGTGCGCCGTCAGATCCGTCCGAATCGCGAAACCATGTTGTTCCGCGTAGGGCCGCATCATCTCAACGACCCCTGCGACGCACTCATCGATGCTCCCCAGTCGGAAGGCGTACTTCTTGCGGCCTTTCTGGAGCCTCGCGAAATCGAGCACGTTCTCGACCAGCCAGCTCAGCCGCTCGCTCTCCTGGCGCATCGTGCGGTGGTACTCGGCCACTTTCTCCGCGGACTTGACCCAGTTCTTTTCCAGCATCTCCGTGTACATCCGAATCGAAGTCAAGGGCGTTCGCAGCTCGTGGGAAACCGCAGAGATGAAGTCGTCCTTTTTCTGGGCGAGCCTCGCCTGCGCCCGCACGTTGTGCCAGAGGCTCAGCAGCGACAGTCCCACCGCCGCGACCACGATCGCCACGATCCCGAAGTAAATGCGATGAAGCTCGCCGATGCGACGAGCAATCCATGCCGGGTCGATCTCGATGAGGTTCAGGACCAAGTCGCCGAAGCCGAAGTCCAAAATCGCGGTGTACGCGGCCAGTTCCCCTTCGCCGCCCGCCTGCCCCTGGGCCGCTCGCGTCTGCGGCAACTCGAATCCCATGCCTTCCCGCACAAAAGATCGCGCGGACTGCTCGACTTCCGCAATCAGCCTGGATTCGTCGAGCTGAAAACCCTGGAGCAGATGGCGGCTCTCGATTTGCACGTGCCGCAGGAGAAAGACCTGGCCGCCGAAGACCGATTCCGCTCCCTCGGGACGGGGGACAACAAGCGGCACGAACGGCTCGATGCGGACCTGTACCGTGTCGGCGGGATTGGGCTCCGCTTGCCGAACGGTTGTCGGCGGTTCCCGCAGCCCGCCGGGTTCGGGAGCCTGCCCAGGCTCGGCAATCTGCGCCTGGTTGGAGGTGACGACCGCTCGCTGCTGTTGAAACACCTGCGCTTGTTGGGCCTCCTGCTTGAGGCTCTCGATCGGATAGGCCTTGGCACGCGGGCCTTCACTTTCCACAAACCCTTTCTTTCCCATCGGGACTTGGGGCACAGAGGTCTCTTTCGCCGACGCAACAGGCGGAATCACCACATTGTGACCCACCGCGCCGGCCTCTGCAGGAGGCAACCTGAGAGCCTCGGCATGCAGCGTGATCGAAGGAAAGACGTTCTGTCGGATGTTGGAGAAATGATCCTGAACCGCCAAGGCCAATTCGCCCTGGACCTCGGAATCCGACGGTCCGGCCAAGTAGTACGGGCTCAGGAGATTCCCGTCCGGCTCGACCTGGAAGTACCCATAGGCAAATTCGTTCGACAGCCGATCGGCCAGCGGCGACCGCAGCATCGGCAATTGCGCGGAGTTGACGATGTTTTCCGGGACGTACGAGTACAGATAATCGGTGTACTGACGTTGCTGCTCGGCCCGCATGAACTCGTCGAGCTTTCGTTTGACATCCTGTCGGACCTGCTCGGCCACCTCCGCAAATTCGCCCAGCCGGGCGCCTTCGAGGCCCTGGGACCATTTCTCGATGGCATGAAAACCCAGCCCCCCCAGCCCGCAGACCGCGGCGACAACGACGAGCGTCAAGGTGATCAAGCGTCTGTACATGGAAGGCCCGAATTCATAAATCGGAATATCGAAATCCGAAATCCGAAACAAGTACGAATGACCAAAGCTCATAATCCAAAACAGAGCATCCGATGGGCGACAGCCTTTCGGTCATTTGGGTTTTCGGTATTTGGATTTGTTTCGGATTTCGGATTTCGATATTCGTGCTTCTCTTCATGATGCTTGTCCGGCGTACTTATACCCCGCGCCGCGGACGGTCTGGATGATTCGCGGATTCGCAGGATCCGGCTCGATCTTGCCTCGCAGCTTGGCGATGTGCATATCCACGGTCCGCGTCCCCAGTTCGCTGAATTCGTCGTTCCAGACCTGTCGGTACAGTTCCTCCCGTGCGATCACGCGGTCGGGATTGGCCGCGAAGTACTGAAGGATCGCGGCCTCCCGTCTGGTCAGATCAACGGCTTGATGCCAGCGTCGAGCTTTCAGCGACGCGACGTCGACCTGGAGATCGCCGAAGGAGAAGGACTGGCCGACGCCGCGAGACGGGTCCGTCCGCCGGAGCACCGCCCGAATGCGGGCCAGCATCTCCTCCAGGGAAAAAGGTTTGGTCACGTAGTCGTCGGCCCCGAGATCGAGGCCCTGGATACTGTCCTTCTCCTGGCCCTTGGCCGTGACCATGATGATGGGGGTCTGGAGCCCCCCCTGCCGCCAGCGAGAGCACAACTGCTCCCCGCTGACGCCCGGCAACATCAAATCCAGCAGGATCAGGTCGAACCGGCTCCGACCGACCAGTTCCGCGGCTTGTAGGCCGTCGCAGGCCTGCGACACCCTGAAGCGGTGAAACTCCAGGAAGTCCGTCATCGCCGTCCGGATCGCCGGATCGTCTTCGACCACCAGGATGTGCGTGTGCATCTCCATGCGAGTCCTGTCACACCTCAAGTATAGGCTAGAATCCCGGCGGACGTTTGTAAATGGCGTGTAAAAAAGGGCACTCGGGTCCGGACACAAACCAAGCCAGTCGCCCTCGGGCCCTGCAGGGGCATCGTCGTCCCCTTCCAGGCCACTCCTCGTGCAATGCTAACTCTATTTTCTGTCGAACTTTACCGCGACTTCGCAAACGGCGATCCCTCGCCTGGGGAGATCTCTCCTTCGCCGAGCGATAACAAAATTCAAGACGCAGAACCAAAAATCCTTGCAATCGGGCACATCCGTGCTACACTGTAGGTATTCTACGTGAAGCATGGGTAGGTAGCTCAGCTGGTAGAGCAACGGACTGAAAATCCGTGTGTCGCTGGTTCAACTCCAGTCCTGCCCACTCATAACTCACTGTGGTGTAACAACTTACGCCACGGTGAGTTTTTCTTTTGCATACCCATGTCTCCAAGTTGTCTCCATTCGGATTCTCCCCCCTTCACGCCATTCACTTCGGTCGCAGAAAGTGCCGATACAATAGAGCTATGAAAAAGGTCTGGGTTCACAAGCGAAGAAACATCAAGGGTTGGTGGGTCGGTTGGTACGAGGGCGGGAAGAGGAGGGCCAAAGCGCTCCCCAGCAAAGCTCTCGCGGACCACTTCCGTCAGATGAAGTACGCCCAACTCAACTCAGACATATTCACCAGCACGGTCAATGTCGATTGGCACCAGATGGTCGAGGAGTATCAGTATGGCAAGCGGGTGGCAGGACTCAAGGAAGCGTCGATTCACGAAGCTCTGCTAACGCTGGCGCACTTCGAGAAACTGATCGGACCGTATTCGTCGAAACAGATCACACAGAACGTTATCGACCGGTTTATCGTAGAGCGCGGCCCAAAGGTCAAACGGGCTACGCTCAACAAGGACATCAGAAATCTCCGGTCATTTCTCAACTGGGCGACCAAAAACCGGTACGTTACTCCGGGCCTGGAGATTAGAGAGGTCAAGGTCGAACAGAAGGCGGTCCATTCGCTGACCCCGGAGCAGGTGAAGAACCTGATCGTTGCGGCTTCGCCGCAGCCGACGTGGAGGGTAAGGGTGCTGTTGGCAGTGACGACCGGTCTCCGGCGTGGCGACATTGAGAATCTCCGAGTAGGCGACATCCATTTCGACCGAAACACCATCTCCACAAAGAACCAAAAAGCTCTCAAGGCAATGGCCGAACGACCGATCCCTGAAGCGGTCATGACGGAGTTGTCCAACTACGTCGCCACGTTGCCGGATGGACAAGAGAAGCTGTTGACTGACACGTTCACTGGCAAGAGGTGGGATAAGATTCGCAAACTGGCCCAACTGCCGGGCATGAAGTTCCACGACCTGAGGAAGACTTTCGCGTCCCTCCTGGCCCAGAGGGGGGTGTCCACTGCCGTTACACAGCGGTTGCTCGAACATTCCACCCCCCAGCTTACAAACAACGTCTATACAAATACCGATCCCGCTCTACGGGATGCTGTTGACCGACTGCCCGTTGCGGAGTGGCTCTGACATCAGATGATCCCCTGCGGCTTGACTTCCACGATAGCCTTGTCAAGCCAGTCTTGGACATCCTGCATCCGATAACGGACCATGCGACCGATCTTGACGTACTTGGGACCCTTCCTGAGACTTCGGAGCTTCCGTAAGTATGCATTGGTCAGACCGAACACGTCTGTCACCTCTGCGGTATCGAGCAGTTTCTGCTGATTCAAATTCGACCTCCAAAAGAACGCCGGGGTCCCCGTAAGGAAGACCCTGGCTGTGTCTTGATATGAAACCTCTGCTGTACACTATTTGCGAGGAGTTAGTCCGCCACCATGTTCCTTCTCGGTCTGTAAGTCATTCTCATTCAGTCAGGCATCTGTGCCCCCTAAGAGGCAATCTGTGGAACATGGTTCGTGGCGACAGTGACAATACCCCGTTTTCTGGTCCTAAGAGCCGGTTCTGTCGCCGTCGCCAATGGCCGTCAGCACGAAGACCTCCGCGGGACGGCCCCCCTGTGGCTCTGGCTGAGTGTGCTCCCAGTGCCCGTAACCGGCATCGACCAGCTTCTGAAGGGCGGCCTTGGCCTCTTCGCTGGAATTGCGGAACCTCTGCGGCCCCCGCTGAAGCCCCCTGACCGTCATCCGGCCGTTCCCCACATTGGGATCATCTTCTTTGCCGTCCTTCTTACGCGGCGGTTGTTGGATGTACTCCAACAGGTTCCGGTCCTCGGCCCGCTCGTCGTCTTCCGACCTCCTGGCGTAGACGCGCATCGCCTCATGACCGAACCACTCGGCCAGCTTGATGCCCGCCCGTATGCCGTCCACGTCGATCAAGTCTTCGAACGCCGAGCCACCGGGGGTGGCTATGACTTTGACCATGTGCAACACGAGAGCGAACCTGGCCGCGTATGCCTCCAACTTGCTCCAAGCTGCGGCTAACGCAGGATCATCAAAACTCACGGTCTCATCCCCGCGATTATCGACAAAATGCCCCCATATTACCTCCGCCGCTTCGGTGAGTCGAATCTCCTTGGGGCCTGGTAGGCCCTTCGCATCCACCTCGAAGGACAGTTTGCGGAGGTCTTCGAAAATCCGTCGCATCTCACGATTGAGAGCCGGGTCGGTCGATGTTTTATTGTACCGCTTTGCCCGCGTCGGGGGCATGGCAAACAGAATGCGTCCGGCAAGGCCGTTGCTGATGTACTCAGACGGGAGCACCCTTTGGAGCACGTCGGGCTGGATACTGCCCGTGATGCAGACAGACGCGGGGTGTACGTGGATAGGCACACCATCATCACCCACACGATCCTTGATTATAGTACCCGCACGATGCAGTTGGAGCCATGTGGCCGCATCTCCGCCCTTGCCACCCTTATAGGCGTTGAAGCTCTCAAGCCAGCCAGCCAACTCGTCGCGGACGACGATGATACCCTTCGGTGATTCACTTAGCAGCCGGGCAAGGGCCTCGACAGTCGTATCACTCGCAGCGAGCCGGTTCGCCACGGGCCTGACCGGTTCGGTCGGGGGCTTGCTGTCCTTGGGCTTCTTCTGCTTGCACTCTCGTTCAAACTCTCGTTTCGCGGCCTCGTATTCCTTGAGGTCCTCCTTGAACTGCCGGAGTATCTCGTTTTCCATCTCCATCAAGGGACGAAGTGCGAGTTCGAGCGCGGGCGACTTGGCCGTGCCCGATTGGCCTATGATGACGGTCCAGAGGATAGGTGGCTCTGACCACAGGTCGTTGAGTCGGATTTTTCTGGTGTTGCCGATGGCACTCGCTAATGCCGTGAGCAATGGCACGGCGACATAGCTCGGATCACAGTCGATGATCTTGGCCACCATGCGGATGTACTTCTGAACAGGTGCGGGAATGACCTCCAGCGGGAAATCCTTGTATAGAAGTATGGGTGGTGGTTCATGGGGTGCAACAACCGCTTCCTGCCATAGTTCGGCCTCCTTCACGAGCCGCAGCAATTCGTCCTTGCTGCCCCCGTTGTCCAGCCAGTCGGAAACGTCGCCCTTCTCGGGCAGGCCGGGGAGTCGGACGACCTTGACCTCCCACGCGATGCCCTTCAATGCCCCGGCCACTTGGGTTGCGTGTTTCTCGCCCGGCTCATCATTGTCGGGCAAGATGGCCATGCTCCTGTTCCGCAACGACTGACTATACTCCGGCAGCCATTTCCCCGCACCGAAGGGGCAGGTGGTCGCGGTGAGGCCAAGGGCAGTAAGCCGGTCGGCATCCTTCTCGCCCTCGCAGACGAAGACCATACCGTGCGGGGGCACCCGACGTAGGCGGGGCAGGTTGTACAGCACTCTGCGGACGCCCTTGACGCCGTTCTCCCACTTACCATCAGCGCCGAGATGACGTGGTCTGAAGTCCTTCGGATCGCGCCGCACTATCTGAAATAAGAGATTGCCGTTCTCGTCTTGGTAATCATAGAGAGCCGCAATCCCCGGTTCCTCGAACAAGTCGGACATCTGAATGTCCAGTGCCCTCACCACAGCCTGGACACTGCACTGGGCGAAACACCTCAGCAACACCTTGCCAGGCACTTCCTTGATCGAAAGGCTGGGCTTCTGGTCGTCGTGAGCGGGGCACTGAGCCATCCACTCACCCGGCCCCTTTTCCTTATACTCACATCCGTGTACGTCCAGAGCCCGTAGCACTTTCTCAATCGGTGTCAGGCTCTGCGGCTTTCCATGCATTGGCGGTGCGTGCAGTTTGGATGGCACTCCTTTGCTGAGCGCGCCGCTGAATTTCGCTTCCAGGTTTCTGATCTGGTTGCGTGTTAGTTTTGGCAGGGATTTTGCCATGACTTGACTATTCTCCTAAAACATGAACCCTTTGCTTACAACGGCCCAGTGATTAAATAGAGACAGCCCCTAAGGTCGCCCGCCGCGCCGTCACTTGCGGCATGAGCCGATCCCCTGGGGCTGTATCAGTCACCGGGCCAACGAGAGGCACCGCTCGGGTGCCCTGTCCGAATCTGAATCACTTTAGATCATGGTTCTTGCTCCTTTCTCATCCACGGCAGCCGGACCGCAGCGGCAGGACCCCACCGAGGAGACCTATATTAGACCGACCCCGGACAACGCCGAATTAGTCCACGATAGTCCACGGTAGTCCACGATAGTCCAACATCCTGTATAGCAAATCCCCTTTTATAACAAGGACTTACATCACGTTAGTTCACTTGCCCATCGCCAGAAGGAAAAAAGAACTTCCCAGCCATACCCCCCATCACACACAGGGATTCCAGCACCGGCAGCCTCGGAAATGGGCATGCCAGCGAACCGTCCTCTTTGCCGTAATCGGTCGCGACAGATCGAGTGCCAGCAGTCCCAAAGAAAAAGGCCCGCGGAGAACCCTGCGATTTGCAGAGTACTCGACGGGCCTTCTGGACTACCGACGCCTGCCTGCCGACGCGCCTACGGCGGTACCAACGCTGTTGTCGAACGCTCAGACTGAAAAATATCGGACCGTTCTTTCGGCATGCGCGCACTGTCTCCTCAAACCGGTATATGCGCGCAGTTTGCCCTGTTCAACACGAGAGCGCACCTTTCGACGAACGAATCCGGCGTGCAATTCCAGCGAGCCTCACTCAGAATGGATTGGGCGGCGATCATTCTACGGGTACGAGTGTTTTCTCACACGTTCCCATCGGCTGTACGGACAACCACTCTGTCCGCCAAACCGACCCGCCTGTGGCCTGGGCGTCTCCAGCCTGCCAGACGCTACAGAGGCTCTTGCTGACCCTGCCCGCACCCTATGGCGTCTGTTGATTCTATCCCGGCAGGATCTTTCTTTGTCTCAGGGGACTCATGCCCCCTTCTCGCTGACCCATGGGCAAGCCCGCAATTGGCCACAACCTCCCATAGGCCTTTCTTTGTACGTGGGGCGCAGTCCACCCCCTTCGCTGCCGCACGCCGGGCCGCATTGAAGGGCACACAGACGCATGCGACTTTCTCTCTGTCCAAGGCAATTGCCGCCCCTTCACTGTCCCTCAGCGGGGCCTCTTTCAGCCGCTCTGTTGCTGCTTTGCCCTGAGAGACTTTCTTTGTCTGGGACCTTTAAGCCCCCCGCAGTCGGAGGTCAGACGGTGCCTCTCGGCACCCGGCCTACACGACCTGACCTTCCATGTATGTCACTTTCCACCCGTGCAATTCCCTGTATCCAAAGTATCGACCGAATCCGGCAGAATGCAAATGCGGTCGCACAGATTCCCGGCGGCACCCACGGAGTGTGCGGCTCGTCCGCCACCGACGGATGGGCAACCCACGACGCCCGCCCTCGCCAGGGGCCTCACTCGCCCCAATCCTGGAACGATAACCGTGGCGACGGCGACATAACTTTGTTTTCAGGCCGGGAAGCAGGGTTTCGTCGCCAGTCCCACCCGTGAGGCCACCTCTGGTGGTCCCGTATGCCGATGGCCTCCACTCGTTCCGGGAGCGGCGACACTACCCCCGCCGGGAGTGTGGAAATTGGGTTTCGTCGCCGTCGCCGGGGGTTGGCACGGCCGCAGACCAGTTCCGCACAGACAGGTTACCGCGCCGCCTTCAAGTTGCGAAAAACCGGCCGCTGTGACTGTTTCGGCTTGAGCTTACAGGAGCTTTCTCTCAGCCGCCTTGCTCAAACCCTGACGAAAGCTGAACCCGCCCGGCAAAGTCCATCTGGTCGGATCAAATCCCCGTCTGCTGAGATCACCATCGGGGTCGGTGACAATCTGTTCAGCCAAGTACCTGTCAACATTCCTCAGGTCACGGGGGAATTTGAACAACGTGCTTACAATGTGTTCAGGCCCAAGGTGCATCAGTGGCCGATACCGTTTGAAGTAGGTCTCATCCCTAATAACAAGCACGGTAGTTATTTCAGGTACACACCTGACGAGGTCAACGCAGAAGCCAGTGACATCAAAGCTGGCGGAACCCGCCTCGATCATCTTAAGAATATCGGATACGTAAGGCTTCTCGTAAAACCAGTAAGGGTCCAGACTCCCAGTTCTCTTTCTCACCTCCTTCTCTCCGAAAAGCTCTTCTGCTGTTTCTCGTAGGACCGTATGCCTCAGCTCCTTATCTGCATTTGGGGTGGTGGCTACCGCGAACATACACGATGACACGGGGTCCAGAAGATGCTGCTGAATCATGCTGAGTGGACCACGTCGTTGGACTATCGGAACATATTCCGAAGGACTCTCACGCAAGAGAATGAGATTGCAGACCCCAATCCTCATAGGAAAGTATTCGCAAATTCTTGTATCATCCCCGGATGTGCGAGTAGATGATTTCGCAAGGGGAGATCGCTGCGTCTGATCGTCTGAGTCTTTGCCAAATGGACAAGTAGTTCATGTTCCAGAATGTACTGAGACATGCAGGCATGCGAAAACTTCCCAAGCTCAAAGGCGAGTCTCAGACCCTTAGTACCAGTTTCGAACTTTACAGGCCTGAACACATCGTCATCATAGTCCTCCAGTTCCTTGAGTTCACGATAGAACTCCCAGAATCGACTCTGCGACTTGCCGGGTTCAAACTCCTTAGACTTGTTATCGAACGTGATTGTTAGTGAGGAGGTTGACAAGTTCGTCCATTGAGGACGAACATAGAGAGGGACTCTGAAAGCCCCATATCGCGTGCCCGGATAAGAAAACAGCACGCTCTTATCCTGTTCATAGTACTTGACAAGTTCGGCATACACTGTGGCGGGTTGTGCTTGACGCCACGCCCGTGCCAGCCTCCTCTTGCGCCGATTGACGAACCACCCCTTTCCCTTGGAGAAGATTTCCCATAGGAATCCCACATCGAAGCCCGGAACCGGTACTGGCAGAGTCATATCCACTTCCTTCCCACATATGTAAACGCACACTCGGCAATATACGACCATCACACGTTAGTCGCTCACATCCAGCGGTCCCACAATCTGCCACTTGCACTTTCTCACACGGTATTCCAGGTTTGCCGACAGCATTTTCACGTCCTTGTCCTGCGCCTTAACGTCTCATCCATCAGCTATCGGATCACGCCATGCAGTTCCGTTAACTGCTGCTGCATGGCGATGACTTCATCCCCTTCACAAATGCCCTTGTAGACATCGTTCAGGAGATCGGCGATGTGTTGGAGATCGCGTCCGCCCACTATGTCGCCGATGAGCGTGGAGGAGATGTCAAGGGAATCTCCGACCCGACCTCAATTACGTTCTCGGTACCGTTAATGTGGGTTTCCCATACCGAAACGTCGGCAGGAGTTATCTGCCTTATTATGGTTCTCAATACAGACGGTGTCCTGGGGCCGAGGAAGACTCGCGTTATTCTCAGATCATCCTCCGCAGGAATGTACCTACATGTCGTCACAATACGGACTTCCTTTTCAGGCTCCCATTCCTTCCCCTTGCGCACGAGAGTCCGTACTCCGACAGGAAGTATATGAAGGGAGTCTGCCGCATTAGAAATACGGGTCTTGCCTCTGCTGTACTGCACCTCATACACGATCCTGCTACGCGAACGACGCCAGATGAACGGGGCAACATATTGCCTTTCGACCTCCACTTCGACACAGATTCCCTTGAAGCCATCGGCATAGTAGGCCCATAGCGTAGGATTTCGCCAGTCCATCGAGAACGAGCATATCCGCCATCTCTTCAGTCCGTTCGAAATGGCCTTTCTCTGATCTTCTTTCGTGCGTTTGCCAGGGAAGAGAGTAGGTCTTGGATCATACACATAGTCCCCCTCCGCAGGATCATTCAGCTCGTGATAATATGCTGCGTGGAATCTCTTGTTGACGATTATATCCGCAGCATACTCGAACGGCTGAAGTGCCCTATACTTGTACATCTTCCTGAGCGACCCTGCCACTTGAGCGGCCTCCCATCGAGTTCGAGATTGCCTCACTTTGTACCATCATCCCATCGACCGGCTCCGGTGTCAACACCACCACTTAACAGAACTTGCCACGACCAGCCCCGCACGCCACAATCCTCTACCCATTGTCGGCCCCAAGCACCCGCCGACATAACTCCCGTAACTCCGCGAAGCGGGCCTTCGCCTGCTCATCAGTCAGATCATCCGCAATGGCGGTGAAGTACGCCGCATGACGTGTTCCGCATGATAGCTCCCCTTGGGATATTCAGTGGTTCACCGATCTGGCTCGTCAATGACGGTGGACCTAATGAAGCAGGATGGACTGAATCGGGCGTCCCTCGTCGAAGGCTTCCTCGTTCTCGTACTCGCAAATCACCTCATCCGAGATCACGACCAGGTGACCGTCTGCCCGCTTGAAGCCGACGAGATTGATGCTGCCCCCTGAGTTCCAGGGTACTCCAGCCAGAGCCTCGGCCACGTTCTCAGCTTGTTCACTATTCATTGTCCACCCTCAACACCACGCGAAGCGGATGTCCCGCGTGCCCGCTTCAAGCCGTCAATCAGATTTTCTTCGGCCTCATCGGAATCCCCGCGTCCGGCAAGCTCCCAGTCCTCTTGCTGGAATCTGCGGTAGGCCCGAACTAAGTCCAGGAGGTCTTCGCTGCCCGTCTCGGTGCCAAGAGCCTCAACCTCATCCACGAGGTCTTGGATCGTTTCAACCTCGCCGAAGTCATACTTGTCGAGAAGCTGGCCTATCGGATCATCTGGCACAGGAGCCGATGATTGCTCCTTATCCTGGTACGCCTTAACCATCGCTTCGAGCTTGGCAACCTGGAACTCGTCGATCCCGCCTTCCTCAAATGCCTTCCAGGAGGCTTCACTTGTGTAGAATGGGTCCGCTTCGGCGAGAGCCGCCTTCGCTCTCTGATAGCGTTCTGCGAGAGCTGCCGCAGCAAGCCGTCTTGAGATTAGATAAATCGATTGTTGGTCCATCCCATTATCTTCTCTCATGTCTGGTATTATACAAGAAGCCGATTTCTTTGCAAGTTCGCCTGTACCCTCAGTTATGGACTGGGTTCCCTTTTTCGTGCCGAAACAGTCCACCACACAGGCGTTTCGTGGCAGGCTGTGCTCCTTGGCTAGGGAATCATCAGAGGTGATCGAGGGGCCACTACAGCAGTCCGCCCCGCCTGAGTTTGCGTAGAACGGCAGAAGTCTTCAACTCGTGTTGCCACATGCGCACAACGGTCCAGCCGGCAGCTCGTAAAGCCCGGTTCTGCCGTCGGTCACGCCGCTTGTTGCCTTCAATCTTGGCGGCCCACCACGATCTCCGAGTCTGAGGAATTTGGCAGCGTGTGGGATGACCATGCCAGAATTCTCCATCAACGAAAACGGCCACTCTTCTGGTATGGAATACAAAATCCGGCCGAACACGAAGAGGACCGGTCTGTGTACTGAGGCGCACGACTTGACCTCGCCGCCAGCCCGTGATTCCACGCGCCCGAAAGATGCGGATCATCGCCAGCTCGGTCTCCCGATTACCCGATGACCGGATACAGGACATCACTTGTGATCGTTTGGCTTTGGTAAATACATCGGGCATACGAATCACAGATTATACGGTGACGCCGCGCAAGCTGAGACAATAACTTCGGCCCTGCGGTTCGACGAATATGGTATCGGCCTCAACCCTGAGCTGCTATGGCAAACATCTCAACCAGGTTACGGATCTTCTTCATTCCAAGCCCCCGCCGTTTCCGCAATTGCTCCCAAGTCAAGACTGCGTAGGAGGAAACGTGATTGTATCTTCGAGACCGAACCCATTGTTTGCCGGTACATGCCTCCAAGTCTTCAATCGTGCGCTTATCAGCAAGAAATCCGTGCCGCAACCGCTCCCATGCTGCGGACAACGTTTCCTCTTCGGTTCGCCGATTATCGAAAGGATGCTGGGCACATTCCGCCTGCCAATTCCGTGGCAAGGTGATCTCCTGCCGACGGAACGCTCCCCAGCACTCCTCCTTCTTCGATACTTCCCCCACGTTACCCTGCTGTTGATTCAGGTGCTCCCAAGCTGCTTTGCAGACACTCTTCAATGCCGCACATAAGGCCACTGTGAGCCGCTGCTCGGCCCAGATACGGTTCAGGTCTATACGTCGCCCCGATTTCTCTGCCAGCCAGGCCACTGCGTATGCCACGCTGTTGGCCCGATAGCCCTTCAGGTCCAAGGTATCGAAAAGCTTTTCTGCGGCACGCCACAGAATCGCCTTGGCTACTGTATGTTGAAAATAATCACGATTTACCTCTGGTTTACTTGCGTCCTCCAACCATTCCGCAAATCGGACGAAATTTTTCTCGGCACCAAGGCAGACCAAGTGCGGTAGTCCCATCCAAGCATGTTCGAATTTGGCAAGATCCGTCTTGGTGAACTTCTGGTGCGTCGGATTCTGCTTTTCCCATTCACGGCGACGTGCCGGTGTCCCCTGACGGGCCTTGTCATCAAGATATGACCCGCGTGCTCGCTCGTAGTACCAGCGTGTGCCGCTTGCCAAACCGCTGACGGGTGGTGCCCACACCGTCCTCGATAGCAGCTCCAGTTGATGGTGGAATGTTCCATTGGCCGCCAGATCAGCGGTATTGACCCTGTTTTGGCTGTTCGCATATTGCGCGATGAGTGGTACGATCTCGGCAATCTGATCCGGAGTCGGGAGCACCGTCAACTTCACCTGTACAACCACCTGCGAGATATCTAACCGCTCCTTCTTCATCGCATGATAAATACTGGCCGTGGTCTGACCGCCATTGACGATCTGGAAGTCCTGCACCCACGCCAAACCCACTTGGCCATCTCTCCGTGTTTCGAGACGTACTTCCGCCGCTGTGCAGCAGAGACCGTTGTTATAGGCAAGAAATCGCTGCGGCTCCTCGTGGAGTGTCTGTTGAAGCCCTTTGTTCACTTTGCCTTTGGCCTGTAGGAAAGCCCGGACATTCCGTTCCAGGAGCCGCTGGCCATGCTCCCCATAAATGCGTGCCAAGACCATACCCGGCATGAATGCCAGGTAGGTTTGGTACTCTGCTGTGCCGCCTGCCGTGGCCAAGCATGGGATGGCACCGCCGTACTCCTTGGCGAAGTCCACCTCGATGTACCCTCGCTGCCCCACACGAAGCTGACTCAGTTTCTTAATGTCCCACAGCACATATCGCAACTCTAAGCCATCGAGCTTGTCCTCCTCGATATCCTCCACCCGCGCAATACCATCGGTCAGGAAGAACAGGCGCACAGTCGCCAGAGAATCATTTGCCTCGTTAATACGACGAGCCACTTCAAACACGTCGTGCCGGTTCTCCAACTGTTTGTGGATTCCCTCTCTTGCGCGGCGAAGAAAGCCAATCAGAAGCTTGAATTGCCGTCGCGTTTCCGGCAGCCCGACTGTCGGAACCCCATCTCCTCCATGGTAGAGCGTCACGAACAAATCCAGTGTCGCACCATCCCCGGACAATGCCCAAGCATTCAGTTTTGCCGCCGGCAATCGACCATGGCTATCTGCTTGGTGATTCAAGATCTCCGCATCATCCGCCTCATTGTGTTCGGCCAACTGGCCGAGTACCCACTCGGTAAAACCATCCTCCAACCTGTCGGCCGCCGCATCGTCGCCTGCCCGCAACTGAACCTCTTGACGCACGTCCTCAACAAACAGTTCCAATGGAGTCAACGACTCTGTCATCTTGCTTCTCCACAACCCGCTTTCATCGTCCGGCTGCCTCCAAGATCGCCAGTAATCCATGTCGGTGCTTGTTGCTCAGTCCGTGGTCCAGCAACTCCTTCCAGGACTTGGAGGCGAGGAGCGAGACTTTCTCCCGCCGTCGGACCTTGACCCACTCCCGACCGGTCGCGGTCTCCAATTCGCCCATCGCACGTTGGTCTTTCAGGTGAGCCTTGCGGGTTGCTTCCCATCGCTCGGACGCACTTATCGCTGACGTCCCGTTAGCATCGACGGTGTTTGTCAAGTCAGCTTGATTCGCGCTCCCGTCAGCCCTCTTGCCCTTGGGCCGTCGATCAGGCATGGCTTTCAATGCCTGCACACGCGATGCCACCCGCTCGCGCACCGGCGCGTGTTTGTCCGGTTTCCATCCCCGCGCCTGATCCAAGAAATTTTCATCGCCCAAATCCGCATAGATCAAATCTTCGTCCATTCGTATCTTCACCAGCAAGGGAAAACGCACCGCTTGGCCACTGATGACGCCTTGCCCCGGTCCGAACCCAGGAAGCATCCTCGCATCCTGGTCGCTGAGGTTCTCCATGATCTGCTTCACATAGTTCTGGTCCCGTGGGTTCACGAGTCTGAGGACCAGGAACGAGTTGCATTGCGACAGAATGGTCTCGTCTACCCGGCTCGGCCGTTGAGTAATGAGCAGCAGGCCAGTACCAAACTTACGTCCCTCAGTGATGAGCTTGCGTAACGTTTCCAGCGACGGCACGTCCCCCGCCCCCTCACGTGACGACGGGATGAACGTGTGTGCCTCTTCGATTAGCGACAAGAAGGGCGGGATACGGTTCGACAGGTTCGCCCGATGCTCATACAGCGCCTCCAACAGGATTGATGCGATGGTCGTCTGTGTTAGGTGGTCGTAGCCGCCCAAGTAAAGAATCGAGACCGTCCGGGGGGCAATAATTGCCTCGGGCCGGCCCTGCGGATCGGGCATCTGCTCAAATGTCAACTGGCTCAACCGATGGCGCATCCGTTCGTTGGTCAGCTCCATGCGTTCAAACCGGCTTTCCACCACGCCAAGTTGCCGCCGACATACAGAAAGCGTAGGCACCTTGCGTTTGTCCGTTGCTTGCCCCATCCGCCGCTGGATTGCATCTCGCAGCCGCTTAATGTAACACAAGACCGATTGCCCTTCCTCCGGATCGGTGTCGGCAAGCACCGCGGCAAGCTCCTCCCGCTGTGGTTCACTCAGCCCTTCCGTCATCTTGTTGATGAGAATCTCCACGATGTGCCGATTTGACTCCGTCATTGCGATATGCGGATAGAGCAGGCGAACAGCCGTTCCCTTGAACAGGTCGCGGTTCTTCCAGAGGCCCAGGTAGTCGCCATGTGGGTCGAGAATCAGCACCGGATACCCCAAATCGATCAGCTCACGCAGGATGCGGCGGGCCGCCACTGTCTTGCCCCCTCCGGTCATCGCGAGAATTGCCATGTGTCGCGATACTACCCGGTCAGCAGAGATGGCGATGTCCACGTCGCGCCGAGCGATGAGCGTGCCGATGCCCAGCGGTGCATGCCCCCGGATACCGCCAGCCAGCAGTTCCTTGATAGCCGCCGCTGGTGGATAGAAAACCTCAGCCGCCGGCTGAACCGGATACGTGAGTGGATAAAGGTTCTTAAAGCCGCCGTCTACCGCCGTGCAACCCAGAATAAGTACGCCGGCCTCCAGTTGGTCCCGGCTGTTTGAGAGGATGGTATCTTGAAGCGACAAGCCTTCGTTGGACAGTTCCTGTGCCGCTTCATATGGGAAGAACGGATTGAACCGGCTTATACTCACCACCCGACCCCAGACGTAGATCGTCTGAGTCCCCGCGTAAGCTTCGTCCGGCACCTCCATCCTAACCGCCACCAAGTCGCCGACACGGGACTTGAAGCTCTTGAGGATGAAAGTGAACTCGTTGGTGCTGGCATTGCCAACTACCGTACCGATGGGTTTCCATTCATCATTATTGCCCATGTTACCTCTCGTATCAGCTATTGAAGTTCGGGCGGAAAAGCCAATCTCGCTTTGTCCCGCATAACATTTGCTTTGCAGCTTCAATCATCTTGGGATTGCCGGTGTCGATGGCCCGCTTCAAGAGCTGAACCGCCATGGTTGAATGGATGGGGCGGCTCATCCAGTTGGGCACCTTGGCAAATTTGTCCACGATGTCGAGCCCGGCAGGGAACGCATAGTTGGGCATAAGGCGGCACGCATGTATGACGAGCCGCACGCATGTCTCAAAGCCTGCCGGGGGCGCATCGAAAAATTCCACCCTGAGGGGCTGCGCAAACTCCCCGACGCCGACGTAAGTGACCTTAGGAAGGGGATACTGCCCAATAACATCGGCAGAGTACTGCGGTCGCTTCGCTTCGACGTTTCGGTCTACTGCGACTGGCAGCAGGTACTCGCCCTCATTCAGAATCGCGTGAAAGAGCACGACATCTGGGATTCGATAGTCACGAATCTTGTGAATGGCATCTTGCAGCACGCTCGCACCCGGCGAAACCGAGGATCTACCCAATTGTAGGAGTAGCGTCGTGCTAACCAGCATTGAAGTTGACGCCCGCTCAACAACCGAAACCACATTGGCGAGGGAATTCTCCAACGCCTTGAGCAGGTGCAGATAGACACAAACGAATTTTGCATCGCGCTGCGTCCGATTGTGCTCAGCAGGCGGCAGGAGAGTTTCAATGCCTCGTCGAGAGAAAGCGGGGAAATGTTGGTCCGCATACGCTGACACCGGATTTACCAAAGCCCCATGTAGAAAAAGGAAGTCGGGCTTGGGCGTGCGGCCGAGGCATTGCACCGCAGCCGCTGCTTCCATGCAAAACCGGGCCGCGTCGCGCAGCTTTGAAGGGTCCTCGAAAAGGTCCTCGAAAACTCCCTGTGAACTGCTCAGATCAAACAACTCGGCGACGAGTTGCTTCTCCATCTGAAAACTCTCCCGATCCGGGGTCTTCTTACCGGGTACAACCGTGTAGCTGCCCACGCGAACTGCGACAGGTTCTGCCCCGAGACTCATCACGTTTGCCATCCCGCCATCAACAAAACTGATGGCCTTTCCTGCCACATCAGACCATAAAGCGCGGTGATCGATATCCACGCAGTAGATTAAGTCGGCACCTTCCAGCATGTCACGAATGGCACCAGCCAAGTTCTCCAGCACCTGCAAGAAGTGCTTCTGCGCCTCAGATGAATGAGTGAGCGACAGTTTCACCATCTCTGCCAAGATATGCGGTTCCCGCACGCGCTCTTTTACTGAGAGCTTCCGTCTGGTATGAGGCGTACCGCCTGTCATTATGAGATTCTCCTTCGTGTTGAAGCCGTACCGGGATTCTTACGTCCAAGCCCGGCCCGCTGCGCTTCAACACAGTAAAACTCCTTCTCCGTAATTTCCCCAACCTCGTAGCGACGCCAAGCCTCGCGTCCAATGAGTTCCAAGGCGACGGGCCAGCCACTGCGGGCATATCTGCGGGACAAAAGCTCCTCAACACTGGACAGGGCAAGCTGGCCTGCCGGTACGGTTTCAATGACATGACCGTGGTCGAGGGTGCTGTCGGGGTGGAGGCCGGGAAGCAGGTACAGTGTGGCGTGCCAGCCCCTAAGGAAGTCCTCCACCGGCAATGTACTCAGAGCGCGGCGGCTCATGTGGATCAGCCATTCCAGTGAGTGCTCGGCCTCCTTTGGGGAGCCCGGAATGCATGCAGTTCGTGTGTTCCGGTCGGCACTGCATCGCACGGTTCGGTGAGTCCCACTATGTTCGCGGCAAGACTCATCACACTTCGCACCAAGGGCCTGCGCCTCTCGGAGGAAGTCCTTAACCGCCAGCCCTACGGCCTCGGCCACAAGCGGTGGGACGGCGTTGCCGATGAGGCGAAAGGCGTGTGTCCGGGAGGCAGGAAATCTGAACCAGTCGGGGAAGCTCTGCACACGGGCAGCTTCGCGCGGTGTGAGCGAACGCGTCTGTGTGGGATGGATGAACATCAAGCCGTCTTTGCTCAAGTGGGCGACGATGGTACTGCATGGCTGCGAACGACTCTGACGTGTGTAGCGATCCTTGAAATGATCCTTCTTGTATGGGAACTCGAAGGCGACCCCCCTGTCACGCATAGCCTCTTTTGAGTTTTCCCCCTCCTTAAGCCGGGCGAAATCTCGCAGGTCCCGGTCGCTGTGCGGACGGGCGACATGGTTGGTGAGTTTGGTCGCGCGTTCAATTTCAAGGACCTTGAGGAGATAGTTCCGTGCAGCATCATCACAGTTCAGAATGTGTTCGGTCCGACGTGCGATATCGTAATCGCGTTCGTCCCTACCGCCCCCTGAACGGAGAATCGGCAGGTCCCCCAAGGCCACACCCAAACAGGGGCGGCGTTGGGCACGAGGGGCTGGATCGAGATCGGGCAGAAAATAGCCCGGCAGGTCGTTGCGAACACCGATAATAAGCTGACGGTGGCGTTTCTGCGGCACACCCAGTTCCCAAGCATCCTCGACCTGGGGGTGAACGCGATATCCGGGGTGGCCGGCAGCGAGTCCCAACTCCCTCGCTTCCTTCTGTACGCGGGTGAAGTATTCACCGCCGCTGGCACTTCGGATGCCAAGGACATTCTCAAGCACAAACACACGCGGTTGAAAGAAGTCCACATAGCGGAGGAAGTGGCGGTACAGGTCACGTCGTGGATCGGGCGTGAGGCGGGCACCATGGTTGGCACCATCAACCTGCCTCGCCGTACTGAACCCCTGGCAGGGTGGTCCACCAACAATGACATCCACACATGAAACATCAAGGAGTAAGGCGAGTTCGGCGGGCCCAAACTGCGAGAGATCACGCGGCAGGGCGCGAGAAACGGGAATACGACCGGGGTGGTGCCGCTCAATGAGATTCGCACGAAGTGTGTCAATAGCCACCGCATCGCAATCAATCGCGGCAAGTACGTGGAAGCCCGCGCGCTGCATACCCAGGGTCAAGCCACCGCAGCCAGAGAACAGATCAACACATGTAAACTCAGACCGACTCACGGGGCTGCGTCCTTGCTTAAGTCCTCAATGGCGGGCCCAGAAGACTTCGCCAACCTCAACACACTTTTTCGCATGGACGACCGAATCGTCCAATCCTCAGTGATGACCGGCATCTTCTCCGCCATCTGATCCTCTCATCAATGGTACTGTAGCACCAACAACCGGCCCCATAATACTATCGGCACACCGGGAATTCAACATGATTCTTTGTGTCCCCAAAGCCATGTTCTACCGGCCAGAGTGTGCGGCCTTGGCCGTAAAGTCGCGAGGTCTTCTCACCGATACTCGCCGTGAGGTTACTTGTGGACGGAGCCACGGCTTGGGGAAGAAGATGAAAAGGTGGGGCTGCGTGGAGCGGTCCCTTTTCTCATACACCTGCCGCGATCTCCTCCTGGCATTTGCATGTCGCCGGGAATCCCGACACGCACTGTATTGAATATTTGTGTACCCTCTATTATACTTATGTGAATTTCCCACGTCTCGCCGCCCCCATACCGGGGCCCCCACGACCCACCCACCTCACACGCAGGGTGCCACCCCAGGAGGTGGAGAAGATCGCCCGTGCCTCATGGCCGAAAGGACCAACTTCCACACCACAAAACACGGGCGAAACAACATAGTAAGGCAGGTAAGGGCCGGACGCAAGCTCCGTTTTACCTGCGTTTCTACTGCCTTTAAGCCGCCCTTGAGGCAAGAACCCACCATCTCCGAGCACGTGACATGGGACAGCCCAACAGTTACTCAGATATATTTAGTATAAAATACCTGTAATATGATAAATTGGGCTTGCATGGCAATATGGGCAAGAGTATAATCTGAATACAGCGAGTGCGAAATCTTACAAAACACCACTCAAACGAAAGGACCAAGCCATGAACCAAGCCAAGCACAATCTCATTGAGGTCTGCCAGTTCTGCAAAGACCATCAGTTCAATGCGGAACTTGTCGGCAGATGGGTCTGGGTGCTCTTCGACGCCAAGCCCGACGGGGAAACCCGCAAGCTATTGAAGGAGTTCGGCTTTCGCTGGGTTCCCTCTCGGGGCATGTGGGCTCACGATTGCGGACATCCCAGCAAGAAGGGCAAAGGACACCCCTTCCACAAGTACGGGCATGTCCCGGTATCGCAGGTAGACGGTGAACGTCTGACAGCCGCATAGACGGTCAAACGGTCTGGGGGGTGTTTGTGACACCCCCCTTTCATCTGATTCCACTGAGGGGGTTTACTATGGAACTTAGCGACGATCTGAGAGAGAAGCTCGAAGAAGCGGCACTCAAGGCCACAGACAACTTCTGCTATGGGTGTTATCAGGTAGTCGAAGACGATGTTTGCCCGAAGTGTGGCTCTGATGATTTCATGCGGCACCTTGACGGGGTTGGCGTCGAGTACGGTACGGAGTGGGTGATTGAGCATCTGATACAGGAGCACTGTGAACCAATCGACGAAGAGGAAGCCTATGAGGATCTGCTCAATGAGTGCTATGAGCAAATCGACATTTGCGGGATGAAGTACGACCCCGGATACGCTTTGAAGACCATCGACCCCGTTGCCTTTCGGTGTGGCGTCTCGGATATGCTGGCCGATAGCGACACCTACGTTGAGGCAGACGGCCGGTATTACCTTGTGAGCGACATCGAAGCCATGATTGAGGAACTGAACTGAGGGGAAGCTATGCTGTGTTCAAGCTGTGACGCACTGTACATCAACGGAGTGAAGTGCCATGAGCATGGATGCCCTGAGGTTTGGCGGGATGAAGTGAGGGAGTGCAAGTGGTGTGGAAGCCGGTTCACACCCGAAAGCCGGAATCAGAGGTTCTGTGACGATTCCTGCGCCGAATCCTACAATTCCTGAGAGGGTGAATTATGCAGACACTATTCGAGAAGTACCGTCCTACGTCACTGGAACAGGTGCTTGGCCAGGAGAGAGCCATCGGCAAGGTGAAGACCATGCTTACACGGGGCTGGGGTGGTCGGGCATGGTGGATTTCAGGGGCGAGCGGTACGGGCAAGACTACCATAGCGAGAATCCTCGCCCATCATGGTGCCGATGAGTTCTACGTTTCCGAGTACGACAGCGCCGATGCCATCAGCATGGCGGAAATCGACCGAATCGAGCAGAGCATGGCCTATCTGGCACCTGGAAAAGGTGGGCGGGCTTTCATCATCAATGAGGCACACGGGCTGCGAAAGCCGATCATCCGGCGATTGCTGGGGCTGTTGGAGCGAATCCCGAATCACGTGTGTGTCGTGTTCACCACGACCAAGACCGGCGAAGAGAGCCTCTTCGAAGACCAGATCGACGCACACCCCCTGCTGTCCCGGTGTGCCAAGATCGAGTTGACGAATCAGGGGCTTGCCCAAACCTTCGCCGAACACTGCAAGAGGATTGCCGAGACAGAGGGGCTGGACGGCAAGCCCGTTCAAGCCTACGTGAAACTGGCTCAACGGTGTAAGAACAACTGCCGGGAAATGCTCATGGCGATTGAAGCCGGGGAAATGCTGTCTGAGGGGGTGTGATATGGCGCGAAGAACAAAGCACAGAGGCGGCTTGCAGCCCGACAAGTACCTGTCGGAAGCCCAACTGAAGAGACTGAGGCAGTACGTCAAGGATATGGCCGATCTGGCACGGCAGAGAGGCAGTACCAGAGCCATCATCGACGAACTGGTGATTGAACTACTGGTGAACACCGGCTTGCGGGCTTCAGAGCTATGCAACCTGAACATCGGCGATCTGCCCATGAGCCACGGCAAGGAGACCGTCTGGGTTCGGAATGGCAAAGGGAGTGTGGCAAGGACGGTGGATATCCCCGAGGGTGTCCAGAAGCGTCTGGAACGGTTTGTAAGGCTCTATCGGCAGGAAGCTGGGCCGGATGCCCCCCTGCTGGTGAGCACGCAAGGCAAACGGATGATCTACAGGAGCATCTACGAGAAGATCAGGAAGCTCGGCCGACAGGCAGGAATCGGCCCGTTACACCCGCACATGCTTCGGCACACCTACGGTACAAGGCTCTACAACGTCGAGCAGGACCTTCGATTCGTCCAGGACCAGCTTGGGCACGCAAGTCCGACCACAACGGCCATCTACGCCAAGACGAATGCCCCAGCCCGCAGGCGACAGCTTGAGGCCTTGGATGAGGAGTGAACTGATGGCATCACGGCGGTTCCCCATAGCGAACGGGTGGTATAGAGGGACCAACACGAGTGCTGTGGAGATCCAACTCTTGTCTCCAGAATGTCTCCACACCCTGTCACTTCAGTCACAACCAGCTTCCTCCGTAACCCCCATGTCAAGCACAAAAACCGCGTTTTCGCCTGAGATTGGCACCCGTTTTAGGACTGAAAATCCGTGTGTCGCTGGTTCAACTCCAGTCCTGCCCACTGCTTTAAGTACTTGCCCGACAATCGTTTACGGTTGCCGGGCTTTTTTGTTGGGTGGGCGAAAACTGGGGCGCGCGCCAAGCGCGCGCCAAATTCCGACTCAAGGCCCGGCCGCTGGCCTGCCTTGCACGGTCCAACAGGTCGTCGCGAACGCGGAGATAGAACCTGTGGGTCGTCTTGAAGTCCGCGTGGCCCGCCAGCTTCATGATCTCATACTCGCTGAGACCCTCGGCAAACCAATTGCAGATCGCCGTTCTTCGCAGGTCGTGGAACTCGCCAGTATTGACTGCTGCCCTGGTGAGGATCAGGCCGAAGTCCCGGCCGAAGTTGTTGATGACCTTGAGCCGGGAATCCGAATAGGTCCACTTGCCTTTAGCCCGAAGCTCGGTCTGGATGAAGCGGTACCGGGCGGGTGGGACAAAGACGTACGGGCAACCGTCCGGCTGGCGGCTCTGGTGGTCGGCCAGCATCTGGGTCAACTCCGGCGTCAACGGCAGTGTCCGGCGGTCGGTGTCTTTGATCCGCCAGAGCCACGTCTCGGCAACGTCTTCTTTTGGCGAGACCCTGATGGTCTGCTCGGCGAAGTCCACGTCGCTCCATATGGAGTTGAGAAGCTCGGCACGTCGCTGTGCCGTGCATAGGGCCGTGAGGATGAGCAGGTCCCATCTGACGGAAGTCTCCGGGTTGGCCGTGAGAACGAAATCCTGGGCGGCTCTGATGATGCGGTCGCATTCCGCCTCGGTGTAGATGTGAATCTCGTTCTTCGGACACCGGGGCATCTTCACGTGCTGGAACGGGTTGCCGTCCAACTGGCGGCGTTTGACAGCGGTCTCGAAGACGCATTTGATCTCACGCATCTTCTTGGCGACGGTCGCCGGGGTGTTGCCTCTATCGAGGCACTTCTGGCGGTAGAACTCGGCGTCCTCAAAGGTGACTGTCTGAAAGTCCTTGTTGCCCACTACACTGACGAAATCGGCCATGGCGGCGTTGTACTCCCGGCGGGTACTCTCGCGGATCTGATCGCCGGTGCGTGTTAAGCTGTCGGCAGTGAACTCGCTGAGCTTCATGGATTCGGGTTCCACCAAACCCATACGGAGTTCCCGCTCCTTCTGGGCTCTCTGGAGCTCGGCCTTGCGTCTGTCCGCATGCGCCAAGGAGATTCGGCGTCGGCAACCATTCTCATCAACGTAGTCGAGCATAAAAGTGAATTCTGTGCCGTCGCGTGACGGCCGTGTTCTTAGCCTTACCAGCTTTTTCGGCATATCATTATGCCTCCTTTCTGTTGGGCCTTAGCTGGTAAGACCGGTCCGCCTCCATGATACGGCGGACGTTCCAAGATGTGGATCGAAAAATCACCGTCGCTCCTTCTCGACCTTGTCGAGTATCCACTGCCGGACCGCCTCAAATGGGTACAGGGGCATCTTGCAGATATGGATACACGGCAGATTGTGCATTCGCTTGAGGTTCTCGATGACGTTGTGCGGACTTGCGGTTCCGCCGACTTCGGGGATTCGCAAGAGGTCGATCAATTCGCCCTCGGTAAGCAGGAGCGGGTAGGGAACAAAGGCATTGTCCGACGGTATCGTTACCGGCAACCCCGTGCTGAGTTGTTGTGGACCGAAGGTGGCCATGTCCCGTCAATGCCTCCAGAATCGGTAGCTGTTCAGGGTCACGTGCGTTATCCGAAAGCGAATGGCGGTGACGACGGAGCGTCTCGTTCGGGCAAACGCGGGTGATTTCTGGACAACATGTAGACAACAATTAGACATCATTTTGACAGTGGTCTTTGAAGTACTGGAACAGTGCGCGGATCACTTCCGCATTGGCATGTAACTCGCCGGTCGATGGCAATCTGATGCGGCGTAGAGCGGTCTTGACCTGGACAGGGGTCGTTGCGATCCCAATTTCGCGCAGAAGGGCGGCTATCCGTGCGTGCTCCGGATCGGGTTTCTGGGTCTTTCTTGGGGCATAGAAGCGAACAGCTTGACTGTTGAACCCTATGCCAGTGTTCCGGGTCCTGATGCACGCTTCCAGGAGACGGGAAGGGTACACGGGCTTTCTGGTCCAGGGGCAGTAGGCTGGCGGGGGAAACACCCCATCGGTCATGAGTTGGTAGAACCGTGCTCGCGACAGCCTTAGCTTCTTGGCTACTTCGGTTACTGTGTAGATGGCTTGGCAATCATGGTCTCTCGGCGTGTCCATCGGCTGTTCTCCATTGTTCAAGCGGCCATGCAGTCGTCCTAACGTGATTCATGCCCCGTTCTGTGAGAATTCGCATCGCTGACCTGTCCTTGGTAACAAAGCCTTCGCGGATCAGGTATGGTTCAACAACGCTTCGAATCGTGAGCGACGGCAGACCCAATTTGGCGCTTAGTATACCCTCCAGTTGCATAAGGCACTCCGTCAAGTCTTGCGAATGTGCAGTTTTCATCGGGAAAGAGGCGTGGATTCGTAACCGAGGAGCCGATTCGTAAATCTCACCACAGGTGAGGTTCAGATTCGGCAAGAGAATC
>DATIKY010000010.1:0-3509 GCA_035476995.1 Sedimentisphaerales bacterium | reverse complement strand
GTTCCACAACTCGTCGTTGACCTCCCAGATCGTCGGAAGGGGCTTGACCTTGCGTTTCTGCCGTGCCATCCGTGACTCCTTTCAATTGGCTCCTACGGATGGTTATCGGCCAAAGACACTGTTTTGAGATAGTTTCTAAATCCATAGCATCTCCTGTCGATTACGTCATGTACAATTGTACAATACCCTTGGTGATTGTCAAGAACAGAGGTACACGGTTTTCCAGGTTCAAGGCGGGTGTTGCGATGCACGCACATTCGCTGGGAGATTCCCGATTGTGGGCGGGGTCCAGGGGTGTTAGAATACACAGCTTGTTGTTGGCTCGCTCGGACCCCTCGTCCGGCCAGACGGCAGCGCGTGGCGCAAGGCACATGGAAACCGCGTGGGCAGGGGAGCTGCCCGTCCTGTTGTACGGGTGTGTATGGAGCAGCGAATCGATAAGCATGTAATGGCCAACGGCATGGTGGTGCTGGGCGAGCCGATGGAGGGGGTGGAGTCCGTGGCGTTCGACTTCACCCTGCCCGCCGGGGCCGCGTGGATGCCGTCGGGGTGTTGCGGGGCCTCCAACGTCGTTTCGGAGTGGGTCTTTCGCGGGGCCGGGCCCTGGGACAGCCGCAAGCTTGGCGACGCCTTGGACGGCCTGGGCGTCCAGAGATCGACCTCGATCGGCAGTTCGCACCTGTATCTGGGCGGGGCCCTGGAGTCCAGCAACCTGGCGCAGGCGCTGGCTCTCTACTCCGACGTGATCTTGGAGCCGCACCTGAGCCATGAACAGTTCGAGCCCGCCCGGCAGCTCATCGTCGAAGAGCTTCAATCGCTCGACGACGAGCCCCGTCAGCGGGTGACGATCGAGCTGCGAAAGCGGTTCTATCCCGATCCGCTGGGACGCAGCACGGTGGGCGAACTCGACGACCTGCAGAATCTCACGGTCGAGAAGGCCAGGCAGATCGCGCAGAACCACCTGAACGTCCCCCAGATCACCTTCAGCGTGGCGGGCAAGTACGATTTCGACGCGGTGTGCCGCCAGTTGGAGAGCGTATTCGCATTCAACGAGGGCAGGCCTCTGAGTCCGCGCGAGGTCGGGCCCCGAGGTTCTCGCCGCACGCACATCCCCCACGACGGGGCGCAGGTCCACATCGGCCTGATGACCCGCACGGCGCGGTTCGCGGACGAGGACTACTACAACGCCCGCACGGCGGTCTCGGTGCTTTCGGGCAGCATGAGTTCCCGACTGTTCACCGAGGTCCGCGAGAAGCGCGGGCTTTGCTACGCGATCGGCGCCAAGTACCACTCGCTCAAGGACGCCGCGGGAATTCAGTGTTACGCCGGGACGTCGCCGGACAAGGCCCAGGAGACCGTGGACGTGATCCTCGGCGAGTTCGCCCGCCTGGCCGAGGGCATCAGCGACGAGGAGCTGGCCCGGGCCAAGATCGGCCTGAAGTCCAGCGTGATCCTGCACAGCGAGTCGTCGAGCAGCCGGGCCGGCGCCGTCAGCAGCGATTACTACATGCTCGGCCGGGTTCGCTCGCTGGACGAAGTCAAGGAACGAATCGATGCGGTCACGGTCGACTCGGTGTTGAAGTTCCTCCGGGACAATCCCTTCGAAGAGTTCACGGTCGTCACCATCGGCCCCAAACAGGTTCGTGTCGGATAACGCCATGCAATTCAAGCAAGCAACATTGTCGAACGGTCTGGTCCTGATCGGCGAGATCAATCCGCCGGCCAAGTCGGCGGCCGTCGGGTACTTCGTTCGGACCGGGGCCCGCGACGAGACGCTCCAGATCAACGGCGTCTCGCACTTTCTGGAGCACATGCTGTTCAAAGGCAACGACAAGCTCAGCGCCTTCGAGGTCAACGAGGCCTTCGACAGCCGGGGGGCGCAGTTCAACGCCTTCACCAGCGAGGAGCAGACGGTCTTCTACGCCGCGGTCCTGCCGGAGTACCTGATCGAGATCACCGAGCTTTGGGCCGGGCTGATGAGGCCCGCGCTGCGGGACGACGACTTCGATATCGAGAAGAACGTCATCAAAGAAGAGATCGCAATGTACCAGGACACGCCGACGTTCGACGTGATCGACCGCTGCCGGGGCCTGCACTTCGCGACCCATTGCTGCGGCCAGAGCGTTCTGGGCACGGTCGAGAGCATCGACGCGCTGACCGCCGGCCAGATGCGCGAGTATTTCGCCCGCCGATACGCGCCGAACAACATGGTCGTCGCCTGCACCGGGAGTTTCGACTGGGACCGGTTCTGCGAGACGGTGGAGGCGGTGTCGGGGAAGTGGCCCGCGCAGGAAGTGGGGCGGCCGCTGACTCACTTCGAGGGCGCCAAGCAGAAGTCGCGAACCGAAAAAGCCAACGTCAAACGCGAGCACATCTGCCTGATGCACACCGGGGTCTCGGCCCAGGATCCGCGCCGGTTCGCGGCGTCGCTGCTGGGCATGATCGTCGGCGACGACTACGGCTCGCGGTTCTACTGGGACCTGGTGGACAAGGCCCTGACGGAAGAGGCCTCCATGCAGTTCAACCCGATGGACGGCACAGGCATGTTCTACTGCTATCTTCGATGTGGAATCTCCAACGCCGGCAAGGTGATGGACATCGTGGAAGGCATCTTCCGCGACCTGGTCGCCAACGGCGTCCGCGAGGACGAGGTGATCAAGGCCCAGAACAAGGTGCTCAGCGCCCTGGTGCTCAAGAACGAGCTTCCCATGGGCCGGCTGGTGGATCTGGGTTTCAACTGGATGTACCTGGGCGAGTACCGTCGGATCGAGCAGGACGTCGAGGCGATCAAGGCGGTCCGCGTCGAGGACGTCAACCGCCTGATCCGGGAAATGGACCTGACCAGCTTCACCCAATACTCGCTCGGACCGGCCGGAAAGTGATCTCTGTTCGTTGATTGTTGATTTGGAGAGGCAGATCCGCTGGCGTCCCTTCTGCCAAAGTGAGGAGACCTGTGCACAGAAGACGATTCCTCCAAACGCTCGGTGCTGCTGCAGGGTGGACTCTGGGAGGCCGTTTCCGTCGGAGCGGGGCGAAGACTTCGGCCCCGGGGCGGGAAACGCCGCCGAACGTCGTCCTGGTGGTCACGGACGACCAGGGCTACGGCGATCTGGGGTGTCACGGCAACCCGGTTCTCCGCACGCCGAACCTTGATGCCCTGTACCGACAGAGTGTTCGCTTGACGGATTTCCACGTCGGACCGACGTGCGCCCCGACCCGGGCCTCGCTGATGACCGGGCGATACTGCAATCGGACGGGCGTCTGGCACACGATCATGGGACGCTCGCTGCTTCGACGGGACGAAGTGACAATGGCCGACGTCTTCGCGGCCGGCGGCTACCGCACCGGCATCTTCGGCAAGTGGCATCTCGCGTTGCCTCAATTGGAAATGTTACCATAGTCAGAGCCTGTAAGGAAGTAGTTCCTCTGATCTTTCGGGCTGATTCCCTGATACCCTGATTTGTGATAAGCGCAGCGGAATCTCGCTCGGATCGGCGGCCGTGTGAGAA
>DATIKY010000009.1:0-31397 GCA_035476995.1 Sedimentisphaerales bacterium | reverse complement strand
TTCCTACACAAACCGCCCGAGGCGGCGTTGCCCCCTCAGGCCGTCTGGATCAATCCGCCCAAGGAGGCCCCAAAAACAACGGATTGATTAGAGCTTAATTGTGAAAAGGAACTGTCTCATTCAACTTGACAACTTCCGGCCGGCCTAAGGTACTGTGACTTGGAGCGAGAAGGTCTTCAGCGGCTCCACCCCTTCTTCCCACGGCCTGCGATAGACGAGCGTGAGAGTCATCTGCCCTGGATGGACCGCCTTGAAATCGAAGCTTTCCCACCCGCCGGCCCCGACAAGGGGTGGATCGCCTGTCTCGCGCGCCTTGAACTGTGCCTCGCCCATCTGCTCCACGATGGAGTCCTGGTGATCCACCCATTCCCATCGATACCCCGTACTGGGATTCGATTCGAGCGTAACGGTAAATACCTGGCCCAGCTCAACCGTGACCCGTCCGTCATACGGTTCCCACGAGAGTCAGGGATAATCCAACCCTTCGGCAATCTTCCAGATGTCCTCCGCCCCCCCCCAAAGTCCGGTTGCGCGGGGACCGTCAGGCGCTTCGGCGGTCTCACTGTGCCGACAGGCATGATGCTCCAGGCTGTCGGTTCTCCGTTTGTCAATCCCCAGTATACCCAATCACCATCAGGCAAGACAACTCGGAAAATCGGACCTAACGGGGAGAGGAGGTCCGTCATCGTGGTCGCGGTTTTGGCGCTCGGGTCGCCCCTGGCGGCATTCGCCACAATCGGCACGGGCGCACCGCTCGACAAATCGGTCGCAACCCATACTGGCGACAAACTCGAACTCCATTTCATCCTTTCTGATGTCCAACCCCCGCCATACACGCGAAAATGGCCTCAATTGGCTTTCTTTGCACCCCCCCGATCTGCTATAATACATCTACGGTTTCGGAACCACCACCATGCTCATAAGAAGTAATATCCCGGAGGAGAATGCAATGGACGAAGCCAGTCTTGAGGGCGCGTTGAACGAGTTGGCCAAACAGTTCGGAGAGAACTCCGTCGATCTGAACCAGGCGAAACTGGCCGATCTGGCCAAACAGGCCGAGAGCAACCGCAAGCAGCTCCAGAAGAGCATCACCACGCTCCAGGAACTGCTGGATTATCTGCGGGTCTGCATCAAGTACCAGGCGTTCGATCTGGAGGCGACCCGCCGGGAGAACACCTACCTGCGGAAGCTGCTGGAGGATACGCCCCGCAGCAACGAAGAACAGGGGTGATCGCCCGCCGGCGGCAAGTCCGCCGGCGGAGGGGTTTCGGGCCGGGTTTCTGACGGCCCAGGGGGTTCGAATGCATTCATCATCTCGCCTCCGACCGGGAGGCGGGAAGGTTTCGCCAGAGTCGGGGGTTCTCGGTTTTTTCACAGCTTTCTGGGGGCGCTTCCGGCACGCCGGGGGCCGACACACGCATCTGCGACCGTTTTCGCACCGAAAGTGCTGAGGTCCTCAGAGGTTATGTTTTTGCATGGACATGGGGGAAAGTTTCCAATGGATTTTGCCGATACCTGAATATCGGGGTTGGAGCCCCCTTCGCGGCACGAACACGGAGGTATCCTGCGTCATATAATGGTTGGTCGTACGATGCAAGTAATCTGATTTTCGTCATTTTGTCCGAACTCCCCAGCCATGCCGGGCTGGCCCAGTTGACAACATGGCGGGATTGTGGGATAAGATGAACGCCATCGGAAAACCGGGCGATGTGAAGCCGTAACGAACGAAGGGACACTGGCATTCTATTGGAGTAGGTCATAGACGAAATGTTTGAGCGATTTACAGACCGAGCGCGAAAGGTGATGGCGCTGGCCAACCAGGAGGCGCAGCGTTTCAATCACGAATACATCGGGACCGAGCACATCCTGCTGGGCTTGGTGAAGGAAGGCAGCGGCGTCGGCGCCACGGTTCTCAAGAACCTGGACGTGGACATCAAGAAGCTGCGTCTGGAGGTTGAGAAACTGGTCAAGAGCGGCCCGGACATGGTCACCATGGGCAAGCTCCCCCAGACTCCGCGAGCCAAGAAAGTCATCGAGTACGCCATCGAGGAGGCCCGGGCCCTCAACCACAACTATGTCGGCACCGAGCATATCCTGCTCGGCCTGCTGCGGGAGAGCGAGGGCATCGCGGCCCAGGTGTTGATGAACCTGGGTCTGAAGCTCGAAGACGTCCGCCAGGAGGTCCTGAACCTGCTCGGAGCCGGCGTCGAGGACGCTCCCAACGACCTGAACCTCAAGATGGGGGGCCCCGCCATCGGTCGCAAGACCAAGAGCAAGACCCCTGCCTTGGACAGTTTCGGCCGGGATCTGACCCAACTGGCAATCAACAACGAGCTGGACCCGGTGATCGGCAGAACGCGGGAGATCGAACGGCTGATCCAGATCCTCTGCCGGCGCACGAAGAACAACCCCGTGCTGCTGGGCGAGGCCGGCGTCGGAAAGACGGCCATTGTCGAAGGTCTCAGCCAGCAGATCATCAACAAGCAGGTGCCCGAGATTCTCAAAGAAAAACGCATCGTGGTCCTGGACCTGGCGATGATGGTCGCCGGGACCAAATACCGCGGGCAGTTCGAAGAACGCATCAAGGCGGTGATCAACGAGGTGCGACGGGCCACCAACGTCATCCTGTTCGTCGATGAGCTGCACACGCTCGTCGGCGCCGGCGGCGCCGAAGGGGCGATCGACGCGTCGAACGTCCTGAAACCGGCCCTGGCCCGAGGCGAGGTCCAGTGCATCGGCGCCACGACGCTCGACGAGTACCGCAAGTATATCGAAAAAGACGGCGCCCTGGAGCGCCGGTTCCAGACGATCATCGTCGAGCCGCCCTCCAAGGAAGAGACGTTCGAGATCCTCCGCGGCTTGCAAGACCGGTACGAGGCGCACCACAGAGTGCGGTTCACCAACGAGGCCCTCTTCCAGGCCGTGGAGCTTTCGACCCGGTATATTACCGGCCGTTGCCTGCCGGACAAAGCGATCGACGTCGTGGACGAGGCGGGTGCACGCGTCCGTCTGAAGAACATGACGCCTCCGCCGGACTTGACCAAGATCGAGTCGCGGATCGAACAGTTGCAGCGGGAGAAGGACGAAGCCGTCCGAAGCGCCGACTACGAGCGCGCCGCGTCCCTGCGGGACGAAGCCCAGCAACTCGTCGAGGAAAAGTCGCAGCTCCATAAGAAATGGTACGAGCAGAACAAGGAAGTCACCGGCATCGTGGACAACGAGATCATCGCCGAGGTCGTCAGCAACATGACCGGCGTTCCGTTGACCAAGCTCGAGAAGAAGGAAACCCAGCGTCTGCTGGAACTCGAGAACGAACTGCACAAGACGGTCGTTTCGCAGCACAACGCGATCAGCGCGATCGCCAAGGCGGTGCGACGCAGCCGAAGCGGCATGAAGGACCCGAACCGTCCGATGGGCTGCTTCATCTTCCTGGGACCCAGCGGCGTCGGCAAGACGCTGCTCGCCCAGGCACTGGCGGAGTTCATGTTTAACGACCGCAACGCGCTGGTCCGGCTCGACATGAGCGAGTTCATGGAGAAGCACAACGTCAGCCGGCTCGTCGGCGCCCCTCCGGGATACGTCGGCTACGAGGAAGGCGGCCAGCTCACCGAGCGGATTCGCCGGCGGCCCTACGCCGTGCTGCTGCTCGACGAAATCGAGAAGGCCCATCCGGACGTCTACAACATGCTGCTCCAGATCATGGACGAAGGCCGTCTGACCGACAGCTTCGGCCGCGGGATCGACTTCCGCAACGTGGTCCTGATCATGACCAGCAACATCGGCGCCGAACTGATCAAGAACCAGGGCGGGTTCGGCTTCGGCAAGAAGTCGGCGGAGCACAGCTATGAGAAGATGAAGGACATTCTGTCGAAGGAGGTCGAGAGACACTTCCGGCCGGAGTTCCTCAACCGTGTCGACGACACGATCGTCTTCCACCCGCTGACCCGGGAGGACCTGCAGACCATCGTCGATTACGAGCTGAACAAAGTGTTCAAGCGTCTGACCGAACACGGGCTCAAGCTCGAGCTGTCGCCGGCGACCAAGGAGTTCCTGATTGACAAAGGCTACAATCCGGAATTCGGCGCACGGCCTCTGCGTCGCGCGATCGAGCACTACATCGAGGACCCGCTCGCCGAAGCGGTCCTGGCCGGCAAGTTCAAAGGCAAGAACCTGGTCAAGATCGACGTCCAGGACGAGGAGCACCTGAAATTCGACGGCGAAGAAACCCCCGAGCCCGAGAAGACCAAGAAAGAAACGGTGCAATCCCACTAAAAACAAGGCCTATTCGGCCCTTATGAAGACCCAAACAGGCCGTGCGTCCGATCCAGGATGCGCGGCCTGTTCTTATTCAAGGCGCAGGAAGTTGCAGGGGTGAGGTGCAGAAAGAGGGCCAAGCCGACCCCTCGCGTTTTTACCTTGGGCTTTTCACTTTCACCCGGTTTTCCTGGACATCGAGCCGACCTTCCGCGAAAAATCGGATCGCCTCGGGATACGCCAGGCACTCCTGTTCGAAGACCCGCTCGGCCAGGGTGTCGGGTGTGTCGTCGTCCTGCACGGGACAGGTCCGCTGCACGATAATCGGGCCTCGGTCGTATTCATTGGTGCAGAAATGCACGGTGCACCCGCTGACCTTGCAGCCGGCGGCCAACACCGCCTCATGCACGTGGTGGCCCCACATGCCTTTGCCGCCGAAGCTGGGCAACAGGGCCGGATGGATGTTCATCACGCGGTTCTCATATCGCGGCGGGATCTTCCAGAGGCACAGCCAGCCGCCCTGCACGACCAGATCCACGTTCGCCGCCGCCAGTTCCTCATCGAGCTTGGCGCTGAACGCATCGAGGTCCGGATGGTCCTTCCTGCGAATCACCTTCACAGGCAGTCCCGCGTTGCGAGCCCGCTCGACGCCCGCGACGGTCGAGAGCGAGCTGATGACCAACGACACTTCGGCGTTCAACTCGCCACGCTTGATGCACTCCAGGAGGTTGAGCAGGGTTCGCCCCCCGCCGCTGATGAGGACGCCGAGCCGCACGGGCTTTCGGCGGGATGCGTGGTGCGGTAGGCGTCGGGCGGTTTCGCCGGTGATTTCACAAGGCTCCTCGATGTCCTCTCCGGCGTCCAGGGCCTTGTTGACGAGCCGGTCGGCTTCTTTGTTCTTGTCGCGCGTAACGTGCAGGACGAGGCAACTGGCAAAACCGGACCGCAGTTCCTTGACCTGCTCGAACAAAGGCTGGATCAGATCGCTCTTGACCCTGTATTGCCCCGTGAGCTGGCGGACCATCAACTCGCTGTCGGTGTAGATGGTAAGATCCGAGACGCCCATCCGCCTGGCGGCCGCCAGGGCCCGGACCAGGGCGGTGTATTCCGCGACGTTGTTGGTGGCCTGGCCCAGGAAGAAGGCTCTCGCCAGGAGCTTGCCGCCGGCTTCGTTTTGCAGCACAAATCCGGCCGCGGCCGGTCCCGGGTTGCCCCGACTGCCGCCGTCGGTGTGGGCTACGCCTTTCATACGTGCATCTGAGCGCTGCTGAGCACGAGAATCCGCGTGCAGTTCGGGCAGCGAATGAGATCGTCCTTGGTCATCAGCAGGTTCACGCTCTCGGTGGTGACGCCCATGAAACAACCGCCGCAACTGTAGGCGGCGTGCCGACCCTCCTGCTCCTCGACCTGCGCCACGGCCTCGCCGTCGTACGTCTCAGCCACGCGTTTGAAGACCTTCAGCGGCTCGGGCGGAATCGTCTTGGCTGCTTCATTCCATTCCGCCTGGATCTTGGCGATCTCCGCCTCGTGCTCGACGGCGGATACCTCGGCCGCCTTTCGCGTCTGTTCGAGCAACTGCTTCTGCTCTTCGATCTGCCGCTGGATGTTCTTGCACTCCGCTTCGTCCGTCTCCACGCCCTTCATCAGCTCAAGAATCTGAGTTTCCAGCTTGGAATTGTCCGCCCGGGTGGTGTTCAACTGCGTCAGCACCGCGGCGTACTCCTTGTTGCTCTTGGCGGTGTTCAGCGCGGCCCTGAGTTTGCTGACCTCCTGGTCCCGCATCTTGAGCTCCAACTCGAGACGACCCGACTGCACCTTCGTCAGTTGCAGCTCTTCCCTCTTGGCTTCCAGAGCGTTTTGCAGGCTCCGAACCTGGTTTTCCTGGATAATGACGCTTCTTCTGCTGCGGGACAGCTTGGCCTTAGCGGCCCGCAGGCGGTTCTCCACACTTTGAAGTTTCATCAGGCCATACAATATGGGTCCCATGCATTCTCCTCATGGATCGGGCCGGCGAAACATCGCCGCGACGCCCGATGTCCACAGTTTTGAACCGTTTATTATCTGTGGATCCAGCAGACTCCGCAATGAAAATCACCCAGTGCCCCCGAGATATTTTTCGGCTGCCAACTTGGGCCAGAAAGCGGGTCCCTTGGGTCATGGACGAGAACCTGGGAATCTGCTACAACCACTACCGCGGCCCCTGAAGCCGGGGGGCATACGCAAACAACCGAAGGGGTCCAACGGGCTCCATGGATCGATGGGATCGACACGATGAAAGACTTGCTCCGACAACTGATCCAGGCCGATTCGACCCCCAACAAGGGCGAGGCCCTGGCCGCCGAAGTCCTCGTCACGTACTTCAACCGCCATGGAATCGACTGCCACGTCGATCAGTGGGATGGAAACCGGGCCAACGTCGTCGCCCACGTCAAGACCGGCCGGCAGCGGCCCGCCCTGTTGTTCGTCTGCCACCTTGACGTCGTCAGCCCCGGGGAAGAAGACTGGCTGCATCCGCCATTCGCGGCCGTGGAGGACGGGGCCAGGATCTACGGCCGAGGCACCACCGACATGAAAGGCGGGACCGCAGCGGCCGCCGCAGCGATCTGCGAAATGGCCCGCTCCAAGGCGGGCCTGCTGGGTGATGTCATCTTCGCAGCCACCGCCGGCGAGGAGACCGACAGTTCCGGCGTCGTGCGGTTCATGCAGAATCGCCACGCGCTGCCCCCGCTGGCCGGCATCATCGTTCCCGAACCGACGGACTTCGCGGTCGTGACCGCCCATCGCGGCCTGTTCTGGCTCAAGATCGCCACGCGAGGCAAGGCGGTCCACAGCTCCATGCCCGAACGCGGCGTCAACGCCATCGGTGCGATGAAACGCGTGCTCGACGAGCTCGAACGGTACGAAGTCCAGGCCGAGCCGCACCCTTTGCTGGGCAACTGCTCTGTGAGCATCAACATGATCGCCGGCGGCGAGGCCATGAACATCGTGCCCGACCGCTGCACGCTCGGCGTGGACATCCGCACGCTCCCCGGGCAGGACCACGAAGCCATCCGCTACGACTTCGAGCGAATGCTCGCCAGGCTCAAGACCACCGTCCCCCAGTTCGACGGCGAGCTCGCCATCGACCGCTCCGCTGCGGCGATCGAGACCGACCCCGAGTGCGACTTCGTCAAGACGTTCTGCTCGGCGGTGGACGTCGACCTGACGAATGCTATCGGCTACACCACCGACGCGCCGCACCTGCTGCCCCTGGGGGCCCCCATCGTAATCTACGGCCCCGGCAAGCCGCGGATGTGTCACCAGGTGGACGAATACCTCGAAGTCGCCGATCTGCTGGCGAGCGTGGAGCGTTTCAAGAAGGTGATCGGCAGGTTTCTGACCTGAGGGCGCGCCTTGGGCGACCTGGCGAATTTGTGGGCCCATTGAGTTTTTCCGCACAGTTTGGACTTGACATCGTTTGTCGGCTTTCATAGGATCAGGTTCGAATTGTCGTTTTCGCAAGGTATCGAATGGTCCAATTCCGGGACAACAGGCTCATGCGTTTGACCCGTCACGCCGGGACGATGCAGAGTCTGCGCTTCCACCTGGCCGCCGCTTGCATCGCCGTTATTCTGGCCGCCAAGGTAGCCTTCGAAAAGGAGGTTGCTCCCTAAAAGGACCAGGTAACACGCCGAAAAACGTACCGAGCCTTTCAGGGAGCACAAGCCCCTGAAAGGCTCTTTTCATTTGTGCTTCAGCAGCAAGACATTGCGTCTTGCGAGGATGTGGGAGGTACGTCACGAATGAGACGGATCAGAGAAATGGGCCCTGACCTGTATGGGCTTTGAGATGGACGAAATCAATTACAGCAGCGAGTTCTTTTGGAGAACCCTTATGTACAAGGAGAGCCCCTTCCAGTTCGGCCGCAGCCCGGATCGGTGCTACGCGACCGCCACGTTGATCAGAGAACGGTTGTCTCGCGCGCCGGCATGGCCCAGACACGAGGGAGAACGCGTCATGACGGCACGAGATCATCCCGCGCTTCGCCTGTTCGAGGACACGGACCTGTTCGCGGTCAAGTCCCTGGTTCACCGGACCATCGCGATCTGCTATCCAGGCCACTACTGCATGGAGGCGGTGCGGTTCTTCGCCAACTACCACGCGGACCCGGCGATCGCTGAGGACGCCCGAGAGGGTTGCACGCTCGTGCTGGAGAAGGCCGGACGCATCCTCGCAACCGGCACGCTCGTCGGCGACGAGATCAAACGGGTCTTCGTCGAGCCCGGCCTGCAGAGACACGGCCTGGGCCGGCTGATCATGCAGCGTCTGGAGGCCCAGGCGGCCTCGCTCGGCGTCGTCACGATCCAGTTGGACGCCTCGCTGCCCTCCAAGCCGTTCCATGATAGACTGGGCTACGCCACGGTCGAGCGGGCCAGTCTCGAAGTGGAGAACGGCTGGCGTCTGGACTACTTCAAAATGCGTAAGACCCTGACGGGTCTTGACGGTCAGCCGTGGTGAATCGATGGAGAGAAACAACATGAGTTCGCTGTACGCGTCGAGAATGAGCGTGATCCCCAGGTCCTTCGTTCGTGAGATCCTGAAGGTGACGCAGGACCAGGAGGTCATTTCGTTCGCAGGCGGCTTGCCCAATCCCCGGTTCTTCCCGGCACAGGAACTCGCCGAGGCGTCGGCGCTCGCTCTGGCCGGAGCCGACAGGTCGGCGCTGCAGTACGGCATGACCGAAGGCTATGCTCCGCTGCGGGAGTTCATCGCGCAGCGATACCGGCGCAGCGACGGATTGGACGTGACGGCCGACGAGATTCTGATCACCAACGGCTCACAGCAGGGGCTGGACCTGGTCGGCAAAGCGTTCCTGGACAAACAGGACGCGATCGCGATCGAGCGGCCCGCTTATCTGGGAGCGATTCAGGCTTTCTCGGCGTACGAACCCGAGTTTCACCCCGTGCCCCTGTTGGCCGACGGAGTCGATATCGACCGGCTGGCCGAGGTTCTGCGAATGCGCCGGGTCAAGTTTTTCCACACGGTGATCAACTTCCAGAACCCCTCGGGCATCAGCTACTCCGAAGGCAGGCGGCTCGCGCTGGCGGAAGCTTTTAGGCCGTACGATACCCTCGTGGTCGAGGACGATCCCTACAAGGAACTGCGATTCGAGGGTGCGACAAGCCCCTCGATGCGGCGATGGCTGGGCGACAGGGCCATCCTGCTGGGGTCGTTTTCCAAGATCGTGGCGCCGGGGCTTCGCATGGGCTGGGTCTGCGCCGTCCGCGAGATCCTGGACAGGCTCATCGTGGCCAAGCAGGCCAGCGACCTGCATTCGAATTCGTTCTGCCAGAGGATGCTCTATCACTACCTGGCCGGCCACGACATCGACCGACACATCGCCACGATCCGAACGGCGTACCGTCGTCAGAAAGACGCCATGCTGGCCGCGATCCAGGCTCACTTCCCCGCCGAGATAGAGGTCACTCGGCCCGAAGGGGGAATGTTCGTGTGGGCGACGCTGCCGTCGCGGTTGTCGGCGCTGGAGTTGTTCGAGCATGCCGCTCGAGAGAAGGTCGTCTTCGTCCCGGGCACGCCCTTCTTCGTCGACGGCGGGGGCACGCACGACATGCGACTGAACTTCTCCAACGCCGAGGAGGACAAGATCGAAAAGGGAATCGCCCGGCTCGGCCGGATCATCACGAAGCTGCTGAGCCGAACAGGAGAGTCGAAATGAAGGCATTGACATTCTATATCGTGGACGTGTTCGCCGAACAGAAGTACGCCGGGAACCAACTGGCCGTCTTCCGGAACGCGGAGGGACTGCCGAGCGAGACCATGCAGAAGATCGCCAAGGAGATGGGGTTTTCCGAGACCACGTTCATCCTGTCGGATTCCCCACGCGACGGCGGATACAATGTGCGGATCTTCACGCTCGCGGCCGAGGTGCCCTTCGCAGGGCACCCGACGCTCGGAACCGCGTACGTCATTCGACGCGAGATCCTGGGGCAAAGCGCAGACCGCGTGAATCTCAATCTCAAGATCGGGCAGATCCCCGTCGCGTTCGAGCCCCAGCCCGGCGGCGAGAAGATCCCGTGGATGACGCCCAAGGAGGCGACCTTTCACGAAACGTTCGACGCGAAGGAGGTCGCCCCCCTGCTGCGAATCCGGCCGGAGGACATCGATGCGGATTTCCCCATCGAGACGGTCACCACGGGCCTGCCCTTCGTGTTCGTTCCGATGCGGAGCCTCGACGCGGTCAGGCGGGCCGCCGCGGTCAGAGACCGGTGGCTCGACTGGGTTAAGGACCGGCAGGCGAAGATGGTGATGGTCTTCTGCCGCCAGGCGGTCGAGGCGGGCAGCCACATCCACGCCCGCATGTTCGCCGACTACTACGGCATCGTGGAGGACCCCGCCACCGGCAGCGCCAACAGTTGCCTGGCCGCGTATCTGGTCAAGCATCGCTGTTTCGGCACGGATTCGATTGATGTTCGGGTCGAACAGGGCTACGAGATCGGCCGGCCGTCGCGAATCTACCTGCGAGCCGGCCTGAAGAACGGCCGAACCGAAGTGAACGTGGGCGGCAAGGTCGTCCCGGTCGCAGGAGGTGAATTGCTGTAGAATGCTCCTCAGAGTGAATTAGCCAAGACTATCGCGATCTCTGTGACAAGACCAGCCCGGAATCTTGATGCCTGAGAAGCTGCACAAGCCACGTTGGGTTGCAGCCACAGGCCACTCCAAGTAGGGGCGAGCGTCCTCGCTCGGTGCTCTGCTCGTGCCCCTTCGCACGATAGTTCCCACGCTCGTGAGGTCTCCCAGAGGCGAGCTAGTGCGCTCGCCCCTGGAAAGACCCCATCGGCTAGGACCCTATTCCACCTGCACTCCCTTGGAAGACAACCACCCTTCTGGCTGTGCCCAGCGAACCGCCTGGCCACTCGCTGGCGAGAATCAGATCGCAACCGCCGCTGTGCCATTCTCAGGAGAGTCTTGAGTTTGGACGATCTGCAGCTCAACGGAATTCTCCGTGCCCGTAATCACTTTGATGCGGTAGAGTTCTCCTCTGACTCGGCGGTAGAACACTTTGCCCTCTTCACCAGATGGGTTGCGCGCGATGCACAGATGGTCAATCAGATAGCGGTTGAGATTGTCCTTGCGCAGCCGAATCGCAATCTGTCGGTCGAGGTTCTCGATTTCGCCGTTCTTTAGTAGTGACCCAACAGAGTCGACGTTATAAAGCGTGACGTGCCTTGCTGCATCCATTGCCGCCAAGAGACTTCCTTTGTTGTCCAGAAGAAGTATGTCCGTCTCGGTATCACGAGCAGATGGGTTACGATTCGAGCCCGCACTTGCCAAGTGTACCTTCACGTCGTTCTCCCGCCCACGACGACTTCTATCCTGCTCGTCATCCCACCCAGCATCAGAGCTTTCATCGTCACCCGCTGCGGCTGCGGCCAACAGCCCGAGCAGCAGGAGGCCAAGCAGAACTGCCGCAAGCGTTTGCCCCCAATCCTCCTCCTCCTCAGTGTAAGCGGTACCGTCTGGACGATACTTCGTAACCGTCCTGGTGCAACCGGAAAGAACCATGGCCAATGTTATCATCGCTCCCTGCCCCAAGAACAACCTTCTCGAAACATCCTGCAAATCCATCAGAAATCTCCCTTACTGGCCTCCACTTTTGAGAAGTTGGGCGTACTGGCCAGATATGCGCGCCCAACATTGGATAATCGCCATTCAACAAGAAGGCGACGAGCACAAACTGACTACATTAACAACGGGCGACTGACCACTGGCATGAGGGAGGATGGCAGAAGCGGGCGTCTTCGAGAAATGTCATGCCTGAAAATGAACTGGGACGTGCTTACTCACGTCCCAAACAGGCACTGGCATGCCCCGGAAAGACGCTTTCGGCACGCCCCAATGTGGGGCGTACCCTAGCGCCGCTTTCCGTGTGTGAAATTGCCAGTTTCGTTTGGACAGCAGCCGAAGCTACGCGATATTCATAATATTATTAGTCGGTTACTCTACTACCTGGGTCTCCTGATTACATTTGAACACGTCTTCCGGGCTTCTCAAAATTGTCGCACTCCAACCTTATTGTATCAATTGTACCGGAAGGCCAAGGGAAATCAAGCGAAACCGCAAAAAAAGCCGAGCCGGCCTTTTGCGGCCCGGGGCCCAGGCCTTCGGCCAAAGCGAGTGTTGAAGAGACCCGGCGGATCGGGTATAAACATATGCCGCTGCATATGAAAAGTCGGTATCATGGAGTGCTGGAATGACTGTACATTTCAAGAAATACCACGGGCTGGGCAACGACTATCTGGTGATCGATCCGAACATTCGGGACTTCTCGCTGACGCCGGAGAACATCCGCCTGATCTGCGACCGCAATTTCGGCGTCGGCTCGGACGGCATCCTCTACGGCCCGCGGCTCGAAGGCGACCTGCCGGCCCTGCGGATCTTCAACCCCGACGGCAGCGAGGCGGAAAAGAGCGGCAACGGCCTGCGGATCTTCGCCAAGTACCTCTTCGAAAAACAATACGTCCGCTCCAAGAGCTTCCGAATCAAGACGCTCGGCGGGATCGTGGACGTGCAGGTCAAGGACGACGTCGCGGGCCTGATCCGCATCAACATGGGCAAGGTGACGTTCATCAGCAACGAGATCCCGGTCGCCGGCCAGCCGCGGGAGGTCGTCAACGAGCCCCTCGACATCAACGGCACAACGCACAAGGTGACATGCCTTTCCATCGGCAATCCGCATTGCGTGATTCCGATGCCGGAAGTCAATGAGGCCACCGCCCGGGCCCTGGGGCCCCACGTCGAGAACCACAGGATGTTCCCGAACCGGATCAACATGCAGATCGTGCGGGTGATCGACCGGGCCAACATCGACGTGCGGATCTGGGAGCGAGGTGCAGGCTACACGCTCGCCTCCGGCAGCAGTTCCTGCGCCGCCGCGGCCGCCAGCCACCGCCTCGGCCTGGTGGACAACAACATCACCGTCCACATGCCCGGCGGCACGCTGCACATCGAGATCGCCGACGACGGCCGAATCCACATGACCGGCCCGGTCGAAGGAACCTTCGAAGGCAGCTTCCACTCCGACCTGCTCAGAAGACTGTCGAAATAGCAACTCCCATACGTCCCATGAGTCCCAAAGGTCCCATGACACCCGATGCAGCCTGGCCAAGACTGCGGCCGGCGACCAACGCCGACCGCGAATCCGTGCGGAACCTCGTCTTCACAGTCCTCGTCGAATACGGCCTGAAGCCCGACCCCGGCTGCACCGACGCGGACCTGGACGACATCGAGCAATCCTACCTCGCAAGAGGCGGCGTCTTCTACGTCCTCCAAGAGCAGGACGGCGCTATCGTCGGCTCCTACGACCTGTACCCGACGGAGTCGGGGGTCTGCGAATTGCGAAAGATGTACCTGCATCGCGACTACCGAGGCAAGGGTCTCGGCCGCCGCCTTCTGGAAGACGCCCTGGCCCATGCCAGGCAATCCGACTTTCGACGGATCACTCTGGAGACCGCCTCGGTCCTGAAGGAAGCCATCGGCCTCTATGAAAGCTACGGCTTCAAACCCTGCAAGATCGACCACCTGTCCTGCCGCTGCGACCAGGCCTATGCACTCGATCCGATGAATTGTGACAACCCCAATCGAGAATCCAGGTCCAGGACAGCATGTGAAGAATGACGGCCATAGAGAAAGCAGAGACCGCCCCGAGGAAATATTGGGGCATTCCTCGGGGAATTCGTCTCCCATCATGGCTGTCGGTCCCCAGCGTCACGGAGATAGTCCTCGGATTTGTGGCGGACGATGACCCCTTCGATCATGTAAATGACTTCCTCGGCGATATTGGTGGCATGATCCGCAATCCGCTCCAGGTGCTGGGAGGTGGAAAGCAGGTGGATCAGCGAGTCCGTCTGGTCCGGGTGCGTGCGAGAGGCTTCCCGCACAATCAGGTACATCTGGCGGTTCATTTCATCGATCTCGTCGTCGCCGGCAAGGACCTGCCGAGCCTGTTGGGCACTGCGATTCACCAGTGAATCCAGGCTCTTCTCCAGCATGTCGCGCGTTTTGCGCGCCATGGCGCCCAGATCGAACCGGATATTGGGACGAGGCTGCGCAGCCAGAAATGCCGCGTGTTCAGCCATGTTGACCGCCAGGTCGCCCACCCGTTCCAAATCGTTGTTGATCTTCAACGTCGCGATGATGAACCTCAAATCGCTGGCAACCGGCTGATGAAGGGCGAGGGTCTTGAAGCAGTCCTCCTCGATCCGGACCTCCATTTCATCCAGCCGGATATCATTGGCGATCACGTTCCGGGCCCGCGACTCATTCCGGTCTTCGATGGCGGAAGCGGCCTCGCGAACCGCCGCCTCGGTCATCGCGCCAAGGGTGAGGATTTCCTTCTTGAGGTTCTCGATTTCTCTGGAGAGATGTGCCGACATCGTATGCCCTTTCTTCGCCAGCTCCGGCCTCGCGGCCGATTCGCCGCAACAAAGCGTATCCCGGAAATGTGGTCGATCGGGCGAAGCGGTCGGTCAGGACGCTCCGTCCAATTTTGACATCGAAGCTCTGTGCCCCGTCAACCACGCCCACGGCAGCGTGGTAGGACGGGACTATCCTGATCGGCCCCCGACATGATCCATGCCGCCGCCGAGCCGACAGGAACCCGGCACCGTCCAGATTTTGAACCACGGTGAATTGACCGGAGCCCGCATCTTCTGGAAGCACCTTCCGTGCCGTCGGCTGCGTTTGTCCGGACCGTCCTACGGGGCATCGGCATTCTGCATAGGCTGCTCCTGGGTGATCATTTCTGCCATGCCGCTGAAACGACCGATCCGCCGGACCAGTAACCGCCAGTAGTGCGGCGATAGTCCGGTCCCCAGGACGTCGCCTGCCACTGTGAGAAACACCGGATGCGCCTTCTTCGTGTGGTGAATGTGATGACACTGGATCTCGTCCTCCCACCAGCACAAATGGTAATACTCGAGAGGGTGGGGGCGGGCCGCGTCGATGGCGCCGGTCACGATCTGCCTTACTACTTCTTCCCTCATGGTTATGTCTCCTTGAAACCTCTCTGCTTGCTGCATATGCCCCGTCCTTGAGTCCGACGGGAATGTCTCATTGCCGTCACTGGAGGCTCATAGATGGAAGTCCCCCGCGGCTTCCGGCTGATACAGCAGCTTATCGATCCGGATGGAGCCGTCGATGACATCGCCGACCTTCCGGCCCAGCATGGACATGCCAATCTGGCTCAGGATCGAGAGTCTCACTCGGTTGACGCTGCTGCCGTGGGCATCGACGGGGAACACCAAGGCCATGTTCATCTGCCTGGCGGTGTCCTCATTCCACACTCGCACCTCGGAATTCATCGTCACGACATCCGCCGGCACATCTTCCGCGGATACCACATCCGCCGACTCCAGCAAACGCTGGAGACGCTCCAGCAGCGTGGCAGTCTCGGGTTGAGTCGCCCTCGCAAGAGCCAGCAGGATCTGCAGACGCTTGCAGTCGAGATCCGTCACCTGGGGCTCAGGTGGAGTGGACCGGGAAGAAGACGGGCCTGCGGACTTAGCCGAAAGCCCGTTGAGCGTCAGGCCCGTCATCCGGCAGATATGGATGATCCGATGCGTCAATACGCGCCACTGCTGCGCCGAGAGTCCGTCCGTCAACGCGTCGCCGGTCGTGGTGAGGAAGACGGGGTGCGTCCTCGTAGTATGGCCGGCGCGAAGACACTGGATGCGTCCCTGCCAGCAGCACACGTGGTAGTATCGGGTCGAACGAATCTTCGTCGCGCTGATGGCGCGGGCTACTATGTGTCGTACCTGCTCTTCCACCATGGCTTCATCTCCTTTCGGCGTTCAGGTCTGTTCTGCGTCTGTCTCACGATCCGCCAGGATCGGTCTTCGCAGTCTCCGGACGTTCAGAGATGGAAATCCCCCGCGGCTTCCGGCTGATACAGGATCCGATCGACCCGGATGCGACCCTCGATGGTGTCGCCGACCCGTCGTCCGAGAATCGAGACGCCGATCGGAGACAGGACGGAGACGCTTCTGCGGTCCGAATCCTTCCCTTTCAGGGAGTCCAGCGGAAAAACGAGCGAACAGGTCATCTCTTCGTCTCTCTTGGCATCCTTCAGACGCACCTGCGAGTTCATCGTCACCACATCATCCGAAACGTCCTGCGAAGCCACCGTGCGGGCGGATGCGAGCACCTGTTCGAGCTTGTCCAGAAGCGCGTTCCGCGACGATCCCGGCGTCCGGATCCCTTCGATCAGATCGCGGAGACGCCTCGAATCGAAGTCCGTGACCTGGATCTTCCCGCGGGACAGGTCCGCTTTGGGAAGACCGTTCCGCCGCGGCCCACCTGCCCGCGCGATGCCGTGGCTCCGGCAGAAATCCACCACCCGGCCGGTCAGAAGCCTCCATTGATGGACGTTCAATCCTCCGATGAACACAAATCCGGACGCGGCAAAGAAGGACGGGTGGTGCTCCTTCGTATGGTGCACCTGGAGACACTGGAGTTCCCCTTCCCACCAACACACGTGGTAACATTTACACGCCTCGAACTTCGTTTTCGCAATGGCCGACGCAATGATCTGCTGTGCTCTCTTGTTGGTCATGGAATCATCTCCTTTCCGCAAGCAACGGGTATGGATGCCGCACGGACTCTGCGCCGCGTCGGGGGCAAGACGAAGAGCGTCCGACTTCTCCGCGTGCCTTGAGACGCTCTTGTTCCAGGCTCCGCAGAGCATCGGACACGGCCGGGCGAAGGGGCTCCAGACACGTGACTCTGACCTGCCCAATGTCGTTTTCTCCGAGTATAATTCCATACGTCCGATGCCCCCTGGGTTCGAGATAGACATCCTCGCTGCCGGACAAATGTCGGCGATACACGCGCGCCGCGTGCTGCCTGGCCTTCGCCAGGTTCGGCGCCTGGACGACGATGGTTCCGATCTCTCTCTCGCCGCGGGCATCTCGCAGCTCAATTCTCCATCTGGTCATGTTCATGCACTCCTGTCGAATGCGTTCTTGTTTCGCACGGAGCCTCTGGCGCGCAGAATACAAGCCCAGAAGACTCCGGGGAACGTACGCTCGGCTGCTCTCAACCCTGCCTTGGCGGCCCGTCAGGCCGCCGTCAAAGGTGATACTGGCGCGGCACACGACTTGGGCACGAGGCCGACGCAGCAGCTATGGACAAATTGCTTGGATAGGAGGGTCGTCGCTTCGTGGAAGACGAGGATGCTTGTTCTCGTCAACGAAACCGTCGGGATTGGCTGGCAACAGAGAACCCGACCATCGGTCGTACGACAGTACGATCGCACAGACAGCCGGATGTGCTCTGAAAGTGGTCATTTCCGCTGCACCAACGACGACCCCAAACATGTTTCAGTTGATACAATCCTTACCATTACGCCAATTATACAATAAGGTTCTCATCTGTCAAGCCCCCGACGTCAGGAAGTGTCTGATCTTCAGGTAGGGCCATTTTTCAGGAGTGTCCGGCCGATACCAGAAGAGCTGCCAGTAGCGTCGGTCGGTTTCGAAGATGTCGATGGGGTCTGCGGCGGGGTCGAAGTCGGCGGGCAGGACGCCGAAGCGCTTCATCTCGCGGATGTACTGGCGGTTCGGTCGAAAGCCCGGCATTCCGAATCGCGGCGGCTGATCGTACTGCTTCTTGCGATCCTGCGTCAGCGACAGAAGCGAGCGATAGTCAGGGTCGTCGGTTCCGGTGAACGGGCCCGCGCAGGTGCCCCAGCCCCCAGCCGTCTTCGGCAGCGGCCCCAGCAACAAGGGCGAAAACTCCGGACGGGACGCGTTCAGCAGGACGTGGGCGGAGAACCGACTGTCGGCCTTCTGAACGATGCGTTCATAAGGCGCCAGACCCAGCTCCCGCACGATCTTCTGCCGCTGCTCCTCCGACATGCCCGTCGGCAACTGCGGGGCCTGCTTATTCTGGCCGTGACAGTGCGAGCACCGCTGCCCCAGCACGGGAGAATGGAAGGCCGAATGCGATACTCCCTGCCGGGCCTGGTCTTGCGCATTGCGAAGGGCGGCATACGTCCCGGCGTACGGCGCTCCGCTCTCGAGCCAGAGCCAGACGGTTCGTCGTTGCTTGTCCGTGGGGGTCGCTCCATAGTGCGAACCGTCGAGCTTGGCGAACAACGGACTGGCCGACGCGCCGATCGTGCGAGGGGCCTGGTTGCCCAACCCGTTGCGGCCATCCGCCACCTGCCCGGTCGCCAGCAGCGTGTAGTAGCTGATCGACCAGCATGGGCCGAGGTCATCGGTCAGGACCACCCGGCCATCAGGCTTCTGGTAGTTGTGACAGGCGACGCAATGGGCGTCGAGCACAGGCTGCACATCCCGGCGAAAATCCAGCACATCCGGCAGCCCCTTGTATGGCTCGATCCGACTGGGCGGCCGGCTCAGGGCTTCCGCCACGCGGCCGGCGGCCATAGGCGACGTCTGCAGGCGAGATTCGTGGCAGCCAACGCAGCCCAGCGTCTCGCCCGGCATCACGTTGGTGAAGCTCTGCATCCGCTTGACGGACCGATCCTGGCCGTCCAGGGCGACGAAGAAAACCGGCCGGCCCGCGGGAACTTCGAAGTACGCCGAACCGTCCTCTTCCACCGGAACCGTGCCCATAACCCGTTCCAGGGTGAAGGTGCCGAGCCAAGACGTGAGATCCATCCCGCCGCTGAAATTCACGGGCTTGGGGAGGATCTCCAGGACCAGCAGTCTGCGGATCGTCCCGCGCTCGATCCCCTCCATCCGGCGGCCCTGATAGACATCGGCCACGAACATCCGTCCGGCGCTTTCGCTCTCACCCACCCGGTCCGCCAGGAGCGTCTCGCGCGGCCTTGAACGCACCAGAACCGGTTCGTGAAGATTGGCCTTGCCGCTGTACGTCAGGACAGGCTGAATCCGCCCGTCGCGATGACCGAGCAGGAGCTGCTTGTGAGAGGCGACGATGTACCAGTCGCCGTCGACAGGCGAAGGATCGTTGAACGCGGGCTTGTTGGTGAGACGGCGGAGGGCCCGACCATCGTCCGGGCCGTAGGCGGGCGTCACGCGGGCGACATAGCCCCTGTGATCGGAGATGCCGTGGCCGGGCGAATCGATGAGCAACAGATCGTCGGAGCCGGGGATCGGCTTGGCCTCGATATACAGCGGATAGTGCTGCTGATTGCCGAAGTAGGTCATCACCGCGGTGCCATCGGGGTTCATCGTCCAAAGCTGGTGATAGCCCACCTGCGACCGATCCACGTATTCCCACCGCGTGTAGAGAATTCGGCCGTCGGGCAGCACAGCGGGCGTGTTGTCATGCTCCAGGTTGAACGACAGCGGACGAAGTCCCCCGCCATGGCGGTCGCAGCGAAAGAGCGTGCCGACCTGGGTCAGCCAGCAGCCGACCCACCGTTGACTCCGCGTGGAGACGAAGACAATGTGATCGTCCGGCAGATAGGCGGCTTCATAGTCGTCGTATGGGCCCCGCGTGATCTGTCTGAGACCGGAACCGTCGGTCTGGATCTCATAAAGGTGATAGCAGTCGGCCCCGGCCTGACGATAGGAGAAAAGAACCGTGCGGCCGTCATAATGCACATGGGGATCGCGTATGCTCCCTCCCTTGGGGTCGAACACGGTCCGGACCGCGCCGGCGGCGGCATCCAGAAGGTACAATCCACTCTCGTCGGGCTGTCCGTTGCCGGCATACGCCTTGTGATTCTCGTCGTCGCAGTAATAGCCCAGGTTGGCGTACCAATGGGAATCGTCGTATGTGAGCCGGGAAGTGAAGACGACCCGTGAGACGCCGAGTTGGGCGAGCCGCCGGAGCGATTCCTCGCGTCGAAACCGCCCTTCGTCCGCGAGGGAGCCCGATGCGAGGCCCGCAAAACAGAACAGGACTGCCGCCGGCAGCAACACGTCCGCACGCCGCAAGTCTCTGCCCACGCCGCCAACTGAACCATTCGTCATGATGCTCCCCTGATGCCAAGTCATCGACGACGCGAAACGGATCCTACACAACCGTTCATGGTAGGGCTTCACGGCGGGATTGTCAACCGGGCTGTCGAAGGCCGGTCAGAACGAGAACTGGTCCCGAAAGGCGGCCTGGAAGTCATAGACGTCGTTGAAATCGTCGATCGTATCGCTGGGCTGGGCGCTCATCCACTCGTGGCCGATCAGGGTGTAGACAATCTCCCCAAAGTCGCGGGTCGTCCGGACACCCCAGGACCGCAGGACCAGCATGGCCAGGCGGCCGTACTTCTCCAGGGCCATTCGCCGCAGACCTTCGCACAGGGTCTGGCCGCTGACGTGGCGGGGCTGCTTCGTGATGTTCTGGACCGTGTAGCCGAGCCCCTCGTAGACGAACTTGAACGCCGCGGGGCTGTACTGCCCTGTTTCCCGGGCGATCTCCTCGATCGTGCTCTTCATAACACGTCGATCCTAACTGATTTTCTGCCCGGGCTTGGCGCCGGCGTCTGGGGACAGGATGAAGATTTCCGTCCCGCCGGGGCCGGAGGCGAGGATCATGCCTTCGGACAGGCCGAACTTCATCTGACGGGGCTTGAGGTTCGCAAAGAGGACCACATGCCGTCCGACCAGACTCTCCGGCGTGTAGGCCTTGGCGATGCCGGCCATGACGTTCTTCTGGCCCACGCCGACGTCCAGGACCAGGCGCAGCAGCTTGTCGGCGCCCGCAACCTTCTCGGCGCTGACGACCTTTGCGACTCGCAGGTCGATCTTGGCGAAATCCTCGATCGCGCATTCCGGCTTGATCGGCTCGACCCCAGGGGCCGCCGACGGCGCGGGGGCTGAGACGGGGGCCGGAGTCTGGCCTTCTTTGCTCTCTTCAACCATGGCGTTTACCTTTTCTTCGTCAACTCTCTCGAATAATCGCTCGAACGCACCGATCCGGTGGTTCTCCAATGTCTTGTCCACGTCCGCGAATTGCAGCGAACCGACGCTCAGAAACTTCTCGACCTTCTCCGCGAATCGCGGCAGGATCGGCTTGAGGTAGGTCGTCAGCACCCTCACCGCGTTCAGCACCGCGGTCAGCGTGGTCAGGGTCTTGTGCGGGTCCGTCCTGGCGGTCGTCCAGGGCTGGTTCTGCTCGACGTAGCGGTTGGCGTCGTCGGCCAGGGCGCCGATCGTGCGGACGACGGTCGCGTAGTTGAGACCCTCGTACCCTTCGACGATCCGGTCTTTCACCGCGGTCAGCCTTGCGAGGAGCTGGCGACCGTCCTCATCCAGCGCGCCAAGCCGACTGTCGAACTGCCTGGCCAGCATGGGGCCCGAACGGGACGCCAGGTTGGCGTACTTGCCGACGAGGTCCGAGTTGACCTTGCCGACGAAGTCCTGGAACGACAGGTCGATGTCCTCGACCGCGTCGGTCAGCTTGCTCGCATAATAGTACCGCAGATACTCCGGGTCCAGGTGCTTCGCGTAGGTGCTGGCCTTGATGAACGTCCCGCGGGATTTGCTCATCTTCTCGCCGTTGACGGTGAGGAACCCGTGGACGAAGAGCTTGTTGGCGGTTTTGAAGCCCGAACCCATCAGCATCGCCGGCCAGAACAGGGCATGGAAGTACATGATGTCCTTGCCGATGAAATGATACAGCTCGTTGGCCGGACTGTTCCAGAGCTCGTCGAAGTTCAAGCCGTGACGCTCGCAGTAGTTGCGGGCGGAAGCCATGTAGCCGATCGGGGCGTCGAGCCAGACGTAAAAATACTTATTGTCCTCTCCGGGGATCTTGAAGCCGAAGTACGGCCCGTCGCGGGAGATGTCCCAATCCTTCAGGCCGGCCTGGAACCACTCATCGAGCTTGTTGGCGACCGATTTCTGCGTGTATCCGGCGGCGAACAAATCCTTGAGCTGCTGCTCGTAGTCGGCCAGCTTGAAGAAATAGTGCTCGGACTGCTGAAAGACCGGCGTCGTCCCGCAGAGGGAACAGCGAGGCTGGACCAGGTCGATGGTCCGGTACGTCGCTCCGCAGACCTCGCAGGAATCCCCGTACTGGTCGGCCGCGCCGCAGCGGGGGCAGGCGCCTCGCACGTACCGGTCCGGCAGCGGCATCTTGTCGACCTCGCAATACGTCTGGCCGACCGGTCGCTTGACGATGGAGCCCGCCTGGTTGAGCCGGTTGAAGATCAGCTCGCTAAGTTCCTTGTTCTCGGGCGAGTGCGTCGTGTGGTAGTTGTCGAACGCCACGTGGAAGCCTGCAAAGTCCGCCGAATGCTCCTTGTGGATTCCCGCGATGAACTGCTCGGGGGCGACCCCTGCCTTCAGGGCGCTGATCATGATCGGGGTTCCGTGCGTGTCGTCCGCGCAGAAGTAGAAGCACCGATTGCCGCACATCCTCTGAAAACGGATCCAGATGTCGGTCTGGACGTACTCCACGAGGTGTCCGATGTGGATGGGCCCGTTCGCATAGGGCAAAGCTGACGTGACGACGATCGTTCGGGGCATTATCTCTTTCTTCTCCTACTCCTGTTTGTCGGCGTTCTCGACGCCTGGGCCGGCGTCGAGACGCTCCTGGCCGCGGTTATCACGATCCGGTTCGGGACCGGCCTGCTGCACATCGGGGCTCTCTGGTCGCTCGACGGGAGCATCCGACCGCGGTTCGCGAACCTCCCGCGGTCCATTGCGGTTTTCCGACCTGGAGTCGCCCCCCTCCCGGCGTCCGTTGCGCGGAGGCCTGCGTTGATCACGGTCGCGGCCGGGACGTCGCTGCGAATCACGATTCGTCGGCCGTTGCGAGTTTTCCGGGCGAAGCTCTGCATTCGGAGATTCACGATCGGGGCTCTCGCGGTCTCGATCGGAACCGCTCGGTTGCCCTTCGGAAGCCTCCGGCCGTTCGTCGGAGGCGTCCTGTGGTTCCGTCGGGGTGTCCTGCCGCTGGTCATGCGCCTCCCGACGGTCGTCGCGCGGGGGGCGGCGCTGGTCCCGATCCCGTCCCGGACGTCGTTGCGAATCGCGGCCGGCCGGTCGGTCCCCCTCCTCGGGCCGCCGATTCGCATCGGGACCCGACCCTTCCGGGGGCTTGCGTTTGATCGCCGACGCCGGGAGGACCGTGATCGCGTCGACCGGGAACGGGGCTCTTTCCCCATTGGGGAACTCGACGATGACCATTTGGGTCAGGATCTGGCCGTCGAGGACCTTGCCCTCGCCCTTCTCCGTCTGGACGAGCACGCCCTTCTTCGGCAGGCTCTGCTTGAGCTCCGTGTAGGTCTGGTCTTCGTACCGCAGACAGCACTTGAGCCGGCCGCAATAGCCGGAGATCTTGGAGGGGTCCAGCGTGGCCTTCTGCATCTTGGCCATCCGCATGTTCACCGGCTTGAGCAGTTGCAGGAACTGGAGGCAGCAGCACTCCCGGCCGCAGCTTTCGACGTCGCCGAGCAGCTTGGCCTCGTCGCGCGAGCCGATCTGACGCATCTCGATGCGGGTCTGGTACTCCTGGGCGAGCTTTCGAACCAGCTCGCGGAAGTCCACGCGCCCCTCGGCCATGAAGTAGAAGACGATTCGCTCGCCTCCGAAGATGTGCTCGGCGTCGATGATCTTCATCCGCAGGCCCAGCTCGTCCGCCAGCCGCTCGCAGCTTTCGATCTCTTCAGCGGTGATCGCCTTGAGGTGCTGTTCCTCGCTGATGTCGTCGGGCGTCGCCAGTCGCACCACTTTGCCCACCGGCTCGGTGTTGAACTGGATCTCGCTGGTCGTGTAGTAGCTGGCGATCTGCTCTTCGCTCAAGCGGAATCGGCCGTCCTTGTAGTGGTCCAACTGGCCCACGAGATGGCCCAGTTCGAGCCCCTTGTCCGTCTTAACGACGACGCGGGTGAGCGTCCGCGGGATCTCCGACTCGTTGTGCTCGAAGAGGCCGAGATTGTTCATGCGGCCGTAGCGGATCAGCAGGAACTTCCTCTTGGCCGTCTTGGGCTTGCTCGGTGTTTCTTCCGTCATCGGCGATTATCCTATTGGGCAACGGCCTCGAAACCGACGAGACACGCCCCTGAAATACAACACGTGCGTTCAACGCTTCCAGGTCGAACAAGGCCTGATCCAACCGCGCAGACGCTAACTTGAAACGGTCATTATAGCCGAACGCGCCAGGCGGAACAATAGCCGCTCCAGAATTAGGCGGTCGTTGACGTTGGCGTCCAGCCAGCGGAGCATTTCGTAGCCGTCGCGGACGCCTTCGAGGGCCAGCTCCGGACCGAGCCGACCCGCCAGAGCCGCGATCTGAGGGGCCTGGTCGGCGTTGATCAACGGACGATCGGGCGCGACGTGATGGATCGCGACGTCGTACAAGGCGGAAATAAAAATCTGGATCAACGTCCGCTGGGCCCGACGGCCCAGGTCGCTCTTGCTCGTGGATTTATCGAGGTTCCCCCAGCCGGCGGCGATCTTCTTTCCGGCTTCCTGCGCCCGGTCGACGATCTGCGGCACGTCGGCCAGCCTGCAATCGGCCAGCGCCGCCACCAGGTCTTTCTTGGTCTCGAACAGGCCCACCCCGTCGCGTTGAAGCCGGGCCCACTGGCAGGCAAGCCCCAGACTGCCCTGCGCCAGGCGGGCGAAGAACGCCGCCTCCCGGCCGCCCAGGCCGGTCGCGACCAGTTGGCTCGTGATCCGTTTCTCATCGATGGGCCCGAACCGAATGACCTGGCAGCGGGACTTGATCGTCGGCAGCAGTTGCTCCAGGCGGGTGCACAGCAGGATGATCGTGCAATACGCCGGCGGCTCCTCCAGCACCTTGAGCAGGGCATTCTGCGAGTTGGCGTTGAGCTTCTCCGCCTCGCTGACGATGTAGACCTTCCTCGAAGAGAGCGACGGACGGTTCGAAACCTGCTCGATGAGAAACTCGCGGATCACGTCGATCGGCAGGTCGATCGGGGTCTTCTTGCCCTTGCCCTCGCGCGTGTACTCTAGGAGTTCCTTGTACACGTGGGCATAGTCCGGATGCGAGCCGGCGTCCACCAGGACGCAGGACTCGCACGACCCGCAGCTATCGGCAAACGACCCGGACGGCGTTGACTCGATCTTGGGATGTCTGCACAGAAGGAGCCTGGCCCACTCGTGGGCGATCTTGAACTTACCCACCCCCTCAAAACCGGCGAAGAGATACGCGTGGGCCGCGCGGTCGGCCGCCAGACCCCGTTGCAGAATCCCGATCGCCCTGTCCTGACAGAAGACGCCCCGCAATGACATCAGAGTCCCCTGCCTTTCGCCGGCACATTCCGGACGGCTGCGAGCACTCTTTCATGCACAGCCTCAGGAGTGGCGGTGGCATCGACCACCGCGAATCCCGGCCGACCTTCGGCCAGTTTGAGAAATCCCTCGCGGACACGGCTATGATAGTCGTCGCCCTTGCGTTCCATGCGGTCGAGCTCTCGATTGAGCCGCTGGGCCGCGGTCCTGAGGTCCACGTCGAGAATGATCGTCAGGTCCGGCCAGATCCGCTCCAGCGAAACCTCCGCGACCGCCAGGACCTTCTCCACGCCGAACCCGCCGGCGTGGCCCTGGTAGGCGCACGTGCTCGACAGCCAGCGGTCCATGACCACGCATTTGCCTCCTTGGAGGGCCGGTCCGATGCTCTCGGACCACAGTTGCACGCGAGCGGCCATATAGAGCAACACCTCGGTTGAGGTCGTCATCGCCTCGTGAGCGGAGCTCAGCAGGATCTCGCGGATCTTCTCACCGATCACGGTCGTGCCGGGGTCGCGGAACCCGACGACATCCGCCCCCTGCCCTCGCAGCCAGTCCGTCAGCATCCGCGACTGGCTGCTCTTGCCGCACCCGTCCGGCCCATCGAGCACGATGAAGCGTCCCTCGCACCCGTTCTCCAACCGATCCGCCTTCAAATCAACCGATCCTTTCCGCTTGTTCTCTGGCTTCGTTCAGCAGGCGAACCAACGCATCTTGAACATCAAGTTCTTCAGCCCACTTCTGGAGATACGCCAAATCCAGGGTGCCCCAATGCTCCGCGGCCACCCCCAAAGCATCGGAATACTGGATGTTGGATTCACGCCCCTTCATCCATTCGAGCTTGCTGAGGATCGCATCCTCAGGGGAGACTACCCAGAACGCCCCCCCCATCGCGTCGATCTGACGACGACGAGCGAACTCCTGGCGACTGAAAGGTCTGTCCTTGCGGATGATCAGATCCGCCTTCCACCCGCCGTCAAGATCAAGGGCATTGAACATCGTCCGACAGCGTAGCGCATCCAGTGCAGTCTCTCGACTGACGTAATGGTTCTGCTCCAGGAGAGCGAGAAGCGATATGAGTCGCTCCTCCGTGGGATCGATCACGATATCTGCGTCCCGCGTAGCTCGCGGGCGGCCATGGAGACTGCTGCCCACAGAACCCACCATCATGTAGGGTATTTTGACCGCATCGAGCAGCCCCGTGAGACGCCTGAGGAATTCCTGCTGGCTGATCATGTCGCAGCCGATCCCTTTCCGTAGGCCTGGCGGAACAGGTCATCGCCGATCATCAGACGGACGACTTCGCGTTCGACAACTCGATCGCTCCATTGGGGATGACGATGCCGCACACCGGCGGCGACCAGCAATCGCAGATTGTCGCTGAGCTCGAACACCATGGCCAATCTGCCGGCAGGACCGATCCGGTGCAGGATGCGGCGCTGCGCGGCAAGTACGTCCACGGTCGTATCGTCCCGCATGGAGTCTCTCATGACTTACGGCGCTTCAACTGACGCGGGAGCCGGCTTGAAGTACAACACCAGCCTCGCATCCTTGACGGGAATCCCGAACGCCTTTTCGAACGTCTGGGTCACTTCCTCGTCGCTCAGATCCATATCGTACTCGTAAGAATCGCCTTCGCTGAGCGACTCCGTCTCCACGAGCTTGCCCGACTTTCTCTCGTAGAGAAGAACCGTCCCATCCGCGGGCGCTATCCAATCGACACGGAATCCGCCGCCGACGATCTGTGCGTCCCGCGGCAGATCAGCCCCCTGAAGAGGTCCGAGCGTACTGCAGCCCGCGATCCCCATCATCAGCGCCGCTATCACTGCGATCCCGACCGACACACAGCTTCTCCTGTACACCATTGTGATCCTCCCGGATAACGGTTCGCCTGTAATCTGTTCAACGATTCATCCTCGCGCCGAGACTCTCGGCTCCGAGCCGGAACCTCCGGTCTGCAATCGAGAAAGGAGTATAGCGCACCGGCGCCCCGACGGTCAACTCCCTTTGCAGCAGGACGCAGCAGGTCTTCGCAGGCGAACCGTCACCTGGCCAACTGGAAGTTCTCGTCGCCGACGAGCTGCCGCATCTTGCGACAGAACTCGACGTCCGGATTGACGCACAGGGCCCGATCCGCGGTGGCGTGAATCCTCCCCCGGTTGGTCAAGATGATCATCGAGAGCGGCCGATTGCCCCGATGGGATTGGCAGACGTTGCGGATCTGCTGCACCTTGTCCGCCGTTATCCCCTGGGCATCGAGCTTGATCCACACCCCCTTGGCCAGCTTCTCCCTCGCTTTTTCCAGCGGGATCAGCTCGGAGGCCAGGATGTTGGCCCGCTCGCGACGGCAATCGGTCTTGCCCTTGACGAAGACCACGCTGTCCTCCACGAGCAGTGACGCACACTCGGCCAGCGTGTCGGGGAACAGAACCACTTCGATCTGTCCTTGCAGATCCTCGAGCGTGAAGACCGCCATTTTGGCCCCGGCGTTCCGGCCGTTCTTGGTGACGTTGTAGCGGACCTTCGTGATCATTCCGCCGATGGTGACCTGCTTCTCGCCGTTGCCGTTGCCATGACCGTTGCCGCCGTTTCCCTCGGCCGGTCCGTGCTCCTGCGCCAGGCGCGCGGTGTTCGTTGTCGAGTAGTCGTTGATCATCTCGGCGTGCTGACTGAGCGGATTGTTGGTGACGTAGAACCCCAGGACCTGCTTTTCGAAAGCCAGCATCTGCAATTCCGGCCATGGCGGCACGTCGGGAAGCGCCTTGTGGTCCTCCGCGTACTGCTTCTCGTCGGAGATCTGCCCGAAGAAGTTCATCTGGCCGCGGACTTTGTCCGATTGCAGACTGGAACCGACCTGCATGGCCCGCTCCAGGCCCATCATCATCTGGTTGCGGTTGCCGCCCAGACGGTCGAAGGCGCCGCCCTTGATCAGGGCTTCGATCACCTGCTTGTTCACCGCCCGCAGATCGACGTTCTCGCAGAAGTGGAACAGGCTGCGGAATCCGCCCACCTTCTTTCGGGCCGCGATCATCTGCTCGACCGCCTTCTCGCCGACGCCCCGCACCGCGGCCAGTCCGAAACGGATCACGCCCTTGACGCCCTGGCCGGCCTCTTTGTACAGAGGGGTGAAGTCGACGTCGCTGTCGTTGACGTCGGGCGCCATCACCTCGATGCCCATCTCGCGGCACTCTCCGATGTACTCGACGACCTTCTCCGTATCGCCCTTGTCGTAGGTCAGCAGGGCCGCCATGAACTCGACGGGGTAATAGGCCTTGAGGAAGGCGGTCTGGTACGCGACGAACGCGTAGCGGGTCGAGTGGCTCTTGTTGAAACCGTAGCCGGCGAACCGCTCGATCAGCTCGAAGATGTGCTCGGCCTCGCTCTTCTTGAGGCCCTTGGCGACCGAGCCCGCAAGGAATCGCTCCTTCTCTTTGCCGATGATGTCAATTTTCTTTTTGCTGATCGCCTTGATCAGGCCGTACGCCTCCCGCAGCGGGATGTCGCCCAGGCGGTTGCAGATCCGCATCACCTGCTCCTGGTAGACCATGATGCCGTAGGTCTCGCGGAGCACCTCGGTCATGATCTCGTGCGGACAGGTCCATTCGGCGCCGTGCTTGCGGTCGATGTAGTCGGGGATCAGGGTCATCGGGCCCGGACGATACAGCGCGTTGGCCGCGATCAGGTCCTCGATGCGGTCCGGCCGCATTTTCATCACCAGATCCTGCATGCCGCCGGATTCGAACTGGAAGATGCCCTTGGTCCGCCCTTTCACGAAGATCTCGAACACCTTGGGGTCCGTGATGTCGATCTTCTCCAGGTCGAGGACGACGCCGTGATTGTTCTTGACCAATTGGCAGGCCCGCGACAGGACGCTGAGCGTCTTGAGGCCCAGGAAGTCCATCTTCAGCAGGCCGCACTTCTCGACCATCGGCCCTTCATACTGCGTGATGACGTCGTCGGTGCCGGAGGCCTTGTACAGCGGTACGAAGTTCGTCAGCGGCTCATCCGCGATCACGACGCCCGCGGCGTGGACCGACGCGTGGCGGGTGAGCCCTTCGAGCTTGCGTCCGATGTCGATCACCTTGCGGATCAGATCGTTCGTATCGTAGGCGGTCTTGAGCTCGGGCTCGGTCTCCAGGGCCTTGTCCAGCGTCATGTCCAGCGAGAACGGGACGAGCTTGGCCAGCCGGTCCGCCTCCGCCAGCGGAACCCCCAGCACGCGGCAGATGTCGCGGATGACGGCCTTGGCCTTCATGGTCCCGAACGTGATGATCTGCGCGACCTCGCCGTACTTCTTGCGGACATAGTCGATCACGTCCGGACGATGCTGCTGGCAGATGTCGATGTCGATATCGGGCATCTCGTTTCGGGCCGGGTCCATGAACCGCTCGAACAGCAGGTCGTACTTGATGGGATCGACGTCGCACAGGCCCAGGCAATAGCCGACGATCGTGCCGACACCGCTGCCCCTGGCCCCCACGGGAATGCCGTTCGAACGCGAGTAATTGCAGAAGTCCCACACGATCAGGAAGTAGCTGGAGAAGCCTTTCGATTGAATGACCTGGAGCTCGCGTTCCATCCGCTCGGTCACGCGGTCGGTGATCTCGCCATACCGTTCCTTGGCCCCCTCATAGCAGAGCTTGCGAAGGTAGTCCTCGGCCGTCGAACCGTCCGGCGGCCTGTACACCGGCGCGTGGCGGGTCTTGAGGTCGATTTCTACATTGCAGCGGGCCGCGATGGCCAGCGTGTTGTCGCAGGACTCCGGCGCCTCGGGGAACATCTCCCGCATTTCATCGGAACTCTTGAGGTATACGCCCGGCGGATAGACCATTCGCTCGGGATCGGTGGCGAGCTTGCCCGTGCTGATGCAGGTCAGACAGTTGTGCGCCTCGTAGTCGTCGGCTTCGAGGAAATGCACGTCGTTGGTCGCGACCAAACCGATGCCCATCTCGTTGGCCAGCTCGATGCACCCGGCTCGAACATTCGGGTCTTCGTCCTTGTGGCATTGAATCTCGATGAAGAACCGCTCGGGCCCGAAGATCTTCAGGTAGCTCTCGGCCGCAGCGCGGGCCGCCTTCATGTCGCCGGAGGCGACGGCCGCGGTGACCTCGCCTTTGATGCAGGCAGTCGAGCAGATGAGTCCTTCACTGAACTGGGCGAGCACCTCCTTGTCGATGCGGGGTCGGTAGTAGAAGCCCTCGGTGTATCCGATGCTCGCCAGCTTCAGCAGATTCTGATACCCGGCGTTGTTCTCGGCCAACAGAACGAGGTGGTACGCGGCGTCGGAGATCGACGATTTGCTCTTGTCGTGCCGGCTGCCCGGCGCGATGTAGGCCTCGATCCCGATGATCGGCTTGATCCCTGCGGCCCTGGCCTTGATATAGAACTCGACGGCCCCGAACATGTTGCCATGGTCCGTCATGGCCACCGAATCCATGCCCAGCTTCTTGCACCGCGCAAAGAGCGGCTCAAACGGAATCGCCCCGTCGAGCAGCGAGTACTGGGTATGCAGGTGGAGGTGTATAAATCCTTTATTGGACATAGCTTATGAATCCTTGCAGTCCTTCTTTCATGCAGCGATAATAGGCACTTGGTCGGCAAATGTCAAGCCCACGATCCCGTCCAGAGCAATTCAATCATAATCCATGCGGTGGCGATCTACACGAGACGAAGAAGCATTAGCTCGTTCTGGGTTGAGTCAGTGTGACCCGCACGTTACAATCTGAAGGAATGTGAGGCTCATCCGGTTTTTGTGAAGGGCGGAGCAAAAGTGCGGCGGGTGGCGGACCAAAACTGCGGCACCCCGGCCCTATATACCCCGTGCGATCCGGGGTGTCAATTGTTTCCTATTCACTTTTTCAATCCATCTTCCGGCCCCGGTTCCTCGGCGTAGGTTGAAGCTCTTTGGTCGGGCTGGGAGCCCCCAGGGTGGAGGTGGAGGCGGTGCTGCGATTC
>DATIKY010000008.1:0-2977 GCA_035476995.1 Sedimentisphaerales bacterium | reverse complement strand
TGCGGGCCGCCTCAGTCGGCCGCAAGGCCTTCTGACACTCACGATCAGTGCCAACACTTGGATCAAAACGCGCCTGTTACAGATCCTCAATCAAATCCCAGCCAACGTCTGACCCGTCCATGTTTATGCAACGTTAGGGTTGATGTTCGCTGTGCTGCAGCAGGCCCACAATGGTGGACCCCGCGCAGGGTATGTCCCGTTGTGCATGACTTGTCCTTTTAGAAAGGGGTATAGGGTAGATTGGGGGGAAAGAGGATTCTACGTCTCGTGGACCAGGTCGAAACGGACGCCTTTCTCCTTGTCGGAACGCCTTTGGGGTTGGAGTCTCTCTCTTTGCCATGATCTGTCTCCTATTCTGTCCTGATACAGGACCAATCGGTTTTCAAGTGCGGGTTTCTTTTCGTGTCTTCAAAGGCGCCGTCGGGCCACTTGGCGACGGGCAAAGCCGCCAGAGTGACCGTCGTCTCTTCTGCCAATGCGAGGGACTCCTCGCCTCCGGCGTCGAGGCTTTCCAAGATCGCTTCGATGGTGTCATACAGGCTATTCAGCATGGTAGTTTCCTTGGGTTGATGGAATTCGTTTCTGGTCATGGGGCTCACGGTTCAGACAGGTCGATCCGCGTCAATCGGCCTCTGAAGTCGATGACATCCAGGACCGGCGGCATGGATTGCGGGTCCTTCATGATCTCGCAGGCCCGTTGGGCCGCGTGTCTTGCGTTCATGGCGTTGATATCGATCGTGTAGACCACGCGATAGAGCGGTTCGGGCCCAGTCTCACTCGGTGGAGGCGAAAGGGTGAATCCCTGCAACGGGGAGATCGGTTCGTCCCTTGCCTCGGTCTTCCGGCCGTGTGGATTTCCACAACAATCCTTCATAGATCAGCTCCTATCCTTCTGGTGTATGTGACGGGTTCAGCCCAGGTCCACGGATGCAGGAAAGATGTCCACGCCCAGGCGTTCATTGTGCTCGGCAATCCACTCGCTGATGCCGGGCAGATCCACGGGACCGCTGTAGCCTTCCTGGCTCCTGAAATATCCGACAAGATCCTTCACGGCCGCTCGCCGGTTGCTGAAGATGCGAACGTGGACAACCTTGCCGCCATCGGTCACATGCAACACCCAGACCCTCTTGGGCGTTGATGTCATGCAGCCATGCTGTACGCCCCACGAATAGGCCTCCTCGCAGACGGCGCACAGGGATCGCTTCTGGTCCGAGGGCTTGTCCGAAGACACCGATACGATCTTGCCGGCTTCATTCTCACAGAGCGGATTCTGGCAGTATCTTTCCATAATAGGTCAGTCCTCCACGCGGTCATCTGGGGATCGAAACATCTCAGGGGCAATCTCCTGGAGCGTCTTTGGCGTCCACCAGAGGTCCCGTTCGATAGGCAATCCCAACGGGCCGCGAACGCTTTCGAGTTCCGAAAGGGCTACATACCCGAGCTCCTTTTCATGTCCGTCCACCAGGCCGAAGAAATGGAAGTCCACCTCCGTTCCGCTCTCATCCTTGATGGCCGATCCCTCCGTCAGATACCAGGTGAACGAGCTGTCGGGTGTGAACAGCTTCATGTGTACGATGGCCTTGCCACCTTTGCTCTCCTGGGCATACAACGGCGGCAACTTCTTCCGCATCTCCTTGGTCAAGAGTCTCATGCCCCGCGTCTTCTTATTCGCAGGCGGTTTTTCTGCCCGGATTACGGTGTTGCCGCTGATGCAGATTGCCTGCTCTTTCGGCAGATTCATCTCCGCTGCGATGCTACCCAGGAATTCCGCCATATTGCGGCTCTGCTGCTCCCGCGAGATCGGATCGGACTCACAGGCTGGGATCGGGGCGCCAATGACCTCGATCTGCACTGGCTCCAATTCGATGAGCGCCCGGCCATTGTCCTCTGAGTACCACTCGATGTATGGATAGCTGACGTAGTCAACCGGCGGCAGCCCTGCGGTGATGTCGCCCACCTTGCCCGTCTGCTCCACAGCAAGACCTTCCATGTAACTCGCCGCATCTGCCGGCGGGTCTGTCTCGGATGCATCTCCCCTGAAGCGGATCTTCGCGCCACGGATGTCCCGATGGAAGTCTCCTTTCAGATCGAAGGTCACCTTCTCTTTCATGCCGGCGAACTGCATCCATCCGGTGACCTTGCCGAGATGGGTGTTGTCGAGCTCGCCTTCCACCAGATACTGACTGATTCTCCATGCCATATTTTCACCTCCATAAACGACGATGGCACGCCTCAATCTCTGGGCGTGCCGTCTAACATTGATGAACTTCCGATATGTGGCTCTCATCACTCACTGGGTAAGAGCGCGGGCGGCTGGAGCATCTGGGCGCTGCCGTCTTGGTACGTGATCCAGACCTTGCCGCTGGATTCGATGCTGATGTGCTTCCACTTGATGTCGAAGTCCCGAATGCAGTCCAGCAGCCTTTGACGCATGTATTCGCCCGGTCCGACAACGGTCGCCCAGAACCGGTTCAACTGCTCCTCGAAGTCCGCCAACTGCGTACTGTAGGTGTCCCCATCCTCGGAATACCCGCCCAGGTGGTACCAGATGTCCGAAGCGTCGAGCTGTTCTCTGGCCTCCAGGGTGACGAGGACCTCTGTAGTGGAGCAGGAATCCCTCTTGGTGGCCTTGCGGGGCTTGCGGACCGCCATCGGCACAGCAGAGCTATGGACTTTGCCGTCGCTCGTGTGTGCGACGATCTGCAGGCTCTCGACTGCGATAAGAGTCTCCCACCACATGCGCTCCCGGGCCAGCTCCTTGCCGGCCTTCGCTTCAGCTCGTTCCACCGTAGGAAGTGCGGCCCAATTGTAGCCGTCGTATATGGGGGAAATGTCCACGCGTTGCCTCAATTGGAAATGTTACCATAGTCAGAGCCTGTAAGGAAGTAGTTCCTCTGATCTTTCGGGCTGATTCCCTGATACCCTGATTTGTGATAAGCGCAGCGGAATCTCGCTCGGATCGGCGGCCGTGTGAGAA
>DATIKY010000007.1:0-71312 GCA_035476995.1 Sedimentisphaerales bacterium | reverse complement strand
AAGATCCGCGTCCTGCAACGCAAAGCCTACGGTTTCAGAGACACGGAATTCTTCAAACTCAAGATCTACGCTCTGCACGAAACCCGCTACGAACTCGTAGCGTAACCCACCATGAAAAGTACGCAAAAACCGGATGAGCCGCATTTTTCGCCTTACGCCGGCAGCATGGTGGTGCGAGGCCCCGGCGAAGCCGGATGATCTCGCCCATGATGTGATCAGGAAAACACCGAGCGAATGCGCGCACGACCCGCACGGGGGCTTGCCCGTCAGTTCCCTTCTGGGTTCATGCTATAGGCCCAACGCGATAAATGCCGGGGGGCGGGGGGCAGGGCCCCCATCGCACAGGGAAGTACGCAAAAACCGGATGAGCCGAAAATCTTTCTGTTTTCGACCCTGAATGCAACCGAACACGGTCCGATAAGGCACACAAGCGCTCAGCCGGACCAGACCGTCAGAAGCCGCTCCACGATCCCCGCAGGAAAACACGGACCGAACTGTAACCCCTTTCCTAACTGCCACTTACAACGACTACGCTGCTGCAGAGTGCGGGACGCTACAACGAAGCCCCTGGCCTATCGGACTTCGATCTGCGTCATCCCGGCGGCGACCTGTCACCCCCATCACAGCCGCCGAATCGGCTCGGCCTCTTGACAAACGGACAGAATTAGTCTATATTGAATCCATCACTTGGGGGATGGATCCTTACAGCCGTATCGGTTGCCGCCTGCGGCCTCCACACTGGAAACCCGCAAGCCCGCGTCAACCGGCAGACACCGACCGTCAAGGTTGTTTGCACAAGAAAACCATGCAGGCACCGCACAGAGTTGTGAGGAGGAAACAGATGAAGAGAGCCTTATTGATTGTGGGGTTGAGCCTTGTCGCAATGAGCTCTGCCCAAGCGGATCTCACCTGGTATATCTACAATGGTCACCAGTATGCGTTGACCGAAACGAGGGGCAATTGGGATCAGGCCCGGGCGGAGGCGCAGGGCCTGGGATTCGATCTGGTTAAGATCGAAGACGCGGCGGAGAACAACTGGCTGGCCCAGACGCTCCACGGCGCCGACCCGGGCGGTCCGTATGCGACCCCAGACAATATTTCTCAGTACTGGATTGGCCTCTATCAGCCTGAAGGCTCCGCCGAGCCGGCCGCAGAATGGACATGGGTTGACGGCACCCCCCTCAGCGGGTTCAACGCATGGGGCTACAATCAGCCCAACAACATCAACGGCCAGTTGGAGTGCGACTGGGGAACGCTGTGGGGCTGGGGCAACTACCTTGGCACCCAGACCTACGGCCAGTGGAACGACGCCTCCTATGCACACGCGTGGCGAGGCATCATCGAGGCCCCGCTCACCGTGCCGGCACCGGGTGCCATGCTGCTGGTCGGAGTCGGAACGGGCCTGGCGTCGTGGTTGAGAAGGAAGTCACTCCTGGGCTAAGTCCGGTTTGACGGAAGTACCTCGGCGACAACAACAGCACCATGCTCCTATGGCATGGTGCTGTTCTCCTATTTCTCATCGCCAGACGAGAATTTCCTCCAGAGAACGTCTTGCCGAGACTGGGACAGTGAACTCCTCCAACGGTTTGCCCACAGCGATCAACAGAACGATCGTTTCCTCGGGCACGACGCCTAGAACGCGTCTGAACAGCCTGTCCACCGATGGCTCCTTGTTCCAGTTGAGGCAACAGGACACCAGACCCCGCGAATGCAGAGCATAGACCAAGGTCATCGCGAACATCCCGCCGTCGATCCAGCACTGATACCGTTCCTCAGCAGACTGGAAACACGCGAGATTGGAGGTCACGACAAGAAGCCTCTGTACCTCCTCGGCGAAACCGTTGGCGGATCGGCTGACATCCAGGGCCTCTTGAATTGCGCGTGAATCGCGAACGATGTGAACGCGGCAAGACTGCCGATTGCACACCGAAGGCGTAAGCTGGGCGGTCCGGACCGCCTCAATGAGTTCCGCATCCCGAGGAGGCTCGTGCGAGAACTGGCGAACGCTTCGGCGTACACGACAGAACTCCGGAAACTCCCCACGGATTCCGGCGTACAGCTCGTCCCGCGTCATTCTGCCGACGCCCCCTCGTGATGACGGATCCGATGGGACGTCCAACGTCCGGACGAGATCGTCCAATTCCCGTGGCAGCCGCTCGTCGCCGGGATTGGCTCGCTGGTAGGCCTGCAACGCCCCGATGGCACCCTGCCAGGTTCGATCGGTTCCGTATCGTGCGGCATACTCCCGCAACAGGAGCAAGAGCGTTCCGATTCGGTCACCCCCGAAGTCCCGCTTGGCGCCGGACCTTGCGAGTCCCTTTTCGATCGCATGGCAGTGCACCGCGATCGAAGCCCGCAGCTTCTCCTTCGTGTCTGCCGTTCTGACGGCGGCAGAGTGCCTGCACATGCGACGGAAGTCATACACGAAACCGCGAAACAAGACCGCCGTCCGTTTGGCGCGTCGCAGGAAATCAGGAACCATGGGATCTGACATCCAAACCCGAACCTCCCAGTCAACACGCAGCCGCCCCGAACGCAATGTCGGCATCACGCGCCGCCAGCGATGTGCGTAAGAACTGGAGCGAAGCGGAACGAGCCAATTCAAGCTCGGCCGACGCGCGATCCAGATCCTCCCGTTTGGAGGCCATTTCGATGAACTCCTCCACATCCACATGATCGACCGAACGATGCGAAAGCCTTAGGCGCCGCAAGAGGTCGGCGATCTTCGCGCTGCTGTAACCGGTGGTGACGGCGGCAAACGGCCTCCCGAAGTGGAGCGCAAAGGCCACGCCATGAAAGAGACTTGTCACCACGAAGGAAGCATTCCTGACGATCGACAGCCACTCCGTCGGTTCAGGATCGAGGATGCTCTCGTCGGCAGCGGAATCGAACTGGAACATCGAAATGCTCCGAAGTCCCAGAGCGAGCGAGACCATTTTCAGCCGTACACGATCACGGACGGAAAGAGTTCCACAAACGACCATGTAGGGCGAGGCTGGGACCCTGCCGCTCGCAGAAGCCGCCAACGGGTCAAAGTCCTGCAGAAAGACAGGATCCAGCACCAGATCGCAGATCCGTCCCGTCGTCTCCTGGATCAGACGCTGCGTGTTCTCGTCTCTGGCGCTCAGCGCATCGTACCGGCTCAAGAAGGAAGAGACCTTGTCGGCGTAACGACCGAACGAGTCCATTGCCCCGCAACTCGGCGCATAAGCGATCCTGCGAACCCCCGCCCGAATACGGGGAAGGAAGAACGCGGAATCATGCTTGCGGTACGTCCAGGGCTTCCCCCAACACCAGATCTGATCGCTGCCGCTAATCAGAGCGTCCACTCCCGCATCGATCCCTGGGATACCCAAGCCGGAACGGATCCGCCTCTTGGACAAGGGGAATTCCTGACGGACGAACCGCTCGATACGGAGGATTCGCCGCACCTCCGCCATCAAAGGTCTCGTTCGCACAGCCGCCCACAGATAGTGAGTGGTCGCACGCCACGGTCGATAATCAAGGATCTGCGGGTCATGCCCCAAGTCCCGCACCACGCGCCAGAGCGCATAGGCCTGGAGCACCGCTCCATAGTTCGGAACATGATGAAAGGTGAGAATGCCAACGCGCATGTCCCTGACTCACACACAATCCAGAGACGATCACGCAATTCGCAGACGAACTCGCATCCGTTCAGGCAAGCGCGCCGCCAATCCCATCGCCGCCACGGCCCAATACAGGATGCTCCTTCCAAACCACGGTTCGCTCCGAAAGCTCGCGAGAAAACACACTCGAGCCTCCTGCCTTCGGCCGTAGCGCAGATGCTCCACGCCCTGGGTGTAGGCCAACCGCCCGAGAATCCGCCGACGTGTCCCGGGTCCGAGATCCGGGTCCGCCTGCAACGCTCGATCCACGACCGACTGCAGATCGTCGATCGTCGATCGGGAGGCCCTTTCTCCGTTGAACGGCTCCCAGGTGTACTCCGTCAGCACGGCGGGAATGTGAACAAAGGAGAATCCTCTGGCGATACGAATCCACATGTCCCAGTCCTGCGCGCGTCGCAGAGGCTCATGGAACAGCCCACAAACATCAAAACACTCCCGTTTGCACACCACCGTCGAGGTAAGAGCGAAATAATGGAGCAGAATCTCGGAGTAGGCATTCCCCACAACACGTCTGCACCGTTCGACCCGCACCGCCCGCCCGTCGGCGGCCCTGGAGCGGTAGTCCGAATAGAACAACCCCGCGTCGGGATGCGCATCGACGGCCTCCTCGGTTCGGGCCAGCTTCTCGGGATGCCAGAGATCGTCGGAGTCCAGGAACGCGATGTACGGACCGCAACTCTCCTGGATTCCGCGATTCCGAGCGGCTGCGGAGCCCTGATTGGATTGCCGCAGATAGTGGATTCGCTCCCGATAAGGTCGAAGGACCGCCTCCGTGCCGTCGGTCGAGCCGTCGTCGACCACGATGATCTCGAGATCCTGGCAGGTCTGCGCCAGCACGCTTTCGACGGCCCGTGCGACGAAGCCCTCGCGGTTATACGTCGGGATGATGACGCTGTATTTCGCCATTCGGCCACGCCTTCACGCCGAACCAGCTCCCCTGGAGACGTCCAATGGATCCACCGCATAGACGCCGCATCCGGCCGCCCTCCTGCATTCCATTCCTGCGAAGTCGGCATTTGCAGCGGCACACTCTGGCGGCGTACTTACCCAGCGAGACAGCTTGAAGCAGAGTTCCTTCCACCGGCCCGAGCGTCCCCTTCTCCTGCAATTGCCGGAATACGTGCAATTCCGCCCTCTCGGTCTTCCACAGATCCCGACTGAGGCCGGACTCGCCATACGGCGCGTTGTACCGATATCCCAGCGGCAATTCCAGGCGAACCACCTGAAGCCCGTTCGACACGATCTCCAGAAGCAACAGGCGATCCTCCGCATAGAACTTCGTCGAATCGAACCTGTACTTCAACTCCGTGCGGAACATCAATGACGAAGGCCACAGCAGACAGGAGAACAGCTTCAGTTTCCACGGCGGGATCGTGACACAGGGACACCGTGTCACGAGAGGTCGCGTCTGCTCCTGACGACGCAGATAGGCGATCTGATGGGCAGAGGCGACACATTGGGGATGTTCGGCCATCCAACGGTGTTGGATTTCGAGCTTCTGCGGATGCCAGGAATCATCGGCGTCCAGGAAGGCAATATGATCACCCGAAGCCAGATCCCAGCCGACGTTGCGGGCCGCGGCCGGTCCCCGATTGGCGGGCAGCCTCACAACCTCGATCCGCACGGCCCCTCCGCGATTTCGAAATGCCTCCGCACACGCTGCCGTCCCGTCCTCGCTGCTGTCGTCTACGACGATGATCTCGCGAGGAGGCGACGTCTGGGCGAGAACGGATAGGATCGCCCGATGGAGCGTTTCCTGAGCATTGTAGGCCGGAACGACCACGGTGATACTCACACATCACCCCGTGCAAGAAATCGTTAGGAACGGTTCGGGTCGCCCGGGCGAAGCGAACGCGAGACGCCACCGGTGGCAGCAGCCTGGCCTGGTTCTGAGGCATCAGACGTGACGCAGGGTCTGCACAGAAGCTGCCTCACCCTGCGAACCAGCCGGGTGCAGAAGAACCCCGCGGACACGCTCATCCCGTTGCAGTGAAAAGCCTGCGCAATCTCGCGGTTGCCCTGAACGATCCCCCGGATCGTGTTGGCGCGGCCGCCCGCCCGCATTCGAACGAGTGGCTTGGGGATGTACCGAACGGAGATCCCGTTCTTCTCGATGAAGCGGAGCATGAGTTCAAAATCCCCGGCAATCCGATACTCAGGATGGAATCCCCCGAGCTCTCTGTACAACGCCATCCTGCAGAAGAACGTCGGATGAGGCGGCACCCATCCGCGATGGAAAGCTCTTGGCCGATATTCCCCGGCGCACCAATAGCGGAGGACTCGTGGACAATCATGTCGCCTCACGTAGACAAGATCGCCGTAGACCCCGTCGGCATGATTGACGCCCATCGCGTTCACAATGTCGTCGATCACGGTGGACGAAGCGTACACGTCATCCGAATTCAGGAAAGCGACAATGTCACCGGCGGCCTGGGCAAGTCCTTTGTTCATCGCGTCGTAGATGCCCCGGTCCGGCTCGGAGATGAATTTCTTGATCCGTCCGTTGTAACTTCCCACGATCTCCTGCGTCCCGTCCGTCGAGCCGCCATCCACAATGATGTGCTCGATGGACTCGTACGTTTGGTCGCGAACACTGCGAATCGTGTCCTCGATCGTGGCGGCACTATTGAAGCAGACGGTAACGACGGAGACTTTCATTTGAGATCAAGATCCATCCGGGAGACTATCGATCTAAGGCCGACTTGACAAACTCAATCTCCGCCCTCCTCAGATTGTCCAACCCCGGCAGATCAAGCCGCGTTGGCTGCTGAAAAATGGTGGTTGCGCCGACCCGCTCGATGATCTGAGCTCGCGGGCTCTTGGAGAAGAGCATGGCGGTCCCACCGTAGGCCATGGTCACTACGCACGCATGGATACGGTCGGCCAGCGTCAGAACGGAATTGGCGTAGATCGCGAGATACCCATACGGCACATCCATGGCAAATGCGCCGGGACCGTAATAGAGCTTCCTATGGCAGAGAGGATTGGTCTGATGATCCGTTCGCAACAACTGGTACTTGCCGACTCGGTCCTGCTTGGCTCTCTTGATGCCGAGCATCCCGGCCAGATACCCATAGTACTTGCCGAAGCAATCGCTCACAATACGCTTATGGCGCGGAAAATGGATGTCAAGAACCTCCGCCTCGAAAGGGACCCGACAGGAATTGTAGCCCGGCCACCCCCCGACCGGGGTCTCACGGGATGGAAGCAGCGTACATATCGGTTCAGGTCCTTTGTCGAAGTTCAAGGCAATATACGGCGGATAATCCAACTTCACGGCTGGACAAGCCCAGGGCAGAAAATACGCGTTGTCGATCCCGTCATAAGAATGGAGTGCGAGGTCCTTGAAGTTCTCGTATGTGACGGAGTCACGGGAGACAAACACATACGGCGGATATTCCCGAAGCACTTCTCTGCAGAGCTGCGTCTCCCGTTCGCTGTAGTCGAACTGCCCCACGCCCAGCAACACCACACGAGTGCCCCTTCGCTTGAGAATCTTGAGCGAGTCGGCCCAGAGCGAAGGGAAACTGTACGTCAGAAGACTGCCGCTGAGCACCACGTACCCCGCATCGACATGATCCAGCAACCTCGCGCTGTTGCCCGGCTCGACCTTCTTCCCATATCGCCAGTACCCGGCTTGATCCGTAAACAACTGGACCGCACGGTCGCCGCATGCCTGAGACATCACGTACCGGGCGCCAAGCTGAAAAAAGGCGTTGCCGATGTTCGTGGACCACGTCCCCGCCGTTACGATGATCGGACGATTGGCAATTGTCTCAACAGTCACCCGGGTTCTCCTTGAATCACTACCTCGCAGACCGAACTACTTTCTGCAGTTCTTCAATCGTTCTACCACAGCACGCATCCCAACTGAACTGTGCTGCCCTGGCAACCGCACGTTTCCGTGCTATCTCTTGCTGGTCGTGCGGCAGACGCAGGACATCGCCAATTCGGTCGGCCAAGGCGCGGGACTCACCGGCCGGATAATACCAGGCTGCATCTGCAAACATCTCGGGTAAGGGCGGGTTCTTCGTCGATATGCACAAGGAGCCATTCGCCATGGCCTCCAAGGCGATGTTCGGGCACGCCTCCACTCGGCTCGTCATAACAAACGCCGCACAGTTCCTGTAACACCACGTCATCTCAGGTCGGCCCAGCAGACCCACAAAATGAACGCACGACTCCAAGTTCCTTTCTCGCACTATCCGGCGCAGCCTGGCGTAATACCGAGACATCCCCTGGCCCACCTTCCCTGCGATCACCAGTGGCGGCAGATCAGTGAGACAACGCAAGTGGCACCGCGCATCGATGAGATCCTCCAACCCTCTGTAGGGATATATGAGTCCGGCGGTGAAGACAAAACGCCCAGAATAATCCGCAGACACGGCATCAGGCTTTCGCAGGGACGCATCAGGATGCAGGTCTGTACCGTGATGCACCACGCCTACCCTGTCTTCGGCCAAGCCAAGCTCACCCGTAAGGTAGTCTTTCACGAACTGAGAGATGGCGATGACCCGATTGGACTGGGAAACCGCCCTTCGCATCTGGCGAAATCTCGCCCAGTTCCGAATCCGCTCCAAGCAGTATCCCGAGTTGTGCGGCGTCATAGGCATCATGTTGCGGACCATGTTCACCACAGGAACACTGCCGAACGAGCAGAAGCGCGATGTCGGAATGAACAGAACATCCGGCGCAAACTGGTCAATTGTCCTTCTCTCCAAGCCGATCAGCCCCCCGCCAACCGGCGACGCGGGCCACCGGAGCGACAACCATTGCACCGAGCCGTTGCCCCTTCCCTCTCTGCCGAGGGCAATACCCCGGGGCACTCCAACGAGCAGCGAACTCACCTCAGGATGAGCCGCCAGTCGAGGCACAAGATTCGCGAGGTAGTTCCTGTACCCCCCGCTCATCCCCCCGGCCGTGATGTTCACCATACCGATTCGCGTGATGAAGCTCCAATCGGAGACAACCCGCTGCTGGATCTCTCCGCAATTATAGGAATGAAATAGAACCCAAGCGCGCTCGTCAGATCCGGGTTATGATCGCGGCAACACCGGCTACTCGGTCGTTCCATTCCACTCTCGCTCCCGAGACGTCCAGGGCATTCTCCACATCCTGTCTGGTCAACGGCAGATCGTACGCAGGCGTCCAGTTGTCAAACGTATCCAGAATGGCCCATTCACGGAGCTGTGACCTGCTCAAGGGCAGTTGGCCCGAATAGTTGGCAACCGGCAACAAATTGCTGATCGCAGTTAACCCGATGGATCGGAAGAAAGAGGAAATCGGAAGCCAGAAGCCGACCCAAACAGGCACGATCTTCAAGACAAGTGACGGTGACAACCGTTTTGAGACCATTCTGATGAAGTACTTGCCCCTGAACAGGTACGTCCTCCAATTTCTCTCATAGGCCCAGATGGCAAGTTGCCCGCCGGGTTTGATCTTTTTCAAGAGAACCCCCAGGGCCTTGGCCGGATCAGGCGTATGCTGGAGTACCCCGATACAGTACCCGTAATCAATGCTCGCATCAGGAATAGAGGCCAGGTCCAGGATGGAGTCCTGATACGACTCGATTCTCTTATCATGGTGCAAATTCTCAGTCGCAACCCACACGGCGTCGGAGTAATCAATCAGAATCAACTTATGGGGATCCATGCTCAACGCAATCTCGGAAAATCGCCCCATGCCGCAGCCGAAATCAGCCACGATCTTTCCTCTCAGTTGGCCTCGGGTCCATCCCGTAATACGAAAGAAACGATCCCGGCTGATCGCTGTACCATTCGCGCTGTCAAGCTGCGTCTTGGCAAACGTCCTCCACTGCAACCCAAAACTCCCGGCATAATTCGTGGGTTCGCCCTTCATGAAATCCGGTACTCCTTTTTCCACAACGCGAACAGGACGAGGGCAAACAACCGTTCGCTGTTGGCCCGCCCTTTCTTCTGGCCTTCCAACAACCGCGAAACACATCTCCGGTCGAACAACGAATCCCGATCCCCCAACAGCACGTCCTGGAAGAAGTCCATCCATGGACCGTTCCGCAACCAAGCCGCCAAAGGTATGCTGAAGCCTCGTTTGCGGTGCGGATCAAACTGCGGGGGGAGAACACGCTCCGCAAGCCTCTTCAACAGAATCTTACGTGTGGTGGCAGTCGCTTTCAGGTTCCACGGCACCTTTCCGAAAGCAAATTCAATAATCCGGTAATCGAGGAACGGGGCTCGCACCTCCAGGGAGTGGAGCATACTGGCACGGTCTACCTTCACCAGGATGTCTTCCGGAAGGTAGTTCTCGAAATCCATAAGCGTGGCACGCTCCAACAAGCCTGTCACCCGGGGGACACGACCGCGATGGATACTCTCGGCCGGGAATCCGCTGGGTTCCAGCGAGAAACCGTTGCGTGCCAGCAGCGCTCGCCTCGCACTGGAATCGAAGTACTTGGCAATCAACGGCAGATCCTGATGAAAGTCAGTACCCAACCCTCCCAGCCAATTACGGCCCTTGGTTCCAATCGGAAGGCACCGCAGAGACAATCCGGATACAATTCTTCTCAGGCCGCGAGGAATCCACCCCAGTCCTTCCCGCATCCCGAGGAGACGGTTGTAGTGGCTGTAACCCGCGAAAAGCTCATCCCCGCCGTCTCCACCCAGCGCAACGGTGCAGTGCTGCCGAACCAGTTTGCTCACGAGGTAGGTGGGAATCATCGACGAATCCACCATCGGTTCATCGAACTGCCGAGCCAGCAGAGGCAGTAATTCGACGGTGGACGGCTCAGCCTCCAGTTCAACGTGCTCCGTGCCAAAATGTCGGGCAATCAAACGGGCATGCTCGGTCTCATCGAACTTGCCGTATCCTGGGAAACAAATGGTGAAAGTCTTGATTTGTGATGCCACACGTGTCGCCATGGCCGTCACAAGACTTGAATCTACACCTCCGCTCAACAGAATGCCGACCGGGACGTCTGCTACCAGTTGACGGCGTACGGCACCCTCCAGCAGATGTTCCAATTCGTCTGCGAGTCCCGTTCCATCTTCCCCTTTGAATCGTCCCATCGGGGGCCCCGGTGGTTCCCAATACCGCCAGATGCTCGACCGGCCGGTCCTCCAGTCAAACGTCATCGCATGGGCCGGAGGCAACTTGTTCAGCCCCTGCAGGATGCACCGATCCCCTGGCACATAGCCAAAAGCCAAGTAACAATCCAGGGCTTCGGGATCAAGCCGACGAGCGAAGCAAGGAGACGCCATCAGAGCCTTCAGTTCCGAGGCAAACTCGATTCCTTGTGGCGACAGACGATAGAAGAGCGGCTTCTCGCCCGCCCGATCCCGAGCAAGGAACATCCGTTGCTTTCGCACATCGTAGAGGGCAAAGGCGAACATCCCGTTGAAGTGTTGCAGGCAGGTTGTCCCCCACTGGCGATAGGCCGCCAAAATCACTGCCGTGTCGCTGGAGGAACAAAACCGATGTCCACAGTCCTTCAATTCCCGGCGTAGATCCACGAAGTTGTAGATCTCGCCGTTGAAGACAATGCAGAATTGACCGCTCTCATCCAGCATAGGCTGGTGCCCCGTGGGCGACAGGTCGAGAATAGCCAGTCGCCGATGAGCCAATCCGACACGGTTGTCTCCCGACCACCATACGCCGGCATCATCAGGACCACGATGGCGCAGAGCATCCCGCTGCCGGACAAGCAACTCCCGGTCTTCAACCGGCATCTGCGATACTATTCCGACGATTCCGCACATGAGAGTCTGTCTGTCTCCGGGCTTTCTTGCGACTCATCCTTGGGACACACCGGCCTGTATGACCTGGGAGTACAGATCCAGGTACCGAAGAGCCATATTGCGGATGGTAAACTGCATCGACTTCTCTTTGGCGATGCGAGCACGCGCACAGGCCGCATTCCTATCCGAGATGGACGACAAGAGTGCAGTCGCAACAGCCCTGACATCCTTCTGAATCACAAAGAGGGCACTGTCCGCGTCCAACAGTTCACGATGTGCGGAAATATCCGACAGCACCAAAGGCACTCCGCACGCCATGGCCTCAAGCACGGTGTTAGGTAATCCTTCAAAGTCACTCAATGAGCAGAACACGTCGGATTGCTTCATCAACGCCCAGACTGCTCGATCATTCAGGAATCCGCGGAGTTCCACCGCATCGGCCAAACCCGCAGATGCCACCTGTTTCCTCAGGGTCTCATACATGGGGCCCTCGCCGCATATGATGAGTCGGACAGGTACTAAGGCATGAAGCCGTTCCACGGCAGATATCAGCTTGTCAACATTCTTGTAATCTTTGAGGCGACCAACATACAGTATCCTGGGGACTCTTGGGACACCGGCGCGCCGGATCAGCCCGTCGTCCCCGACCGAATCGATTGCATCTATCGGCACCGCATTTCGAATGATGCATCGCCTCTTGTCCGGGTAGTAACCACTCCAATACAGATCGCCTTCCGTGGAATTCGAGACGATCGCCGACGCATACCGGGCAATCCTCACCCTCGCTCTGTGCTTCCACGTCGAAGGATACGCGGGCAGAGAACTAGGTTCCCTCAGAATCCACTTCACATTCATCACTCGGGATGCTGCCCCGCCAAGGACATCCATCTGCACGAGCCATGTGTGAACAACATCCGGCTTGATCTGCCTCAGCAACAGCATTACTTGAAAGAGAAGAAGAGGATCGTGGCTGCCTATAGATCTCAGATGGTGCTGGACGACACCGGGCAAAGCGCGTTCATGTATCCCACCTCGCATGCAGGCTACATGCGTCTCGCAACCCATTCGTGACAATTCCGGGGCCAAGTAGCTCAACTGCCGCTCAGCGCCGCCACCGCCCAACGATGGGATGAGTTGAAGGATGCGCATTTCTGTTCGCGGCCCCCCGAAGCCGCAACCCCAGAAGAAGGAACATCTGCAGTTGACCTCCCTAAGCCTGTTCGCCTTGATGGGGTGACTTAGTCCCCTGCAGTACTACGGGCCATTGCTTTCGTGCAATTTGCCACGGCACCATTCACCCGACTTCCTTCTCAGGAGACTGTCGAAAGAGAGATACGTGCATACTGTTTCTGGCGAGCAATGCCAGTGACAAGAGCAACGCCACATTTGAGAAGTACGTAGAATGGGATAACCTCCCAAATGATGTTCGCAAGAATACTGAACGTCGTATCTCTGAATGTGTAGTATACCTTTAGACAGAGGTACACATAGAATAAGGTTTCGATAAATCCGGATTCATTTCTTACATACCAACGATGCAGCTTCGCAAGGACAAGACCCAAGATGCTCCCTCTGAAAAAGAGTTCGATCCAATCCAACCCCACGATAGACTGAGAAATGACACCCCACATGCATCCGACGCCCTTGCCACTGAAGCCAATCTGCCTCAGATACCACTCTGCCCCAGATACCTTTTCAAAGGGCAGCAGTTGTTGTGGGGGCAAGCAGCCGGTGAAATCATTAATGTACAGATACCACGGAAGCTCGACACCAGCCTTCTTCAACTGCAAGACGTCATATGCCGTCCCCAGCAATCCCTCAAATTCATTGTGTTGCCACAGAAGGCCTACGTCGTCCTTCGCCATGACCGTCCGCATGGTCCTAAGATCGGCATATGTGCGGTATAGGGCAAGGAAGTTGAAGAACACAATGAAGGATATGGCAGATGCAATCAAAAATTTCATGGATAGCGGTCTGATCATCCGATGGTAGAAGAGGACTGCCGCCATTACAAACATCACAAGACTGGTTCGAGCTCCTTTAACCACGAGCACGTGCACAATCTCGCCGATGATCCATAGGACAAGAATCAGACGCCACTGTCTCTGTCTACATCGACTCACGACAATCATAAGCACGCCAGTTTTGGCAATCAGCAGGATACCCCACAACTTGCTGGATATCTGCTGCACAATGAGAGGCACACTACGCAGCGCTGCCACATTCTCGGAGAATGCTTGTGCCTGGTAGGACGTATTGTAGTTCGCGCCTGTCATGACTCGCAGAGAGATGAAGTACCCGGTAAGAAATAGAAAAAGAAACACGATTACATGTCGAAGAGGGCGACTTGGCATACAAATGCACCTGGTTTGCACCGTTGCCCTGCCTCGGAAGAATGCGTAGCTGACCGCAAACGACGATAGATATAGCACATGTCGCAAGTGGAATAGTCCCATTTCAGCAGGCTTGGGATCATGTGAATGCAGGCGACTGTCGCTCAGGAAACCAAACCTGAACCCGCCAGCCCAGTAGTTCAACAGAGGATATACGGCATATGCAAGCGTAACGATAGCACAGAGCATGCCTGCATCGAAAATGGGTATCTTGCGATCACGGTCCCATAGAGTCATCCACAGCCAGATTACCACCAAGCTACACGCAAATCCAGGCGCCGCTACACGTCTTTGCTCCTCTGTCATCGACAGCAGCGAAGCGATGGTCAACAGTATCCCAGGCAACAGCATCGCGGCCGCTCTCTTCCTGAGTGCTCCGACTGACCCAGAGTACTCCGCAGGGTCAGTACATTTCTGACAGTGCAGACGGCAGACGGCCGTTCCGTTGTATTGATCTGGAGATTGATTAAGACCCATTGGCCTTCAAAGACATGTCACAACTCTTAGGTATGCAGTAACCATGAAAACCTATCGTAAGCTAGTCTTGATCCCGATCCCTTGCTCCAGAAGACCCCCGAGGATACGCAGGAGGTGTCCCATCCTGTAGTCTCTCATCACCCGCCCGTAACCATTCACGGCGATTCGATTTCGTTCCTCTTCATTCGCAAGGTAGTACCTAATCTTGTCAATCAAGTCATCCACATCGGAATACGCAACGATCTCATTGCCCACGTCATAGAAATGAGGCAGATACTCATCCCCATCAGAGATCTGCATCACGCCGTTACCAGGAAGTTCGTAGAAACGAAACCCTCCCAAGGTATACTTGCCCCGATTGTGGACGTTGAAGCCAATTTTCGCTCGCTGGTAATACTTCACATAGTCACTAACCGCCACAGGCATGATCCAATGGGGAAATCTATACTTCCATGCGAAATATAGATTCCTTTTCCATGACGTCAGGCCGTGTAAGACACACCGCCGACCAAAGGCTTTCTTAACCCGCGTGATCAGCGGCATTTTGTTGGGATGCGTGGCACCAATGAAGATCACGTCAATATCCCGCTCATGTTGTAGGATCGTGGCTTCCGTCTGAGTCGTATCATGCATTCTGTCAAACAGCCCGAACGGCCAGAATGCAATATTCGTAGCACCACAGTAGCGTAGTTTCGCCAGCATGTCCAAGTCTCGGCTGTAGCCAGGAGAGTGATAGAGTATCTGATCGAAGGCGTGCAGATAGGCAAAATCTCGGTCATAGGCAGAAAGGGGCCCATCGGCAATCCGCAGTGCCTTGTGGATTCGCAGTCGCAGAAGGAATTCGGGATGATATGGCTGACATGTATCCACCAAAAGCACTTCCGGCTTATGGCTTGCGATCGCATCCTGCAAGGCCTGATACATGCGGAAGAGATCCGGATCTTCATCGTAATAAAGATTGTCGAGAAGCTGGGCGCGAATATACCGCCAAGGGGAGAGGAACACGCCGTGGTTGAATGGAATGAATTCGTAGCGATCATTTGAGGCGGCCGCGATTTCTCTCTGCCAGAAGTCGGCCTCCTCGTCCTTCTTGTTATAGGAGTAGACAATCCTCATTCGGCCGCCTTACGAACGAATTCCAGAACGAGATTCGGACACAAAGCGTCAATCTGAACAGGCTGCAACAGTCCGGAGAAATTGAGAGTCCAAAAAGCGAGCCTTGCCAATGGCTGCCATAGTCTCTGCTCCCAACTGATCAACCCCGGGGAGATTCTGCCTGTGGGGTATGTTTTGATCCAGTCCGCCAATCGAGGATCAATCAGCTTTCTCAGGTTGTCCGGCTCCATGATCCGAAGGTTGTGCAATTTGAGGTTCTCCGCATCGAAAAGCCGTTGAAGCCGGCCATAGATGCCCCGGTAGTTGGGAATCACAATCAGAGCTTTCGCGCCCGGCTTCAACAACTTCCAGTGAGCTCTGACGATCTCCTCAGGCCGCTCGAAATGCTCGATCACGCCGTTGCTAAAGACGAAATCGAAAGAACTCTCGGGCAGAGAGGTCGCCAGCACATCCTCACAGTACAATTCGCCGGAAAGTCCCAACGAGTTGAAGAGTGTTTTGCATGTGGCGATCCCCACCGCCGAATAGTCCAGACCTACGACGTTGGCGCGGCAGCGGGCTGCTACCCAGGCAAGTGTTTTGCCCGGAGCGCACCCAATCTCCAGGTATCTCATCCCAGGACGAACGCGCGCCGACAAGAGCCGCATGGTATTTAAGGTGCCCACGAGAAGCGGAGTGGGCAGGCGCATGCGAATCGAGCTGCTCCACGCCTCATCCCAATGAGAGACGTCTGTGAGGCAGTGTCTACTGGAATCCTCTCTCATCGCGAGTTCGCCTGCAAAATGAAATTGTAGCTGGGGTTCCAATCTCTATTCCTATAGCGCTTCAGCACCGCGAAGTAAGGCGAGAAACGAGTGACAAGATCTTTCGGTCTGAATCCCCTATACCCCACTTCCCAGTAGTGTTGTCCCTGGCAATAGCGAGGTTCGACCCCTGTTGGCGTCTCGAAGTAGTTGTAGAAGTCAAAATGGAAAGTGAAATCAAGGCCGTGAAAACCGGGCAACAACCGGATCTGAAAGTGGTGCGTGCCCGCAATAGGCAGGTAAACAAGGGCATATCTGGCAACGCGAGCCATCTCCCGCAGCGATTCGTTCAGTAGGGATACCGGCAGGTGCTCCAGCACGTGAGAGGCAATCAGCACATCAAACTGCCTGTCGTCAAAGCAAGCCATATCGTGAATACTGCCGACGTGATCGGGCCTGAACGTCTCGTCAACATCCAACGTGGTGACCTCGTATCCTTTCCATCGAAGCACTTGCGTGGAAAGACCCTGTCCGCAGCCGACCTCGAGTATCTTCCGGACGTCGCGACAGAGCTGAATGTCGCGGTACTGGCAATAGGAGTTCACAAAATTCGAGAGGTGAATCTCCAGATACCACGCTTGACGATCCAACGGCATCAGACCGGGCCTATCCATGTCTTCCGTATTCATTGCCCCTGCACCCATCGCTCAGGATTCTTGAGGGCAACTGCATTGAAGGAGCTGTCCAATAATTCCCCATTCGGAGAACTCACCCTGTTCCTCATTTCCTCAATCGACCGGTACTCGTTCCTCATGTCGAGCGTGAAGAACCGGTAACCAAAACGGTGGAGAAAAACAAACGGATTCTCCTCCTCACGGGAGAAATTGGGACCCCACACCTCGATGAATAGCAGAGGACTGCAATTCCTCAAGAGTCTCTCGGCCCCCTTCAATACGGAGAACTCGTTCCCATCCACATCGAGCTTGACGATATCCACGTCCACAACGTCATGGTTGCGGCACCAATCATCCAGTCTTCCGAAATCCACTCGGCAACGGGAATCTCTCCGCCCGCCATCGGTGCGCCAGCTCGACCTGAAATCGATCTCCTGGTCGCCACGGTTTCTATCGGAAAGAGCGATCCTGTGGCAGAAGATATTCAACGCAGGATTCAGCGAGGAGTTTCGCAACAGCTTGTCGAAAGCATACTCGGTCGGCTCAAAGGCAAACACTCTTCCTTCTCTTCCGACCAGCCTGCCAAAGTGCAAGGCATGCGCTCCGACATTGGCACCGATGTCCAGGACGATCATGCCGGGCCCGCAGAACCTGTCGATCGCGTCAGCCAAGTCTTTCTCGAATTCACCGAGATATAACCCGAGATCAATCACTTCTCCCAGATCAAGCTCGAACTCCGTTCCGCCAATTCTTTTATGTACCACAGTGTCCTTCACAAGCCGACAAAAAGCGGTATAACAGACCCTGCGTATTGGTCGAAACGGGATATTTCGATAGATCGTCTTGGCAACATTCAACACGGAAACACCCATACTCTCGAAGCCTCCCGCTCGCCGGCGTCTCGATGACGGTCGCCCAAGGAGTTCCCCCGCCTCAGCAATCGAATGCAGCACAGTATACAGATCGCACAGAGCATCCATGAGCTCAGATACGCAACTGCCAGTCCGATTCCGCCATAGAGAGGCACCAGAAAGCGAGCCGCGACTACATACAACGTGTCCCTCGGAATACTCACTGCAAACAGTGACAGCCACAGTCTGGACGAAGACTGGATGTACTGAAAGAGTGCTATGCTCAGACCCTCGAAAAGGGCTGACAGCAACAGCAGCCAGAGGACCGCGTGCGCTTCGCCGAATTCCCGTCCGAAGAGGTTCAGAGCAGGTCGTCCGATCAATCCCACGACAGCCGCCGCACAGAGCGTCCCCCCGGCTATATGCAATACATTGGTCTTGAAGACGCGATGGTAGTGCAGGATATCCCCGCGTGCCTTCTCATGGTTGAGAACAGAAAGGCTCACATTGTTCATCACGTTGGGCAGAAACAGGACGAGCATACGGAGACTATTGGCGGCGCTATACAATGCCAGTTCACTGTAGCCGCCAGACTGCCAAGCCAGAAAGGCGCTGGCCAGCCACATCATAGGAAGGGAGTAGTAGCCTGCAATCACTCCAGGCAAGGCAAACCTCGTGAGCACCGACTTCTCCTGAGCAATACCACGGTACTGAATCCGGATGCCCTGGCCCCGGCTCTCGCGCCGAAGCCATCGATTGTGTATAATGCACCGAAAGACGGCGCTCGCGCACAAACAGGCAACCGTTCCATTCAGTCCGCCCATCCATGCCCCCAGCGGAATGACTACTACCGCGATGCCTCCGCTGATCACGCCCGCTTTCGCGAGGCTCCGGTATGCCTCCAGGCCGCTCAGTGCCCCCGTCTGGTATCCATTCACTGAGGAGAAGAAGAGAAAACACGAGCCCACCGCAAGCGGCACGGCAAGCTGGGGGGCTTTGAGCGCCTCCGTAGCCAGCCAGGGCGCAAGTGCGATTAGCAGCACCGCTCCCATTGCCGCGGCGACCAGGGAGATGAGGGCACACAGGCCCATAATCCGACCCGCCTTTTCCGGATCACATGCACGATACTCCGCTACATATTTCGCAGCAGTCAATCCCGTGGCAAGCTGGGCCAGCATCGCCATTGTCAGGAGCGTGCTCTGCACCATCGCATATTCTCCGAAACCCTGTTTCAGGAGAATGCGGGCGACGACAATGTTGGCAGCTAGCGTACTGCCCTGATTGAAGACGGTTGCGAGAAGGTTGAACGCTGTGCCGCCGATCAGCCTCCTCCGGACCGTGGGAATACTTGCCGATTCTGACATGGGTCCCATGTTCTCGTGGGCCTATCGAAGACACATGGGCTGTCCATGCGTCTGTCACTGCGTCCGATTACCCGTTGCGAATGGACTACAGCTTGCCAAATCGATGAGAAGCGGGATGGGCGGGCAGCCCCACCCATCCCGGTACTTCGTTCTCAACCATCGGTGATCGATGCCGGCAACGAACGACCAGATGAAACCATCAGGTCGTCACAGCACGACCACTACCGTATTCGACGGCTCACCGTCGCCGGCTTTATTGACGCCGACGATTCGGTACTCGAATTCCTTGCCTCGCGGCTGGTCGAGCAGAGTCGCCTCGCAGACCACGGCCGTGGCGATATCGGCCCAAGGCCCTTCCGGCCGTTCCCGCCGCATGACGCGGTACGCGCCGGGCTTGCCGCCGTCGGCGGGGGCCTTCCAAACGAGCTTCACCCAGCCCTCGCCCTGTTCGACGACGCTGAGCACCCGCGTCTGGCCTGGCGGCTGCAACGGCGTCGCGGGCCTGCGGCCGCCCCAGCCGAGCAGTTTCAAAAGCTCATCGTCGTAGTTGACCGTGTTCTCCGCGTAGCGAAGGTCGGACTTCATGCCTTCGATCAGCTCGGCAAGCGTCGTGTCCTTGCTGCCTACCGCCTGCGCGGCCGCCGATTCGGCGGCGATCGCCGCGTTGCGGGCGGTCGTGTAGGCCGCGAGCAACGTGGTCAGTTCGGCGACGGCCACGGGCGGGGCCGGAAAGACCGGCGACACGCCGTTCGTGCCCGTCAACCCGCTGATCATCGACTGCGCCAAGGATGCAATCTGGGCCTCTGCTTTGGGAAATCTCGCCATGTCATTGTCCTTTCATTCTCTGCGCCACCGCTCGAAAGGAGCGGAGCGCCATCCTCATTCATCCGGCGGACCGATCGGCAGGACGGTGGTCCGCCACTGCATCTGCGGGGCCGACGATCTTGCGACTGTCCGCTCCCAGCGCCACGGTGCATGCAACCGCTTCCAAACCGCCCATCGGACAAATCAGGATGGGAATGAAGGATATTTTCAAAATGACCGGCAAATTCTCCGACACTCTGGATCGTTGACCACCGCCGAGAGAGAAACAGTGCCCAGCGTCTCCGACGGGCACAGGCCCCCGAAAACATGCGTTCCTCAGCCTCCGGCACACCTGCCTTGCAAAATAGAAAGCTCGCCCACAAACAGAGCAAGCCTTACCACGCTCCGGGCACGCTCGCTTTGCGACAGAGCAGACTCACTTTTCTCCGGAGCCAGCTTCCCAGAGGCATCAATCAACCCGCTGAAAAAGGGAAATGACCATGCCGGATTCAGGAGACACCCGCTCACGGACCGGACCGGCCAGTCCGCCACGATATCAGACGGATTGACTACAATGCAACAGAGTCAACGTGCAAGAAAAGGCACCAGATCACCGCTCCCACTCGATCATCAATCACGAATCGCAGATTATCAATGCTTAGACTCCGTCCCCGTCGGTTGCGCAAACCGATAGGAGAACCCGATCGCAAGGGAAGCCCCACGACCCGGTGTACCCCCCTCTGATTGTCGTATGCGTCGAGCGGGTACGTTCCCGCCCCGGTCAGCCAGTTCCGTCCGTCACGGCTCTAGCGGCCCCACCGCCCTCGGGCTGACAGGCCAATTGCCCCAGTTCCCGCTGCCGGCAACTGATGTAATACTCCCGGCTGAAGGCAAAGAACGCTACGCACAGAAACGCCACAATGCCCGCAAGGACAGCCTTCGTGACCGTGCCTTTGGGCTTACGCCTATCGGGAGGCTGGGCCGTGTCAAGGACCTGGATCGTGGGCATACTCTTGGCCTCTTCGATCCGGGCGATCTCGAGCTCTCGCATCAGGAGCTCGTAGAGCATCTCCTGAACCTGAGCCTCTCGCGCGGGGATGCTGTCGATCCGGCTGAGCTTCTGCTCTACCTCGTTGAGCCGAGTCTCAAGAAACACCCTCTTGCTGGTCGCCTGCCCGACAGACAGTTTCTTGTTCTGCTTATCCAGCTCTTCCACATAGGCATTGGCCATGGCTGCCGCCCGATTCGGGTCGCTGTCTTCGACCGTAATGGAGACGATCCCCTCTTCCGATGCGTCGATGTTCGTATACTTCCGCAGGGTCCTCTCGGCCTTGTACCGCAGTCCATTCACATCGTAGACGTGAACTAGATTAAACCGGTCGATGATCGCATCGACAACAGTGCGGCTTTCGAGAATGCCTACATACAAGTCCGCAACACTGGTCGTATCCATCACGCTGCGCAACAGGGCCCCTTCGGCCCCTCCCAACAGACTGCTCAATCCGGTCTTGCCACCGCCGGAATCCACCGGTGGGACAATCGAGGTCTTGGCGACATACGTGGGCGGCCAGAGAAATGAGATCGTTCCCGTCGTCGCCGTCGCCAAGAAGCAGACCAGCAGCGTCATTCGCCTGTACTTGGCCAGCACGCGAACGTAGTCGAACAAATCCAGTTCGTCTTCTGCGGTGCGGGCCTGGGCTGGGGGCATCTCGCCCTCCTGCTGCCGATTGACAACCATCCTCGATCTCCTGCTGCTGCCTCAACACGTGCGCTATATCGCAAACACCACGCCGGCGGCGACGGCGATTTGGAAGATAATCTGGGTGATGTCCTTGGTCAATCGGAGATTGAGATACTTGTCGACCTTGCGGGGCACCACGACCGTGTCTCCCGGCTCCATCCGATGGCTCAGGAAGCCGCCGAAGAACCAGGAGTTGCTCTGCGAATCCCAGAACAGGAGCTTGCCGCGATTGCCCTGCTCCATGCTGATGACCGTGCCGTCGGCCTTGATCACGCTGACCTGCTTCTTGTCGGCCTCTTTGGTCATGCCGCCGACGCGTCCGAGGTAGTAGCTGACCGTGCCGTTCTCCTCGTAGAGCAGCGACGTGGGATTGAAGACTTCGCCCACGACGTGAACCACGCCGGGAGTCGGGGGGACCGTCAGCTTGTCGCCATCCTCCAGTTCCATGTCGTATCGCGAGCCCTTGAATTCCTCTGGAACGTCCAGTCGCACGACGACGCGTCCGGTGATCTCGGCGGCGCGAAGCCTGGCCAGAAGGGCCTTCTTGGTCTCCAAAGCCACCTGCTCGATCTTGGCGCTCTCGGCGTCCAGGGATGCGCTCATCTGCTCCTGGGCGCTCGACAGCATGGACTCCTCGATCTGGCGGATCAGGTCGTCCAGGCGGCGCCGCTGGATCGCTCTGGCGCTCTGGCGGGTGAAGACCGCGCCCTTGAGGTAGGCCTGGTCGGTATACCCCCCCGCCCGCTCGATCAGCGAGCTGAGGGTCTCGCCTTTTCGAATCGGGTATCTGCCGGGGAAGCGCACTTCGCCGTCGATCACGGCGTTCGCGTCGAACACGAGGTCGGGGATCGGCCGCACGACGACGTGGTCGTAATCGCGGAGCAGGACGTTGTGTTCGGGGTCGCCGGCCAGCGCCTTCTCCAGATCGACGTCGATTTTTTCGGTGGCCATTCCCTCCTGGCTGATGTGCCGGCGGGTGATCTCGGACGTGCGGAGATACGCGTTCTTGTGAAGCCCGCCGGCCGCGTCGATCAGGTCGCCGACCCTCATGTCGGGAATCAGCCGATAGACGTTCGGATCGAAGACCATGCCCGAGATCGTCACTTTCCGCGAGGTCCGCTCATCCCATCGGAACACGCGAATCGCGTCATATTGGGCGAGTTCCAGATCCTGAGATTGGTCGCCGGCCAACAGCTTGCCCACGTTGAAGGGGATCACGACGGGATGCAGGTCCGGCGGGACCAGACGTTCGATCTGGGCGTACTCGGTGTCCGGCTGAGGCATCAGCAGGTCGTAGGAGGTCAGCACGCCGCTGAGCCTCATGCCGGGCTTCCACTCGCGTTTGCCCGCCCGAACGACGTGCCCTTCCAGACGGATCATCCTCTCCTGCCAAGCCGGGACCGCAAAGACCTTCACGATGTCGCCATCCTGCAGGACCATCGCGTTCGGATCGGACGGCGCTGCGCCGGCGCCCCCCCGCGAGAGGTCGAAATCCACGACGATCTGTCGCTCATGGTTGTGGACTCGCTCGACCTGGACCCGCTGAAGCCACCCGGAGAACGCGACGCCGCCGGCCAGATCCAGCACCTGATGCAGAGTCATCGGGCCGGTCATTTCATAGATCGCCGGCCTCTTGACGTTGCCCGCGACTCCGACCACCGGTCCGATCAGCGGGATGAAGATCGTATCGGCGTCCTGAAGACGGACATCCTGGCTCTTGTCGCCTCCCATCAGCAGATCGTACAGATCGAGCGAGATCGGCTCCTGGCCGCTTCGCGACAGGCGGATCTTGCGGAGCGTTCCGTTTCGCGACGGCCCGCCTGCGGCGAAGATCGCGTTGATCGCGGTCGAGAGCGAACTGACGGTGTACGTCCCCGGGGCGGTCGCCTCGCCGACGACGAACACCTGGATCGTCCGCAGCCGATCCATCGCGATCGACATCTTGAAATCCGTGAATTTGCGGGACAGCTCGTGGCGAAGATAGCTCTCCAACTCGCCGAACTTCATGCCCCAGACCCGCAGGGCCCCCACCTCCGGCAGCACGATCTGCCCGCTGCGGTCCACCTGTAGCGTGTGTTGCGCGTCCACACGCCCCCACAGCGTCAGCGTGAAACCGTCGCCGGGACCGATCACATAGTCCGGTCCCACGGGCACATTCGTCACCGGGGCGAAGGTCGAAACCGGGGCGCCGAACATGTCGTAGCCGAACTGCTTGAGCCTGAGCGACACGTCGTTGACATCCAGAGAGGCGTCCCGCGACAGCAGCAGTTCGATCCTCGAAGGCGTCTGGGGCGGCGCCGGTCGCGTGCGAAGGTCCGGCGGAGCGGCCTCGTTCGGTTCGGGGGATTCCGCCGATGCGGCGCCGGACCTGAGCCGCTCACGAGCCAGTTGCGACAGCCGATCGTTGGACAGACCGCTCGAACCGCTCTGCGGCCGATTGCCGAGCCCTGGGACATCGAAGAGCGATTGGGCCGTCGCAGACCGCGTGCCCATCCCCCCGGACAGAACCAGCACTGCGACAACGAACCGAAAACCCAGCCCCGGCGATGGCAAGCAGGCTCTCATTGACACACTCCTTTGTGCTCTCACGAAAACGCCAGGAAGCCCAACCCGCTCCCAGACCTCCAATTGCCTATTGAGACAACAAAACCCCTCTATGCGACATCCATCCGGACCATCGCGGTTGTCTGCGTTCACCCGATCGAACCGCGACTATCTTAGCGCGTACGGCCTCGATGTCAAGAGCATTTGCGGGTCTCATAAGAATGGGACTGTCGTTTGTGATGACAGCCTCTTGACCCGGCAGGGCAAGTGGTTTAGTCTCCAGCCCACGGTCTGGAGTACCAAGAGTCTAGTCACGAAATGGATTATGCAACGGATTGCATCGGCTCTCATCGTCATCGCGTTCTCGGCCCTGCCGTCGTCCGCTCTGGTTTCCACGAATGTCCCCCTGGGTCATTGGAGCTACGACGCGGTGGACAAGCTGGCCAACTACGGCCTGATCGACAGCGCCATGCTGACGATCAAACCCCTGTCGCGGGTCGAGATGGCCCGCCACGTCGGCCAGGCGATGCTGACTCTCGAACGACTGAAGGACGCGCCCCCCCTCCTTCCGTCCCTCGTGGACCGGCTCAAGCACGAGTACCAGGGCGAGCTGATCCTCATCGGACTGATCGAAGGCTGGCATGGGGAGTCCTTCGTCAAACCGCTGGAAGATCCGTACGTCGCCTATCTGCACGCGCGACGCACGCCGGACATCGAGAACGTCCGGGGCGATGAGTTCCAGCGGGGCTCGAACTACCGCGCCGGATTCGCGACGCGCGGCGCGATAATGGACCGGTTCGCCTTCTACCTGCACCCGGAGTACATCGATTCCTCGCAAACCGACGGCGACGTCGAACTGATCGAAGGCTATGGGAAACTCATGATCGGCGACCTGGAGATTGAGGCGGGAAAGGACTCGCTCTGGTGGGGACCGGGGCGTCACGGCTCCATCCTCATGAGCAACAACGCACAGCCCCTCACGATGATCAAGCTGACAAATCCCCAGCCGAGGCAACTTCCCTGGATCTTCCGGGCCCTGGGTCCGGTCCGGGGGCAATGGTTCCTGGCGCAACTGGAAAAGGACCGGCACATCCCCGAGGCGAAGCTCACAGGCATGCGGCTGAGCGTCAAGCCGCATCCTTTGTGGGACCTGGGGTTCTCACGAGTGATCCTGTTCGGAGGCCGAGGCATGCCGCGGGTCGATCTGTTCGACTACACCAAGCTGCTCCTGGCGGTCAGCAACCAGGAAAGGGACAACCAGATCGCGGGATTCGACACGTCCGTGCTCGTGCCCTTGAGCGAACTGCCGCTGGGCGAGCGGCTGCCCTTTCGTTCCCTGCGATTCTACGTCGACGGCGCGGGCGAAGACGAGGCGGGCGGCCTGCCGAGCAATTGGGGGTTCCTCTACGGCCTCCAGTTCAACGACATTCTCAAGACCGGGCGGACGGACCTGCGGATCGAGTACGCCAACAACCACGTCAAGGGCAAGCCCAATGTCTTCTACAACCACAGCATTTACAGGTCGGGTTACACGTATGAAGACCGCGTGATCGGACACCACATGGGCACCGACTCCTCGGATCTGTTCGTCGAACTATCCCACTACCTGACGGAGGATCTCGTCGTGGACCTCGCCTTCAACCGGCAGACGTCCAATCTGAAGACCGACGAGGAGTCCTCGCTGGATATCTACCAGACCGGCCTGACGTTCTTTGCGTCGCCGGATTGGCGGGTCGAGACGGCCTATCGGTATGAGGATGCGCGTGCGGGCGAGGACGACAACCATATCATCCAAGTGGGATTGACGAGACGGTTCTGACCCACAGGTTTCCAGTTTGAAGTTTCAAACGCGAAATCTCCGACGTCGACGTTCCGACGTCAGACGTCGCACTTCAAACCTCTATCCTGTAACGGTCTTCCATCCCTGGTTCAACTCCTCCAGAAGGCGGATGATGTCCTGAATCATCTTGGGATCGCGTTTGGCGTTGGCCCGACCCAGATGACGATTCATGAACAGGTACAGGCCGCGAAGATTCTGGGCGAGTTCGCCCCCGGTCTCCAGGTCCAGCACGGCGTTCAACTCGCTGATGATGTCCTGGGCGCGGTTGATGTACTGTCCTTTGGCGGCGTAGTTCTGGGCCTCCAGTTCCTTGATGGCCAGTTTGAGGAACTTGATGGCGCCGTCGTACAGCATCACGACCAGACGGCCCCTGCTCTGCGTCGTTACGGTCGCCTGCTGATATGCCTCCAGTGCCTTCATTCTCGTGTCTCCTGTAGCCTACGCGTCCATACCGGGGTCCCGCACGCGTTGCACGTCGTCCGGGCCCCGCCATCCGTGGCGGAAAACGGCTCGCGGCCTCGTCCCTCCCCGCGGAGAGTCCGGCCGCCGACATCCACAGGGAGATGACTGACGCGTGCGGCGTCAGTCATCTCCCGTGATTGTCTTCACTTACCGGCCAGGCCGATTACCTCAGCAGCGACAAGGCCATCTGCGGGATCGAGTTGGCCTGGGCCAGCATCGCAGTGCCCGCCTGCGCCAACACCTGGTTGCGGGTGAGGGTCGCCATTTCGGTCGCCACGTCGACGTCCGAGATGCGGGATTCTGCCTGGCTCAGGTTCTCCGCCTGAATGCCGAGCACCTGTCCGGTGCTTTCGAGACGGTTGATGTAGTATCCGAATTTCGCTCGGGCCGTGTCCTTGGCGACGATGGCGCTGTCCAGCGCGGTGATCGCCGCGCGGGCGCTGGCGGCCGTGGTGACCGCCAGGGCGCTGATGCCCAGACCGACCTTGGTCATCTTGCTGCCCTCGATGTCGATCTTGTCGGTGGCGCCGCCGAAGTGAACCGAGACGGTGGCCGAGTTATCCAGCATCTTGATGCCGTTGAAATCCGTGGACGTGGCGATACGCTGGATTTCCGCAGTCAACTGCTCGAACTCGTTGTCCATGATCACGCGCTGGGCCGAAGAGTACGAGCCCGTGGAGGCCTGTTCGGCCAACTGCTGCATACGAACAAGCAGGTTGTCCTGAACCTGCATGGCGCCTTCCATGGTTTGCAACATGCTCACGCCGTCTTGGGCGTTTCGCGCACCCTGCTCCAGCACGGCGATATCAGCGCGCATCAACTCGCGGACGGCCATGCCGGCCGCGTCGTCGCTGGCGCTGTTGATGCGAAGGCCGGACGACAGTCTCTCGACCGACGTCGCCAAGGCATCGTAGCTCTGCCCCAGATACCGGGCAGCGTTCGCCGCCATAAGGTTGTTCTTGATTGCTAACATGCTTGCGACTCCTTAAAAGAAAGACCCCAATACGGCCCTTTACGAAAGCGCTTGCTTCGCGACTGTACAAAGGTTGTTGGCCTTTACGCTCATTATCGATGAAAAGATGGGGGACTTAAGGGACTTGCGCACCTGGAATCCGGAGAAACAGGGCCGGCCCATAAAAAAGCGCCCTCGCGATAGTGATAGGCCCCGCCACGACGCTCGGGGAATCGCAAAAAGACGCAGAAAAATTTTTGCGTCCGAATAATCTCACCGTTGGAGCCGTCGGCGAGCCCCGACCCAGCCAGCGGGATTCCGCGGAACCCAAGGCCAACGGTTTTCTCATGGGAATCCGGTCGGATGGCCGATAATGCCGATGCATTAGAGGTCAGAAAGCGCGATTCACGTCTCCGACGCGGCGAACGCCGGGAACGAAGGATGGTTCCGGGTCGCGTTGGGAACAGAGCGTCATCGATTGAGAAGTTTGTTGTCTTATGGGAATACGAAGCCTGCTCCAGCCGGCGCATGACAGAACGCTGCTGGTGTTCAATTGCCACGAACCCTGGGTCCACCAACTCGGAACGCTCGGCTGCAACCTCGACATCGTGGTGAATTTGCCGGGCAAGTACAACCGAGGATGGGATGAGCGGATGAGACCCGTGCCGCCGCGTTCGCGCCTGATCTCATTGCCCCAGGCCCTGGAATCCCCGACCCACTACCACTGCATCATCGCGCACAACACGACGGACCTGCTTGACGTGCGGTTCCGGCCCGAGCCCAGACTGCTCGTGCTCCACCATTCGCTGGAAGGACGCCTCTGCGAAGAGAACTCCCACATCGATCCCCAGCGGATGAGGGACATGCTGCGTATCTATGTGGAACTGATCGGCGCCCACGTCGTGGCGACCTCCATGTTCAAAGGGGAATCGTGGGGCTGCACCGAGGACATCGTGCATTTCGGCATCGACGTCGAGGACTACCCTCCCTTCGAAGGGCGCCAAGCGCGGGGCATTCGAATCTGCAACTTCATCAACAGCCGTCGGCACATCCTGATGTGGGATTTCCACGAGCAGGCGTTCGAAGACGTTCCGATCACGCTGACGGGCCACAATCCCGATATCCCCGGCGTCGAGGCCGCGAGGGACTGGAACCATCTCAAGACCATGCTCCAATCCCACCGCTTCTACATCCACACGGCCGACCCGCGGTTCGAGGCCGGACACAACATGGCCACGGCCGAAGCCATGGCCGCGGGATTGCCCGTGCTGGGCAACCATCACCCCACCTCGCCCATCAAGCACGGCGTATCGGGCTTCCTCAGCGACGATCCGAAGGAGTTGCGACAGTACGCCCACATCCTTCTGAAAGACGAGAATCTGGCCCGCAAGATGGGGCGGGAGGCGAGAAAGACAGTGATCGAGCGGTTCTCCCTCAACCGATTCAAGCACAGTTTCCTTCGCTCGATCGAGATCGCGCGGCGCAAATGGTATGCCAAGAGGGTCGAACCGGGCCAAGGCAATGCCCACCCTGCCCGTCCCGTCGCGTCTCGGCCGTGAGGCTTCCGGAGGACCTTACAACAGCACGTCGATGCGTCCCGACGGCGCGGAGATCTGCGGATCGTCCCCTGAAGCGCCCTGACGGACCGAATGTTGCTCTCCCAGGCCCTGCGGCCATCGCGCCTGGGACGGGGGAGCATGCTCGCGTCCCTGGCCGGTCCCCTGATGCTGCTGCCACGTATCCTGCGGCAGATGCTCTCCTCCGAGGTTTCTGTCGGGCTGATCGGAGGTGACCACCTCGACCCGACGGATCTGGATCCCCGCGTCCTGAAGACTGCGGAGCACCTGAGGCAGGGCCCGCTCGATCTCCCGCTGGGCCTCTCGCGTGCTGACTTCCAGAGTGCCCGTGAGGTTCTCCCCTCGCTCCTGGAAACGCACGACGACCGTCCCCAGTTCAGGAGGGCGCAGCCGGATGAAGACCTCACGCTCGCCCGGCGCGCCGGAAGAACGGATCGAATCGAGGATCTGATCGCTGACGCTCTGGACCGGATTCCGAGAGGTCGGAACCTCGACGCCTGACGTGCTCTGGGGCGAGGATCCAACCGGTTGCGCCGTCGTCGGCGATCCCGCGCTCGAAATCGCGCGGACCTCCGTCATGACGGCTCCCCCGTCCTTCACGCCGGTCGAGACGCCTTCCTTGCCCTCCGCACGGACGGGTTCGCCCTTGGAGTGGTCGGTGCGGGCAGTCGCCCCCGCCTTGGTCGCGCCGCTGGGATTCCCCTCCACCGGAGACGTTGGGGCCGGCACGCTCTTTCCCGACTGTGCGGCGGCATCCGGATCGACTGTCTGCTGGCCCTGCCCCGATGGCGGGTTCACCGACGATTGCGATGGCTTCTCCGAAGCGACGACAGGGTCGCTGCCGGGTTTCGCTTTGATCCCCGCAGAGGCCTCCTGTCCAGGGGTACTCTGCGACGACGAATGGACGGCCTTGGACGGAGCGGCTGCTTGGGACTGCTCCGGTCGAAGCTCGGATCGGACGACTCCTTTGCCGCCGGCGGTGGTCTGCGGAACCGGCTCAGCGGCTTTTTCCCCAGGCGTCTGCTGCGAAGCGACGGAACTCTGTCGGGCTCCCGTCACAGCGGCCAATGGAATTGCCTGTCCCTGTGAAACTGCGACCGGGGATGCCGGCGCCGCAGGACGCGCGATTTCTGACTTCTGGGCCATGGATGCCTGGGGGACGGTCTGGGTCCCCCGCGTCCGCTGCGGCGCCGCGGTCAGAGCCGCGCCGTCCTGACCCGTCGAGGTTTGCTCAGACGCCATCGCGCCCCGCTTGGCGATCGTCGGCTCAACCCCCTGCTTGCCGGCCGAGACCGAACCAGCCTGCCGCGGAATCAAAGGATGAACAATCCCCATGACCGACCACGCAGCCTGCACATCCGCGGAGGGGGCTTCCTCGCGATGGCCGGCCGGACGTTCGGCGTCCCCGGAGGACTCGGTCTGGCCCTGCCCTCTGGCGGAGCGATCCGTAGAACGGGCCTTCTCCGGCATATCCTTGTCCGGCGTCTGCTCCCTCGCCGCCTGGGCCAGAGGCAGCACATCGGCGAATCGCTGCTGGGGTTCATCCCCTGCGGATTCGGACGCTCCCTTGACGCCGGCGCCGGCCGGAGAGGGGTTCAGCGTGCGTGTGTTGTCGCCGATCATGATCGCAGTATTCATGGTCGATATCCTTTAGAATGGCCAAAGGTTTAGCAATCCGCGTGCCAGCAGGCGAACGCATCCGGATACGACATAAACCTAATTCCTTATTATTAAAAGACTTGCAACCCAATAACAACAAACCCATCCACGAATGCCCCCCCCTTGACAGGGGCGGATGCCGGAGGTTTGTTCCCTCGAGGGGAGGATTCTTCCGCAGACCGGCCTACCCCGCGACGACGGTCGGTGTCCAATAAGTCACCCGCCTGTATAGAAACCGGACGCGCCGCAAGAACACGTGCACGATCCTCGTCGCATCCCGATTCTTCGGGCTGCCAGTCCGGCCGCCGCTTCCTTGGGATAATCGCTGGAATCGATTCCTCCGTCATCGAGAACCCGCTGTTCTGGCACGCACGTTGCTGCTTTCAAGCCGGCACATGGTATACACGGGGATTCCCGACAGCCGGGTTCGGCCGGTCGGGTCCCGCAGGGGAAAGGCCTGAATATGGCGAACTCGATCGACATCGTCAGACTGCTGGAGACGGGAATCCGGGCGGAAGGACTCCGTCAGAGCACGATTGCCAGCAACATCGCCAACATCGAGACTCCCGGCTATCGACGCCTCGACATCCGATTCGAGGACCTGCTGGACAAGGCGATGAAGTCCTCCGACTCCGCGAAGGCCGAAGACATTGAGCCGGAGGTCTATCAGCCCCGGATGACGTCGCTGAAATCCAACGGCAACGACGTCAACCTGGAGGCCGAGATCGGCGAGATGCTCAATAACTCGCTGCGTCACGCAGCCTACACCCGGCTTCTGCGAAGGAAGTTCGCGCAGATGGAAACCGCCATCGGCGTTCAGGGGTAGTCGGCCATTCGGCATCGTCAGCGGAAATCAGGCGATCACGCAATAGAAAGGATTCGACGCGATGGCAGTGGAAAGATTGTTCGGTCCGGTCGACATCTCGGTCTCCGGCATGCGGGCCCACGACAAGTCCATGGAGGTCATCTCCTCGAACATCGCCAACGCCCGCACGATCGACGCCGGGCAGGGCCAGCCCTACCGCCGGCTCCAGCCGATCCTCCGAAGCAAGAATGAAGGCGTCAGCGGCGTCACGGTGGAAGACGTCGTGCCGGACATGAGCGCGCTGCAGCGGATCTACGATCCGGGCAACCCCCAGGCCGACGCCCAGGGCTACATCGTCATGCCCAACGTGCATCTGCCCGTCGAGATGATGAGTCTGAACGTCGCCAGCCGGGCCTACCAGGCCAACGCAGCGATCCTGAAACGTTACCAGAAGATGGTGGAGACAACGCTCGAACTGCTCCGATAGGAGCGTCCCCTCGCGATGGATCGCGTCGGGGCCCCCGCATTGAGAGGGTCTACAGATGATCAATTTCGATCCCAACATCCATTCCGGCATGCCCAGCATCCAGGCGCCGATGCCCCAGGCCCCGTCGGCCCCGGGCAAGTCGACCTTCGTGCAGGCCGTCGAGACCGCGGGCAAGTACGTGTCCCAGGTCAACGAGATGCAGAACGCCTCGGACGCCTCGATCCAGGACCTCCTGACCGGCAAGACCAGCGACATCAATTCCGTGGTCTCGGCGGTGGCCAAGGCCGACGTCAGTTTCAAGGTCCTCGTCGGCGTCCGGAACAAGCTGATCGAAGCGTACAAACAGACGATGAACATGCCGCTATAGAGGTTTTGATTGTTGATGTTTGATGGTTGATTGAAGGAAGCCGACGCGCTTCGCTCGTGACCTCGGGAATGGACAATCATACATCAAAATGGATCTTCATGGAGTACCTGCAGAAGCTCATTCTGATTTGGCAGAAGATCGGCCTGGTGCAGCGGGTGCTGCTGGCCGCGGTGGCGATGGCGGCTCTGCTGATCGGCACGCTGCTGATCCATTGGGCCCAGAAGCCCGACATGCGGATGCTGTACCAGGACCTGACGCCTTCCGAGGCGGCCAAGATCATCGAGAAGATCGCGGAAAAGAAGATCGCCTACGAGCTTCGCGACGGCGGCGGCACGATCTACGTGCCTCGCGAGTCCGTTTATCAGATCCGCCTGGACCTGGCCAAAGACGGGCTTCCGGCGGGCGAACAGAACGGCTACAAGCTCTTCGACGACGAAAAGATCGGCATCAGCCCGTTCGTCCAGAACGTCAACCTCAAACGCGCCCTCCAGGACGAGCTGGCCAAGAGCATCCAGATGATCGACGGCGTGGCCCATGCGAGAATCCACATCGTCAGTCCGGAACAGAGGCTCTTCAGCTCCGGCGCCGAACAGACGACGGCCTCGGTCATCCTGAGACTGCGTCCGGGCTACCAGCTCAGCGGCTCGAACATCGCGGCGATCACCCACCTGGTCTCCGGGAGCGTCAAGGACCTCAAGTCCGAGAATGTCACGATCATCGACAGCGACGGACGGCTCCTCTCGGGCAAGGGCGATTCAAGCCTGGCCTCCGGCGCCAGCACCGCGCAGGACTACAAGGAACGCGTCGAACAGGGTCTCGTCCGAAAGGCCGAGGACATGCTGACCCGCGTCCTGGGTCCCGGCCGGGCCAGCGTCCAGGTCAGCGCCGTGATCGACATGAACAGCATCAGCACGATCACGGAGACCTACGACCCGAAGGCCAAGGTCGCCACGAAGGAGGAAGTGACCAGCAACTCCGAGATGGGCACCGGGCAGAGAAACCCCGGGGGCTCCACCAAGAAGGACGAGACGGTCATCACCGAGTACCAGGTCGGCAAGACCGTCAAGCAGCAGACCGTGCTGCCGGGGGAGGTTCGGTCGTTGTCCGTGGCGGCCTTCGTCGATCTGACGACGGACGCCAACCAGCCCGGCGCGGGCGGGCAGCCGGCGATGATCATGAACCTCGCGGACGTCGAGCAGGTCATCCGTACCGCATTGGGCCTGAAGGAGACCGATTCGCTCAAAGTCGTCAATGCCCGGTTCCATCGATCGACTGAAACCATCGTCGAGGAGGTGGAATCCCCTTGGCCTGGCTATCTGGCGATGGCTCGTCAGCTCTCGCTGGGCGTCATGGCCGTCTGCGCCGTGGTGGTTCTGCGGATCTTCAGCCGGGCCCGGAACAAGGCCGCGTTCGCCGCGAACCCGGGCCAGTTGTCGGGCGCAGGGGGCGAGGGTCTGCTGCCGGCGGGCGAAGCGATCGCCGAACCGCTGTTCGTACGCCGTCAGATCGCCAGCGCCCTGAAACAGAATCCCGATCAGGTCAGGCAGATGTTCCTGAGCTGGATTGAAGAGAAGGAGTAGACCGACCGTGCCTCTGACCGGCAAACAAAGGGCCGCATTGCTTCTGACCACGCTGGACGCCGCCACCGCGGCCGAGCTGCTCAAGGGCGTCGACACCAAGACCGTGCAGGAACTGGCGGTGGAACTGAGCTACCTGGACGCCGCGGGCCAGCGGAGCGACCGGCAAAGCGCCGACGTCGCCCGTCAGTTCGCCAAGTCGCTTCAGAAGGACTCCGCCTTCAGCTTCAAGACCTTCCTCAAGGAGATGCTCCGCAGCACGGTCGGAGAAGACCAGGCCCGGCGAATCCAGCAGGAGATCCAGGATCTTCTGCAGAAACGGGACCCGTTCATGTCCATCCGGTCGGCGGATATGCAGAGCCTCCGGGCCGCGCTGGAGGCCGAGCATCCTCAGGCGATCGCGGTCGTCCTGTCCGAGTTGCCCCCCCGGCGGGGATCGGAGGTGCTCGGACGGCTCAGCGAGGACGTGCGAGTCAGCGTAATCAGCCGGATGACCAGTGTCGGCAACGTCGCGCCGGAGGCCCGGATGAGAATCGCCCAGATGATCCGCACCCGCCTGGAGGCGGCGGGAACGCAGAACGCCGGCGCCATTCAGACCCGCCCGGAACAGGCCCTCCGCAAGGTCGCCGTGATCGTGAGGAATCTCGATAAGGAGGTCCGCGACGGCGTGCTCGAAGCCATCGGACAGAAGGACCAGGAGGCCGCGGAGAACATCGCCAACCTGATGATCATGTGGGAGGATCTTCCCATAGTGGGCGACCGCTGCGTCCAGCAGGCGCTACGAGGCCTGGACGAGCGGAAACTGGCTCTGGCGCTCCACGAAGCGCCCGATGAATTCAGTTCCAAGATCAAGTCCAACATTTCCGAGCGCGCCGCGACCATGGTGGCCGAAGAGGCGTCGCTGATGTCCTCCCCGAAGAAAGAGGACGTCCGGGAGGCCCGGGAGAAGATCGTCGCGGCCATGCGGGAACTCAACCGCAAGGGCGAGCTGACGTTCGAGGAAGAATAACCGATGCCGGGACTGCTGACCATCCAACTCGCTCGACGAATCGCGGCCGTTCGCATTCCCGAGGCCGCCGCGCGGGCGGACGACGCCTCCGCTTCAACGCAAAGCCCCGACGCGCAGGCGGCGGATCGAATCGAGAGCCTCATTCAGGCCGAGAGGGCCCGCATGGCCGTCGAGCTCGATCGGCAGAAACACCAGTTCTCGCAGTCCTGCCAGACCGTCAACGCGATCGCGGCCAATCTCCAGAAGCTCTATCAGGAGACCCTGGCCGGCAACCCTGCGGACATCGTCAGGCTCGCGGTCGAAATCGCCCGCAAGATCGTCCACCACAAGGTGACGCAGGGCGACTACGACATCCAGGCCATTGTCGAGGAGGCGCTCAAGCGCGCCCCCACCCGCCAGGAAATCGTGATCCGCTTGAACCCGGAGGATCTGGGACCCTGCCAGCGATACCAGCAGGAAAATCCCGGCAACCCGTTCGCCGAACTGGCGTTCACGCCCGACTGGAGCATCGGTCGGGGCGAATGCCTCGTGGAAACCCCCAAAGGGATCGTCAAATCGTTCATGGAGGAGCACCTCGAACACATCCGCGAGGCGCTCTTGAAAGTGGAATAGCCCATGCCGGAAACCATTAGCCGCCGAACGATCGACTTCGCCAAGTACCACTCGGCCCTCGACACCGTCAATCTGATGGACTGCCAGGGCTATGTGGTCCGCATCACCGGCTCGACCGTGGAATCGGCCGGTCCGGTGCTCGGCCTGGGCTCGCTGTGCGGCATTCACACCCGCGACAGGCGACGCATCCTCGCCCAGGTGGTGGGGTTCCGCCAGGACCATCTGATCCTGCTGCCCCTGGAGCACATCGAAGGGGTCTCGCCCGGCGACGCCGTGACGGCCAGAACCACGCCCCGACACATCCTGCTCAGTGAAAAGGTTCTCGGACGCGTGCTCAACGGCCTGGGCGAGCCGATCGACGGCAAAGGCCCCCTGCCCGACGGCGACAAGTGTCCTCTCGACGTGGAGAGCCCGCCGCCGCTGAGCCGGGAGAAGATCACGCAGCCGCTGGCGCTGGGCATCCGCGCGATCGACGGCATCACGACCACCGCCCGGGGCCAGAGAATCGGCATCTTCGCCGGCAGCGGCGTCGGCAAGAGCGTCCTGTTGGGCGACATCGCGGTCTCCAGCGACGCGGCGGTCAATGTGGTGGCCCTGATCGGCGAGCGAGGGCGCGAGGTGCGGGAGTTCCTCGAGGAAAACCTCGGGCCGGAAGGCCTGGCTCGCAGCGTGGTGGTGGTCGCCACCAGCGACACCCCTCCCATCCAGCGGATCAAGGCGGCCTTCGTCGCGGTGACCATCGCCGAGTACTTCCGGGAGAAGGCCCAGAACGTTCTGTTCATGATGGACTCCTTGACCCGGTTTGCGCAGGCCCAGCGGGAGATCGGTCTGGCGGCGGGCGAGCCTCCGGCGACGAAGGGCTACTGCCCCAGCGTCTTCGCCCTGATGCCCCGTCTGATCGAGCGGCTGGGCTGCTCGCGGTCGGGCAGCATCACGGGCATTCTCACCGTGCTGGTCGAGAACGACGATCTGACGGACCCGGTGGCCGACAGCGCCCGCAGTCTGCTGGACGGGCACATCGTCCTGTCCAGAAAGCTGGCCGACCGGGGGCACTATCCCGCGGTGGACATCCTGCGGAGCATCAGCCGGCTGATGTCGGCCGTGATCAGCGACGAACATCGCGCCGCGGCCCAGAAGCTCCGGGAGATCTACGCGACCTACGCGGACGCCGAGGACCTGATCAACATCGGCGCCTTCTCGCCGGGCAGCAACCGACGAATCGACGGCGCGGTCAGCCTGATCGACAAGATCAACGAGTTCCTCATGCAACCGGTCCGCCAGAGGACGCCGTTCGAGGAAACCGTCAAGCAGCTCCTTGCGATCACGCGGGCCTGGGACAGACTGTTGACCGGCAAGAATGGATGATGAATGAGACGATTCACATGGCGACTTCAGCGGGTTCTGGACGTCAAGGCAAAAGAAGAGCAACTCCGGCGGACCGAACTGTTTCGGCTCACGGAACTCCTGACCGCCAAACGCGGCGAGATGCTCATGCGCCAACGGGTCATCGAGAACCTGCTGGCGGACCTGCGGAACGACCGGTCGCCCGAGCGGTTGAGCTCGCAGGCGTTCGTCCTGCAGCGTGTGGCGGTGGACGACGAGCGGATCCGCAAGCTCCAGGAAGAGATCGCAGCCCTGGGGGTTCGGCACAAGGAGAAAACCGCGGAACTATTGACGGTGCGACGGTACAGGGAAGGCCTTGAGAAGCTCCGGGCCCAGGCGCAAGAGGAGTACATTCAGGAACAAGAGCGGCTGGAGCAGAAGGAACAGGACGACAGGACGACCGTCTCCTACGCCCGCCGGGAAGACGTGGAATAGGCGTACGAAGAATTGTGGGATCGGGGAATCGATGCCGCGTCATGGCTTTATGAGGAGCAGAACAGGTGAGTAAGAAGGTCATCATCATCGCCGCGATGGTGGGATTGGCCAGTTTCGCCGGGGCGTTCGCCACCGGATGGTTCACCCGGCCGACTGCCGCCGCGGCCTCGGAACCGAATCAGCCGGCCCCCCAGCAGGGCGGAAATCTCGGCACAGGGGCTCCGCCCCAGGTCCCGCCACCGACCCTGTCGCCGACGCTGTCCATGCCGGTCGAGCAGGGCTCGGCCACGCGCAGCATGACCGAGGAACAGCTCAAGGACCTGGTTATCGAGGTCCGCGAGAAGATCCAGCAGTACAACCAGAAAACCGCGGAACTGGAGAAAGAGAAAGAGCGGCTTCAGATCGCCCAGCAGACGCTGAAGAAAGACATCGAGGCGCTGAACAATCTACGCGTGGAACTGGCCGCGAGCGTGGCGGACGTCAAGAGCGAGCGGGAGTTGCTCCTGAAAGCGCGGGTGGAAGTCGCGGCTGCGGAAAGGGCCAATCTGTTGGCCATCGCAGCGGCCTACGACAAGATGGACGCCACAGGCGCCAGCCAGATCCTGACCAACATGGCCACCGGCACGTCGAAAGGCGGCACCGCCAACGCATCGGCCGCGAACCTGGAGGACGCGGTCAAGATCCTGTTCTTCATGCAGGATCGGACCAAGGCCAAGGTCCTGGCGGAAATGGCCAACCAGGAGCCGGCGCTGGCGGCTCTGTTGAGCCAGAAGCTCAAGCAGGTCCAGGAAGGAAAGTAGGCGTATGGATATCGCAACCATCATAGGGATTGTGTCCGGATGCGGCGTGATCATCTGGGCCATGGCGCTGGGCGGAAGTCTTCTGATCTTCTGGGACGTTCCGTCGGTCGCCATCACCGTCGGCGGCATGCTCGCCTCCACGTTCATTCAGTTCTCGCTGCCACAGTGTCTGAGCATCTTCTCAGTGGTCAAGAAGACGTTCGTCGCGAAAATCCCGACCCCCACGGAACTGATCACCAAGATGGTCGAGTACGCGACGATCAACCGTCGGGATGGCGCCCTGGCGTTGGAGCAGGAAGTGGGCAAGCTGAAAGACACTTTTTTCGCCAAGGCCCTGCAACTGATCGTCGACGGACAGAGTCCCGACGACATCCGCGATTTCTTGTCGATGGAGATCCAGTACATGCAGGATCGCCATTCGACGGGCAAAAAGATCCTCGAGTATATGGGGGCCGCGGCGCCCGCGTTCGGAATGGTCGGCACCCTGATCGGCCTGGTCCAGATGCTTACCAACCTCTCGTCGCCCGACCAGATCGGCGCGGGCATGGCGGTCGCCTTGATCACCACCTTCTACGGCGCAATCCTGGCGAACTTGCTCTTTCTGCCTCTGGCGGGCAAACTCGGACTCTATTCCAAGGCCGAGACAACGGCCAAGGAGATGATCATCGAAGGCATCTGTTCCATCGCCAAGGGCGACAACCCGACGATCGTTCGCGAGAAACTCCAGGTGTTCGTCTCCCAGGGCAAACGGGCGGAGAAGAAGGCGTAGACGCGGCATGGGCAGACCGAAGAAAGAGGCACCCCCGGAGGAAGTGGCGGGCGCACCGCTATGGATGGTCACGTTCAGCGACTGCATGAACCTGTTGCTGACGTTCTTCGTCCTGCTCGTCACCTTCTCGGAGTTCAGCCAACAGCCGAAGGATCGAATCCTCAACTTCGGCAACGCCATGCGCACGGTCTTCGGGCCACCCGTCAACAAAGCCAAGCAACAGGACGAAACCTCCATGGTCTCGCCCCCTCGCGTGGTGAACACGGAGCAGCCGATCCACGGCAGCGAAACCCCCACCGAATCCAAATCTCTGAGGGCAAGCAACGGGACACTGAACGAGGATCTTCAGACCTCCACGTACCGCGATCACAAGGTGTTCCTGATTCCGTCGCGAAAGATGTTCCGGGGGCGCGGACGGGCGCTTTCACCCGATGGACGCTATTTCCTGGCCGTGATGGCCGCCTTCCTGAAGGACGCGCCCGGCGGAGTCGTCATCAGCGAGAACGGTCCCGAGAGCCCGACCGTCGGCATGGACGCGAGCCTGTCGCGAGCTTTGGCCGTGCTGGAGTATCTCGTCACGATCCAGAATCTGGACCGGCGTAAGTTCAGCGTCGCGACAGAGAGCATTGCCCCCCCCGAGGAGGCGACCGGCTCGGCCGTAACCTATCACCGGGGGGAACGGATGCTCGAGATCGTCCTGCTGGAAGGGAGCGTGCAGTAATGGGCAAAAGAGCCGAGGAAGTCGCTCCGGCGGTCCCCCTTTGGATCATCACGTTCTCCGACATGACGACGAACTTCCTGACGTTCTTCGTGCTGCTGCTGAGCATGGGCCGCATACGCGACGACACGCTCTTCGACGAGGGCACGCGAATCTCGGTGGCGTTCCTCGAATCCGTCAAGGTGGGATTCGGGATCCGAAGCGCCACAGAGTTCGACCTCTCGAAAATCAAATACAGCATCGACCAGCCGGAGCGGCCCGAAGGCATCACCAAGGACGCCCGAGAGGAGCAACGCAAAAGGCTCTTCCAGACCCTGCAGCGATCCATGCAGACCCAACCCTCGCAACTGAAAGGCGACCGGGTGGAGTTCTCCGTCGCCAGCGTGAGGTTCCTGCCGGGCCAGGCCGTTCTGGACGAAGGCAGTGAGCAGTGGCTCTCCCGGTTCTGTCTGAACGTCCGACAGAACCTCGAACCGGCGAACAACATGCTTTACGTCGTCGGACTGCCGGAGAATGGGGGCGCCGGGTCGCAGGCTCAGATGCTCGCGGCCCGTCGCGCCCGCGTCGCGGCGGACTTCGTGCGTCAGAACCTCTCCTCGTCGCCCGGTCAAAACGCCGGGGCCGCAGGCTGGCGAGTGTTCTGGTGGGGCGCGGGACCTGGCGCCAGTTGGGCGGGCCAGGACTCCACCCTTCCCGGGCAACCTCAGATCCTGATCGCCGCGATCAAGACGAACGATTGACCGGCATCTGTATAGTTTCTCGACACGATCGGCCAGTGCCCGTCCGCCCGGCCGATGCGAACCCCTTTTCCGCACGCCTGCGCTCGCACCCTGCGACCGCGGCACACCATTTGCAGCATCCAGGAGACGACGGCGCACCATACGCGGCCCGCCCGTGAACGGTCCCGCGTGCGACGGGACGACATCGAGGTCCACACAGAAGTGAATACGAACACAAAGAGAATCGTTGCCCTGTGCATCCTGCTGATCGCCTGCGGCGGCTGGGCGACTCTGGCCTCTCGATACGGCGGCCAGGCGAACCGGGCCTTGCCCCAAACCCCAGCAGGGTTCGCCGCCGGAACTCGCTCTTTTCTGAGCGATCCGAATGCCTCCGGATTGACCTCGACCGGTCTGGACAATTCGGATCTGTTCCTGCGGATGGCGCTGGCCATCGTCGTCGTGGGCGGACTGGGCGGTCTGGCTTTGTACCTGTCCAAAAGAGTGCTTCCGCGGGCGATCAACCCGCCGGGCCGGGAGATCCGCATCATCGAAACCACCTACCTGGGACCCCGCAAGGCCCTGCACCTGGTGGAGGTGGGCCCCCGGCGGCTGCTCCTGGCCAGCACCGCCGACACCATCACGATGCTGGCCCCGCTGGATGGCCTGTCGCCCGAGATCGCCGAGCAGCCTGTCGACGACGGGAGAGAGGTGTAGATGCCCACGACAGAGAAGACGGAGCATGGAAACCCCAAGACGGCGTTCCCGGTCGAGACACGCGACTCCGGCGTCGGTCGTCCCGTTCCGGGCCCTTGCCCCCTCTTGCGATGGCTTCTCGGCATCCTGGCGATGGCCATGTCCGCGCAGACCCCTGCCGCCGGGCAGATCGACACCGCCATCCCGCCGACCCTTCCTCCGACGACCGCAACGACGACCGGCCTCCCCGCCAACGCCATGCCCAACGTCGGCGACATGATGGGCGTCCTGGAGAAGGCGACGACGCCGCAACCCGGCGCCACCGACTGGTCCACTCCGGTCAAACTGGTGGTGATCTTCGCGGCCCTGGCCATTCTGCCCAGCCTGCTGGTCATGATGACGTCGTTCACGAGGATCGTGATCGTTCTGTCGTTCGTGCGGCAGGCCTTGACCACGCAGAACATCCCCCCAACGATCGCGCTGATGGGCCTGGCGATGTTCCTGACCCTGTACACGATGGCGCCGACCTACGCGAAGATCAACGCCGAGGCGGTTCAGCCGTACCTGGCCGACCAGATACCCGTGGACGGCGCCGCGATCAAGGCGGCCGAGTGTCTCAAGGAATTCATGCTCCGCCAGAGTCGCAAGAACGATCTGGCGCTGTTCGTGGAGATGGCCAAGGCCCCCGCGCCGGCGACCCCGACCGACATCCCGCTGCACATCGTCGTGCCGGCGTTCATCATCAGTGAGTTCCGCACGGCGTTCGAGATCGGGTGTCTGCTGTTCATCCCGTTTCTGCTGATCGACATGGTGATCGCCAGCGTGCTGCTCAGCGCGGGCATGATGATGCTGCCGCCGGCGATGATCTCGCTGCCGTTCAAGCTGATCCTGTTCATCCTCGTGGACGGCTGGGGCCTGCTGGCCAAGAGCCTGAGCATGGGATTCAGATAAGGAGACGGGAACATGTCCCACACGTCCCATGAGTCGCATCCGTCCCATGGGTCGGCAACGCAAGCCGGTAAAGGATTCGAGAGTCTATGGACAGCAGTTTTGCCTTGTACATCGGAAGACACACGCTGGAGACCGCCCTGCTGGTGTCGGCGCCGATTCTGTTGACCTGCATGATCGTCGGCATCGCGGTGACGCTGTTCCAGGCGGTCACGTCCATCCGGGACATGACCCTCACGATCATTCCCAAGCTGCTGGCCCTGGGGGTCGTGACGCTGATCTTCAGCGGCTGGATGCTCCAGGTCACCTTGCGGTTCACCGTGGAGATGTTCACTCTGATGCAGAGTATCCAAGGGAGCTGACCATGCGTGATGGACGGCAGACAAAGCCGACCGAACCTCGATCCTTGGCGATCCATGATTGCCCGTCGGTGGTGATCTGATGCTCGCGATCGTGCTCGGCTTCACCCTGGTGCTGACCCGGATCTCGGCCTTCTTCGTGTCGCTTCCGGTCTTCGGATGGCCGGCGATTCCCGTCCCCATCAGAGGACTGATCGCCTTCATCCTGTCGCTGTTCTTCTACTTCTGCAAACCGATGGCGGTCGACCCAGCGGGACTCTCGACCCCGGCCACCATGGTCTTGCTGGGCGGCGAAGCCGTCTACGGAATGGCCCTCGGGCTCATCGCAGCGATGCTGTTCGCGGTCGTGCAACTCAGCGGACGGATCGCCGAACAGCAGATGGGCATGACACTGTCGCAAATCGTCGATCCGCTCCGGGGCGAGCAGACCGGCGAGTTCTCGATACTCTTGGAGATGGTCTTCATCCTGCTGTTCCTCAGCGCCAACGGGCACCACCTGCTCCTGCTGATCATCTCGAGAAGCTACGACGCGTTCCCGACGGGGACGATACCGACGCTGAATCTGCTGGTCGAAGGCGTGGTCAGCGCCAGTTCCGCCATGCTCATCGCCGGACTGCGACTGGCGGCCCCCCTGCTGGGGGCGTTCCTCGTTCTGATGGTGACGTTGGCGATGCTGGCGCGCCTGGTGCCGGAGATGGACATCCTGATGGACGCCCTGCCGGCCCGCGTGGCGCTGGGACTGTTCCTCATGGCGGCGTTCCTGCCGTTCGTCGGAGGGTTCGTGACGGAATTCGCCGACTGGATGGCCAAGCTATTGCCCATTTGAGATTTATGATTTGCGATTTGGAGAGGAGATCTTCAGCCCATGCCGCCGGTCCAGGAAAAGATCGTCGATTCACAATCGCAAGTAGCGACTCGTAAAAAGTAGATCGTAGATCCCAAGATGGCCGACAAACCCGCAGCAGAAAAAACAGAACAACCAACCGCGCGACGGCTCACCAAAGCGCGGGAAGAGGGGCAGGTCCCTCAGAGCCAGGAACTGGCCGGTGCCGTGACGCTTCTGGCCCTGCTGGTGGCTCTGGCCGCCGTGGGACCCGACCTGCTCCACTGGTGCAAGCTCAAGCTCCAGGAGGGATTGTCGGCCGGCAACGCCTCGGAATCGTTCGCCGACAGCCAGAGCTTCCTTCATCTGGTCCACAGCAACACCCTCGAAGTCCTCGGCGTGCTGCTCCCGATTCTGGCCATCCTGACCGTCGGGGGCGTGGTGGCCAGCGCCGCAGTCGGCGGACTGACGTTCACCCCCTCCGCGATTCGGCTGCGGTGGGACGTGATCAATCCCGTCAATGCCCTGGGCAGTCTGCTCAACAAACGCACTCTCGTCCACCTCCTGGCCTCCGTCCTGAAGCTGGCGTTTGTGAGCCTGATCGCGTGGTTCTATCTGCGGGACAAGCTGGAAGCCTTCGCGGCCCTTCGCTGGGCCTGGTCCACCCAGCTCCTGACGGCCACCGTCGAGATCATCTTCGGCCTGTTCGTGCGGGTCGCCCTCGGCATTCTCGTCATCGGGCTGGCCGACGCGTACTATCAGAAGTGGCACCACATCCAGGAACTGAAGATGACCCGCGAGGAGGTCCGCCTGGAGCGCAAGGACACGGAAGGCTCGCCCGAGGTCAAGGCCCGCATTCGCCGGCTCCAGATCGAGATCTCGATGCGAAGACTCCGTCAGGACGTGCCCAAGGCCAACGTGATTCTGGTGAACCCGACGCACGTGGCCGTGGCGCTGCGGTACGATCCCAAGACCATGGAAGCGCCCGTCCTCCTGGCCAAAGGCGCCGACCACGTGGCCCAGAGGATCATCCAGATCGGACGCTCCTACGGCATCCCGATCGTCCAGCGACCCGAGATCGCCAGGGCCATCTACGCCTCGGTCAAGCCGGGCAGGCCGATTCCGGAGGGGTTGTACATGGCCGTCGCGGAGGTGCTGGCGATGATCTATCGTCTCCGCCAGAAACGCAGGAGTCCCCGATAGGAACACGGACTTTGCAGATCAGAAATGCGATCCGCCTTACATCAGAGCGGCGAACTGGTTCTGCAGCAGGGTCAGGTACTTCTCCAGTCGGGCGTATCTCGCGGTCAAACGCACCTCCACCTTCTCGAGGCGTTCTTCCTCTTTGTCGATCTGGTCCTGGAGGCGTTTGATCTGGCTCTGGACCTCGTTCTGATTGAGAGTCAGCATGCCGCTGGTCTTGTCCATGACGTTGTCCAGAGCATTCTCCATCGCCCCGGTGAATCCCTGCTTGACGCGCACCGTCGCGGTGAAGAGGCCGTCCTGGCTGAGATCCACGCTCAGTTGCAGCCCGTTCTCCGGATAGAGCGCCCGATTGTCCTCGTCGAACGTGTTGTCGCCCATGACGATGTTGTCTTGGATGGTGGCGTCCCGCCATACCGTTTCGTCTTCGGACCGGATTCTCGCGCCGGTGATCGCTCCCGCGGAGACCGTCACCTCGACCTGGTACGCGCCGGCGGTCGTGTTCTGGCTCGACGCCCCGTAGAACTTGATCACGTTGCTGTCGGAACCGCCCGTCTTGTTGGCGCCGATCAGGTCCAGCGCGCCGCGGTAGTTCTTCGTAAGCGCCGCGGACAAGGCGTTGCTGTCGAGGTTCAGAAGTCCATCGCCGTCGAGTTCCAGGCCGATCTGACCGGGCATCAGGAAGCTGTCGGCGTCGATCACGAAACCGCGGGTCCGCTGGATGAGCGTGCGGCGCAGGTTGTTCAGGATGCTCGATATCGTCTGATCGCTCATCAGGGCGCCGCCTTCTTTCGTGTCCTTGTCGTAGCTGGTGCTCTTGTCCACGTAGAACGCCACCTCGTTGTAGGCTTCCACCCACGTGTTGAGCGCCTTCTTCACCGTCTCGGTGTCGCGCGTCAGGCCCACATTGACGGTCCCGGTGTCGTACAGATGGAGCGTCACCCCTCGGATGACGTCGCTGACCGTGTTCGAACTGCGGGTGATCCACTCGTTTTCCCCCAAGGGATAACCGTCCACCTTGAGTCTCGAGTCCCGAGCGGTCTGCGTCTGGACGAAATCGCCGCTGCCGAACCCCGCAAGATTGGCCGAAACGCTCCCCCCCTGCGTGTATCGGCTCACCGTCGGCATCGCCAGCGAGGTCCCCCCCGAACCGGGGTCGTACGTCAAGCTCAACTGCATCTGGCTGACCCCATTCGTCGCGTCGACCAGCCGGATCTGTCCGTTGACCAGAACGGCCTTCGCTGTGCCGGCGAAAGCGTCGTCGATCTCTTCGATCAGATGGCTGAGCGTGGTGCGCTCGGTGACCATCAGCGTGTTGCTGACCGGGACGCCGTCGTGGGTGGTTCCGGTGATGGTGATGAACTCATTCCCGGCCAGAACGCCGCTGAACTGATCCAAACTCACGATCTTATCGGACAGAGAAGCGTCCTCCGTCCCGACCGTCAGCGAGGAACTCGCCTGCCAGACCTCGGTGTTGCTGGTGTTGATCTTGATCGCGTAGTCGGAACCGGCGTCGTTGCCGTTCAGGACGAGATGATAGGCGCCGTTGTAGGAGAGCAGGCTTGCGGTCACGCCGGCGTTCTCGGGGTCGTTGTTGATGAGGTCGGCCAGTTCCTGCAGCGAGGTCTCGCTCGTCGTGGTGACCATCACCTCCTGATTGTTATAGGAATAGATGAAAGTGCCGGCGCCCACCTCGCTCTCGGCGTACTCCAAACCGCTGCTGTGGACCCATCGTTCCAGCGTCGCAAGCTGGTTGACGACAACGGTGTGACTGCCTTCGAAAGCCGTGCTGTTGGCTTCGGCGGTCGCAATGTCGGTATCGCTCGAAGAGGTGGTGTAAGCGCGAAGGCTGCCGGCGTCGGACAGGTCCGACGTCGCTTTCTTCAACGCGTCGAGTTTGGTGCCAAGTTCGCTGAGGGCCTCCTTCTTCTTGGTGTAGGTCTCCTGCCGACCCGTGTATGCGGTGATTCTCTTCTGCTCGATCGCCATGAGTTGTTTGACCAGCGTCGAGGTGTCGATCCCGGTGCCAAGTCCGGATAACCTGAGTTCACTCATTGTCGATCTGCCTTTCCAAGCAAAGCCAAGCCCTCTCCGTCCCAACGGAGGGGCAAATCACACTCGCTCCTACTATCGTCCGAAAACGCCGGGTTCTCAAATTTCGGACAACCCCTCAGGCCATGGCCACGCGAATCCGCTCCCGCTCTTCGCCCGACAGCCGAAGCTCCAGGTCGGCCGCGTTCTGAAGGAACCAGTCCTGAACGGCCATCGAGTCGCCCCGCTCGTCCAGATCGCGGAGGAGTTGGTGGGCCAGGGGATCGTCGTGATGCTCGATCTCCCGCTCCAGATGCGTCAGACCTCGTTGACACAACCCGGAGCCGCACAGAGCCATGGCCCGGAGCAGATCGAAACCCTTGACCTGGCGCGGGAGATCCCGCCGCATCACCTCCAACCCGTTCAGGATGATTACACAACTCACGTAGGCCTTCCTGCGAAACGACGACAGCGCTCCGATCAACAAGTCATTCACGAAATGGGCCGCAAGCTCCTCGCTCTCCCACTCGATGATCTTGGCCTTGAACCGCACGAGGAAATCGGAGCAGGAGCAGTTGCGCAGTTCCGCCGCGACGTCCAGATCCGCCTGCTGTCTCCACTTTTCGCGGATCCGTCGGAGCTTGCACTCGCAGTAGTGCCGATACCGCACCCGCCGGCCCCGCGGATCGAACACCGGCAGCATCTGCGTCTGGCTGCCGGGATGGACGCGGATCAGCGTCAGGGGTTCGGCAAGGTTCATCAGCTTCACCGGAGCGCCGATCTGCGAGTACAACGCCAGCTTGGCCGACCAGAACGCGTCGGCCGCGAAGGGATTCTCGTCGTAGAGGCCGACCGTCTCGAACAGCGACTTGCGGATGATCGACATGCCATGGCTGATCGCCGCTTGCCAGGACGCGCACGAGGCGACGATCGTCTCATGATCGACGGGCAGCTCGCAGTGCTCGGTGCGTTCCAGGCCGCGGAACGTTTCGAGGAACGTTCGGTGTGCAGACCCGACGATCCCCAGACCGTCATCCCGGGTGATCGCCTCGTGGAGCCGTTGGAGCTTGGTCGGAAGCATGATGTCGTCGGCGTCCTGGATCACGATGAAATCCGCCGCGGCGCGCCGGATGGCGAAATTGCGTCGCACGTATGGACCGCGATTGTCGGGGAAATGGCAGGCCTGGATGCGAGGATCGCTGCGGGCGAACTCCTCCATCATCCGGCGTGTCCCGTCGGTGCTGCCGTCGTCGATCAGGATCAGCTCCCAATCCGTCAAGGTCTGCCCCAGGATGCTGTCCACGCATTCCTTCAGGTACCGTTGACCGTTGCGACATGCGGTCACCACGGTCACTTTCGGGCGGGAATCGCCGGCTGTCGTCTCGACAAGCGGCCCCGCGCCCTCGCAGGCCGCCTCCTCGAGCGACGGTTCGGACGACGAGTTCTCGACCGGAGCCGGAGACCGCAACCCCGCGGCCAGACGATCCCGGGTCTCCAGGATCAATTGGCGCTGCGCCTCGGGGATCTGAATGTTCGGATTCGCCAGAAGACGGGTGTAGGCGGCGAACACCTGTTCGTGCTGCCCCATCTGCATGTGGCACCGGGCCAACAAGGTATGACAGGCGACGTAGCGACTGGCGATCTCGTTGTGGTCATCGATCCCGGCGGCGATACGGCCCGCCTGCCGCAACTCCATCCAGCCGTCCATGCACGACAGCGATTCTTCGCACTTGCATGCAGCCAGTTCTCTGGCTCCGACGGCCAGAAGTTCCCTCGCCTGCCGCACCAGCCAGGCGCTGCGCTGGCTGCGATAGCTTGCCCTGATGTGATGGGGTCGCCGCAGCCCGGTCTCCACCATCGAACCGTCCGGGCGCAACAGCCACGTGGCGCCGGTCGTCAATCCGTGATGGTCCGCGGGCCCGGCCAGGGTGCGATTCCTCGTCGCCTCGACGCCATTCCAAGCCTCCTGGCGGCCGCCCGCCACGTGACCATACGCGTGATCCTGGTGCACCGCGGTGATCCGTTCGGTGCCGTCGACCACCGGGATCCCCCGCTTTCGGGGATTCATCACCAGCCAGTTGTCCCAGGCGGTCCTGCCGATGGCGAAGGGAGGGATCTCGGGCCACAGCCCCTTGCGGAAGACGAAATAGTCCAGGCCGCACTCCGCGTGCAACATCGCGTCCTGCTGCAATTGCTTCTGCAGCAGCAGACGCCACTGTGGACCGCGGAAATCGATCTCCTGGAGAATCGGAACGTCCCATCGCTGCCCGATGAGCAGAAAGCTCGGAAGCCGCGACTGCACGCTCTGCACGCCCTGCACAAAGTCCTGCAGGAGGATCATATCCGCGTTGACATACGCAAGAACTTCGTGGCTTGCTCGCTCCTGAGCCGCGAGGAAAAGCTTGTCGACCAGAGGCGTTCCGAACTCATTGCGGCTGACGAACGGCAGGTGCTGCGCCCCCACCTCTTCGGCCATCTCGCGAATGCCGGTTTCATCTCCGAAGAGAATGATCTCCGGCCTGGGCTCGAGCAACGCCCAACTGCGAATTGCGTTCTTCTGGATCGTTCCCGTGTGGCCGGTGAAGGCCTTGGGCATGGCGAAGATCGTCAGTCCGTTGTCGCGGGAGGTTCCCGGACTTTCTGCCGCGGTCGCGGCGGGTGCAGACCGCGAGAGAGCGACCTTGCCGCCCAGGAACTCCTGGAACGGAGTCCCCAACTGCCGGTTGACGGACTCCAGGAAGTCCAGCCTCATGTCGTACTGTTGGCTCAGGGATTTGGTCCCGCAATACGCCTTCATGGCGTCGTGCGTGGGTTTCTGGTATGGCGTACCGGCCCCGGCGCTCCAGAGCCGTTCGTACTCCAACTGCTCCTGCCAGGTCCCGCAGGCGTGAATCGCCACAACGCTGGGGTCGGCCACAACCTTGAACCCGGCCTGTTCCAGTCTCGCCAGCGTCGTGCGGTCCACCTTGCCCAGATGGTCCGGCTGGAACCCGCCGATCTTCCTGAGGGCTTCGAGGCTGTAGATCTTGATGCTCTCGCGAACGCGGGACGTCCAGTCCTCCCAGAGATGGAAGTAGTAGATGCCCAGTTCCTCCGGACGCGGGTAGGCCAGCACCCGGTCCCTCATATACGCCAACGCCTTGGGATGCAGGATGAAATCGTCGTCTACTTTGAGGAAATAGGGGGTCTCGCATTGCTCGACGCACCTGGCCATCGCATCCAGGAAATCCAGATTCGCCAGCACGACGGCGCGGTCTCTCAGATCCGCCGATTCCGCCACCGACCGGGCGGAGTACTCGAATGTGCTGCGCCCGTTGGTGATGCAGAAGATAGTGAGATCCCGCGTCCTGTCCCGGCCGGAGGCTTGCAGGTCAAGCAATGGCAAGAGGTTCTCGCGGAAAACCCGGCTCTTACGCTCTCTCCATCCCTGTCCGTTGAACAGATACCACAGTTGCTTGCCCTGCACGTCCCGCGAGTGCAGCCAGTGCGGATCTCTTGCGACGCAGACGATGGGCACCCCGGCCCGGGCCGCCAATACGGAGAACCAGAGGTCACGGAAGTTGGGGTTCGGGAAGTCCTTCAGATCGGGCCGGATCGTATCGGTGTGGAAGGCCAGCGTTCCCACTCCCCCGGCGTCGACGACCCCATCCCGGCTGCGGGCGGACTCGAATCGGTACACGAGCCGATCGCGTACGCAGTCGGCGTACGGCTCGCAGAAATCGAACCCATGAACGACCGCAACCGCCCGTCGCTGGCGGGCTTCGATGCTGGCGATCATCTTCGGGACGTAGTCGGCGGGATAGTGGATGTCGTCGTCGAGAACAAACACATACGCGTCGTCCTCCGGCCGAAGCAGGGTCCAGGCCCCGCTGGCGAACAGTTCGCCCGTGCGACTGATCTCGATCCGGCTCACCTTCCGGCAGGCGTACAGGTCCTGCGGAACCGTCTCGGACTCGTTGAGCAGGATGCGGATCTCGTCGACCTGGCCCTCGATGTCCCGGATGACGCCCCGCAATCCTTCCTGACGATCCGGAATGGAAACGATCAGCGCGATGCGTTTGCACGCTGCCGGTTTGTCGCCGGGAGATTCGCAAGACTCAAGGGCAGGCGTTCGGTTCCTCGACGCCTGGCCGAGCAGTCGATCGCGCAGCCTTGTCAACTCCTCTCGCTGAGCCTGGGGGATCTGGACCCACGGAGATTCCAGGAACCTCGTGTAGCTCGCCATTGCCTGCTCCATGCGTCCCAGCTTGGCGCAGCAGTCGGCCAGGGAGACGCAGGCCGCCATGTAACATCGCGTCGCGCGGGCTTCGTCGAACACCGGGTTCGACGCGCCCGACCGCTGCTGGAAGGACATCAGCTTGTCCAGCAGACCGAGCGTCTCTTCCCACTTGCAGGCCGCCAGATCAGTTCTTCCTCGCACCGTCAGCCACTCGGCCTGCTTGACCAGCCAGGCGATCCGCCGGGCCCGGAAGCCCAGCGTTCCCGCCTGCGGCTGTCGCGGCGAGGTCAGAACCGGAGGGCCTTCGGCCCGCAGGATCCAGGAGGCCCCCGTCGTACAGGCGGATTCGTCCAACGGCCCGGCCAGAGAGCGGTTCTTCACGGCTTCCTGCCCGTTCCATGCCCCGTGCCGGCCTCCGACGGCATGCTGGTAATCGTGGTCCTGATGCACGGCGCTGATAGACTCGGTGCCGTCGACAACGGGAACTCCCCGCCTCTGCGGATCGGCAACCAGCCAATTGTCCCAGGCGGTCCGCCCGATGGCGAAGGGGGGAATCCGAGACCATAGCCCCTTTCGGAAAACGAAGTAATCCAGGCCGGACTCGGCGTGCGGCGTGCCTCGCTCATCCAGTTGTCGCCGGAGCGACTCCTGCCAGCCGGGCTCATGGAAATCGATCTCGTCCAGGACATCGAGATCCCATCGCCGGCCGATGAGCAGGAAGTGCGAGAGACGGCTTTGCACCTTCTGCACCGCGGTCGCGAAGTCGTGCATGAGAATGATGTCGGCATTGACGTAGGCCAGAACGCCGTGCGATGCGAGACTCTGCGCCGCCTCAAAGAGCGAGTCGACCCGAGGCGTGCCCAACTCATTGCGGGCGACCTCGGCGACGTGCCTGGCGCCGATTTCTTCCGCCATCTCTCGAATGCCGGGCTCGTCGCCGAAGAGGAGGATCTCCGGCCTGGGATCGAGCCGGGCCCAACTGCGGATGGCATTCTTCTGAATGATCGCGGCATGGCCGCTGAAAGCCTTGGGCATGGTGAAGATCGTCAGGCCCTGCACGGCGGGGGATGTCTTCGCCGGAGGGACGGGACACGGCTCGGGCGCCCCCACCCGTCGGACCAGATCGTCGAACAGTCTCCGATACCGCGGGCTGCTGGAATCGCCGAGATTGCCTGCCAGAACGTCGCGAGCCTGCGAGAGCATCCCTCCCCGAGCCAGACAGACCGCCAGCCCATACGACAGCCCCGGGTCGTGCGGATTGAGGTTGAGGGCCTGCAAGAGACTCTCCGCTGCCCCGCGGATGTCCTTCCGCAGGTACCGATGCGCGATTTCCCGCATCATCTGCGAGTGCCGGGTGGAAACCGGCACAGACTCCAGGGGGTTGTGCTGCGCCGAGCCGTAATCTCGGCCGCAGGCGGCCGGCCCGCGATCGGACGACAGATAGGCCTTCTTCCAAACGAAACTCACATGCTTGCTGCCCGGCTCATGGACGAGCGGAATGCCGTGCCGGTTGACAAATTCCAACAGCGGGATCACCTCCGCAAAGCCCAGGAATGAGCCTCCTTCGTGATACGGGGCATAGTGGCCGTTGAAACACTGTAGTTCGTCGATCTCGCTGCAGACGCGGTCCTCCAGGAAGGCCCTGGCGCTGCCGTTCGTCAATCGCTCTTCGCTGAACCACAGGTCGTCGACGACCACCAGGCTCTCATCGGGTAACGAAGGCAAAGCCGTTTCGAGCACGTGCTTCATGATCGGCACCTCTGGCAGATCGTGCGCGTCGACGAAGAAAATCACCTTGTCCTGCGGCGACCAGAGGCGGGCGAAATCGGTCTTGAGAATATCCTGCTCCAGGAGCGTCACACGCGAGAGATCCGCCGGCAGAAACTTCATCGTCTCTCGCAGGGTCTGGAAGCTCAGGTCCACCGCGTAGATCCGGGTCTGCTTCGTCGAGCCGATCCAGGTCCTCAGGGACAGCCCGCCCAGCGTGCCCAGTTCGACGATCACCGACGGATTGAGCTGCCGTGCAAGGGCCGCCAGGGACGACATCGTCGGCGCCGACTGGTCCCGGTAGTAGAGCCGCTTCTCCCGACGGGCCATGACGTCGATCATTCCCTCGAAGATCGCATGGCTATCCGTCTTGTCTGCAGCGACAGCCGCCCGATCTTCGGCAGGGGCCGCCGCCTTTCGCTCCGGCGCACGACGCCGGCGGGCCGCGACGCTTCGCATCGCGTGCAAACGAGACCGGTCCAGAATCTCGCGGTAGATACTGACGACCTTCTCGCCGCCCTTGTCGATGCTGAACCGGTCGCGGAACTCCACCACGTTTCGCTTCAGCGAAGCCACGTCCGCGGCGTTCAGGATGCGGGGCAGGTTCTCCATGTCACGTTCCTGGAGGACCATTCCGATGTGGTGCCGCTCGACCAGGCCTGCCATATAGTGATTGTAACAGTCGATCACGACAGGAAGACCGGCCCGCAGGTAGCTGAGGAACTTGTAGGCCATGAAGTAGTTGTAGTCCACGCCCTCCATGTCCTTGGGCCGCAGGAACGTGGCCCCATAATCGTACTCGGAGATCTTCCGGACGAATTCCTCCAGCGGCAGCGGCACGCAGGGGTGGATGTTCACCAGGCCGTGCTTGCGAATCAACTCCTTGAGCGCGTCGTTCTCGCCGGTGGCGCCGACGTAGGGGTTGTTGTAAATGTACAGGTGCAGGTTTTCCCGGGCAAAGTGCGGCGCGACGGTCATGAAGGCGCGGTAGTACAGATCGTCGGGATTCGTCGAGGCCAGCATGCAGCCGCCGTACACCAGGCGGATCAGCCCGTCGCTCGACGTGGGCCCGCTGTAGGTCGGCTGCTGAAGGTACTCCGTCACCGAGACGATGTCCGCCCGGCTGTCGTACTTCTTCGCCAGTCGAGTCGAGGTCTCCTCGGAGCACAGGTGGATGACGTGATCGTAGCTCTTGATGAAATGCTCCTCCGCGGAGCGAACCTGCCGGCCAGTGCTGTGGGTCTTGTAGAAATACGCGTCGGGCAGGAACCCGAGGACCTCGTAGAAGTCGATGACCGCCCGCTTGGGATCGGGAATGTAGGGCGACAAGGGCAAAGCCTGTATTCCCCATCCGACGTTCAAGTGCACGACGGACGGATCGACGATCTGAAAGATCAGAGGCCACAGATAGAGGAACGGCTCGACCAGGACCTCGTCGAATCCCTCGTCGATCATCGGCCTAGGCGAAAGGCCGACGCCCCAGAGCCGGTCATCCCGGCGCCGAACGGCCGCGGCCATGATGGCGACCGTGTGGATCTCGCGATACAGGGGATACAGAATGACATCATGCCCATCGAGGCGCCTGCGGATCTCCCGGACCGGATCGAACCGCCTGAGATCGATGAACTTCTCGCGATAGTCGCTCGCCAGGCAGTTCGGGGCCCCCTCGGCGGGCACTCGGCCCGAAACGCTGAAGATCGTGACTGCCACCTCGCCGGCCCGGCTGCGAGGATAGACCGGGTGCTGGCCGAAAACCTGGGCATCCAGCCTGGCGAGCAGCTCATCCTCGATGACGAATCCCCGAAGCCCCTGGGGCGTGGACTCCTTGAACATCTGCGCCGTGGCATGCAGGCTCAGAACGTCGTTCAGGTAGAGCACGTAGGGTTTGCCGTGCAGTTCGCCCAGCATCTCCCCGGCTCGCCGCGCCATGCGGTCGACTTGATACAAACAGGACCAGTCCGCCTGCTTCTTTCGCACGTATTCTCTGTCCAGCGACGGTCCGGCCTGCTCGATCCTCGCCTCCAGGTATTGCGTGTATTCCTGCTCGCTGAGGTAATCCCGCCCGTCCAGGGACAGCGAGCAGTCGTCCAGCGGCGTCGCCACAGGAACCGGCGCCGGGCGACAAGGCTGCGGCTGGGCCGGAACGCTCGCCACGGAATGCGTCTTCGGCATCCCCTCGTGCAGCATTCGATCGTACATCGCGGCCACCTTCGCGCCTCCCCGGCCGATGGTCCAGGAGGACCGGAACCGGACGACGTTTTCCTTCAGAGCCCGAAGGTCCTGCCCGGCGAGGATCTCCGCCATCCGCGAGGAATCCTCGTACCGGTAGATCACGCCGATTCCGTGCTTGTCGACGAGGTCGGCCATGAAGGTTTGATCCTCCGGCACGATCACCGGCAGACCGGCCCGCAGATAGGCGATGAACTTGAAGGGCAGGATGTGCGGGTACACGGACGGCCGGGTGTCGCTGAAAATGAAGATCCCGTAGTCGTGTCCCGAAATCTCGCGGACCCAGTCGTCCTCCTCCAGCGGCGCGCAGGCGTGGACGTTCGCCAGGCCCTGGGCCTGGATCAGTTCCTCGACCGCCTTGGGCCGTCCGAATCCGTACAGATAGGGGGACGGATAGATGTACAGGTGCAGATTGTCCTTCGCGAAGAAGTTCACCATCGACTCGAACCGGCGGTAGAACACCGACTCCTTCTCCGCGGCGTTCTGAATGATGATCCCGCCGTAGACGAGCTTCAGATCGCGTGCGCCGGTCGGCATCTGTGAATAGACGGGGTCTTTCACGTACTCCACCAGCGACACGATGTCGTCCTGGGGATACTGCTTCTTGAGGTCGTCGGTGATGATGTCGGAGCATCGATGGACGAAGTGCTTGAAACCGGTCCAGAGGTACTTCTCCGAAGCGCGCGTCAACCGCCGGGGTTCGGGGTGATGCGCGTCCAGGAGTTCATCGGGCATGAAGTCCAGCACATCGTAGAAGTCCACGATGGCCCGGTCCGCATCGGGCACGCAGGCCATGAACGGGACTCCCTGGGTCCCCCAGCCCACGTTCACGTGGATCAGGTCCGGCTTGAGCATCCGGAAGATGAGCGGCCAGAGGTACGCATGAGGCTCGTGAACAACGTGCTGATACCCGCCGGTGTTGGCCTTTGGGTCGTTGGTCAGACCGACCGTGACATACCGGCCCGAGATGGATTCGGCGATCGCCTCGAAGGTCTTGACCTTTCGGTAGTCCGCGTACAGAACGATGCGGCGGTCCGCATGCTTGCGGCGGATCTCGGCCAGAGGCGACAGCCGGGACAGGTCGATGAAGCATTCCTGGTAGTCGTTTCCTCGGTCCCGCCCGTTGTCGCGGAACGGACGCGAATTGGACAGCGTGAGCACGACGGTGTTCTCGGAATCCCGCCAGTCGCTCGCCCGATACGCCGCAAAGGGCGAGAACCATTCGGGCTTGACGCCGGCCCAGAGTTCGTCGGCGATCAGGAAGCCCCGAAACAGCCGCTCGTCGAAGCGGTACACCCGGGCCAGGGCATGCATAAGTTGCAAATCAGACTCACAGCTCAAGTACAGCACGCTGGGTCGGGATTCCTCGGAGGCCAGCAACTCGATCGCCCGCTGCAGGCCTCGATAGCCTCGATACTGCTGGTACCAGGTTTCAAACATCCCCTTGACGTGCTCTCGAACCAGAGGATCGTCCAAAGCGCCGATGCGCTCGTTGAGGACATCCCGGTAGCTCGCATCCGAAAGAAAACTCATCCGTTCACCTCTGGGCCCGAAGGCCCGGCATCTCACTGCGACATCGATTCCTAGAAGACCAGGCTGTCCCGCGTCGCCTTGCGGATGCGATTGATTTCCTCGATCGTCGTGCCCCAGATCTCGCAGACCTTGCCAATCCGATCGGGCGAGAAATTGATGCGATCCCATTCGTAGACCCGCAGGCTGGACACGTCCTTGGGCGTCCACTCCTTCGAGAGGATCTGCCCATAGCGCCAATCCACGCTGGTCTGCCCGTCCGTTCCGCCGAGCACGCCCAGTTCCCTGGCCATCTCGTACATGCGGGTGCCGTGCAGGGGGACCGCGACGTAGAACTTCACGTAGTCCGCTCCGCACGCCTCGGCGAACCGCACGGTCTGACGGATCTCTTCCCACGTCTCGCCCGGCAGGCCGATGATGAAATTGGCGGCCACCCAGATCCCCCGCTGCTGAATCCGGGCGATCCTGTCCGGCATCTGGTCGATGTGCTCGATGGGCTTGTTGACGATATTGTGAAGCACCCGCTCGACGCCCGACTCCAGCGCCACCGTGACGCCGATGCAACCCGACTGCTGCATCAGATCCAGGAACTCGTCGTCGAGCACCCAGATCGCCGCCCCCGCCGCCTGCCACTTGATGTCCACCTTCTCCCGGACCATCAATCGCAGGAATTCCTTCATCGCCTTGACTGGCACGAAAAAATTGTCGTCGAAGAACGTGATCGAGCGGATGCCGTAGCGATCCTTGACGAACTGGATCTCTTCGACCACGTCGGCCGGATCGCGAACGCGGGCCTGACGACCCGAGATGCTGGCCACCTGGCAGAACGAACAGTGGTAGGGACAGCCCCGCGAGATCAGCATCGCCATGCCGGGCAGTTCCGGGAACCGGTTGGCCCCCTGCCGGGCGTCCGTCTCGCAGTACTTCTGGAAGTCCATCAGGTCATAAGCCGGCCACGGGAGCGCCGCGAGGTCCTCGACAACCGCCTTCTCCTGCACGACGACGCGGCCGCCGTCCCGATAGACCAGGCCGACGCTCGGCAGCGGTCCTTTCCCCTGGAGGCAGAGCAGCAGCTCGCGCAGCACGTGCTCGCCCTCGCCGCGGCAGCAGTAGTCGATCGTCGAATGGGCGATCACCTCGTCGTAGTGCAGGGTCACGTGCACGCCTCCTGCGATCACCACGATCGAAGGGTCGATCTGCTTGATGATGTCCGCAGCCTGGCAGAGGATGGGAGCATACTCGGTCGTCAGCAGCGAGATGCCCACGTAGTCCGGCTGCCGCAACGCAAGCGCCTCGCGGAACCTCTCTGGCGACAAGTTGTCCACGTTGGCGTCGAGGATCTCCACGTCGACGACGTCGCGCACCACCGCCGCGATCACCGCCAGCGTGCGGGGGTCCAGTCTCCACGTGGTCACGATATCATCTTTCAGCCAACGCTGGTTCGGATAGATCAGAATGAGTTTCTTCTTCATAACAGCCAAATCAGCACTGACTCCGTTGTATGGCAGGGACAAACTGGTTCTTCTTCGATCGTCCGTCCACCGGGGCATACCTGTCGAACAGAACGCACACGTGCCGGGCGAAGAGCGCGCCGAGCTCCGTGGCCCGAAAACCCCCTTCGCTCCGCTCCACGAGCCCGTTCTCGATGAACGGCTCTAGGCCGGCAAGCTCCTTGGCGAAGTAAGACCGGCAGTCGATCCCGAACCGCTCGTCGATGTCGCGGAACTCGACGGACATATACGCCAGGAACCGCGAGATGACGGCCCATCGGATCTCGTCGTCCTCCGTCATTCGATACCCTCGCAGCAAGGGTAGCTTCCCGGCGTGAATCGCCTGGCGGTACTCGTCCATCGAGTACGTGTTGTGGGCGTAACAATCCCCGAATCCGGAGATGCTCGTCGGTCCCAGGCCGATCAGGTGGGGCGTGCGGCCCGCGGTGTAGCCCATGAAGTGGCGAAGGAGCGCTCCGGCGTTCCTGGCCTTCGCCAGGTCGTCGGTCGGACGGGAGAAATGGTCGATGCCGATGAACTCGTAGCCGCTGCGAACGAACGCCTGGGCGGCATCGGCGAAGATGAAGGCTTTCTCCACCAGCCCGGGCAGATCCGCCTGCCGGATCGGACTCTGATTGGGATACATCTCGGGCATGTGAAAGTAGCTGTAGATCGCGGCCCGGGCGGGCGACAGATCGACCACCTTGGCGATCGTCTCGCGGAAGCTCGACCGCGTCTGGAAAGGCAATCCGAACATCAGATCGAAGTTGATGCTGCGGAAGCTCCGCCGGACTGCGGGCGTCATGAGCCCCGCGATCAGTTCGGGCGACTGGACCCTGCCGATGGCCCGCTGGACCTGCTCGTCGAAATCCTGGATTCCGAAGGAGAGCCGGCTGACGCCCAGTTCCCGACACGCCAGCAGCTTGTCGCTGGTGACCGTGATGGCGTCGGTCTCCAGGGTGAACTCGTCCAGCGACTCGACGCTCACGAGCGGCCGAAGGTGTTCGATCAGTGTCTTGATCTGGTCGAGCGCGAGGTAGGAAGGCGAGCCGCCTCCGAGATGGATCTCCCGGATGTTCGGCTCAACTCCGAGCGTATCGAACAGCCGGCGAAAGAGCCGAATCTCCTCGAAGAGGACGCCCAGAAACTCATCCATCTTCTCCCGGCTCCGCGTGATCTCCGCGAAGCAGAAGCAGAACCGGCACCGTCTCTTGCAGAAGGGAATGTGCAGATACAGAGACAGCGGCACGTTCGGATCGCTCGCCAGCAGCTCCTTCAGGCCGCGACGGAAATCCTCCGGCCCGAAATCCTCGGTCCACTGCCGGCCCGTCGGGTAGCTCGTATAATAAGGCCCCTGGATGCTGTACTTCTCGATCAATTCCGGCGTCAGCGAGGCGAATCGGGTATCCATCTGGGCTCCTTGTCTGGTCACGAGGCCACGGCCTCTGTCTCGGCGAGCGTTTCTTGCTCGGCCTCCCGGCCCGGCGCCCTCATGACGGGAAACACCTTCTTGCCGTCCGCGTCGTACAGCTCGTTGAACGCGGGCACGCCGCGAACGTCGAAATGGCCTGCGAGGTATTTCGCCGGGTCTCGGCCGCACGGATGCGGGTCCACGACGCGATAGATCCGCTCCTGCCTGGTCAACTCGGAGCCGGACAGATGGAACGCGAATCCGAAATGCTCGACCCAATTGTACTCGAACCGTACCGTTTCGGACCGCGGTCCATCCGGGTGCGCCATGACCGCGTTCTGAAATCGGAACAGGTCGCGAAGCTCGTCCGTGTCGGAGGCCACGCCCCGGTCGGTCAGGTACGAGACGACGATCGAGAAGAACTCGCGGTAGAATCTCTCTTTCCTCATCATCAGGTCGAGGAACGTGCCCTCCGGCGGATCGAACGGGACGCCGCCGAAGGCGTCGGGCTCGATCAGATGCGACGCCCCCTCGCTCTGGACCTTCTCCGCCGTCTGCATGAGCTTGCGGAACGACTCCTGGAGCACCGAGTGGTTTCGCTGGAACGCCTGGTCGCGCATGGACACGATCAGGTCGGTGGCGCGGACCCGGTACTTGCGTTTGAGGTGCTTCAGGATAAAGAAAGCGAGCCGACTGTCGTGGATCGCCAGCGTGCAGTACGCCAGCACGAACGTATCACGCCAATCCTCGCGAGGCATGGCTTTGGTGCCGACGACGATCTCCACCTGCTCTTCGATCCGCTCGAATTCCTTGTTCTTGGTGTATCGGTTCCACACCATCGTCGACTCGATGCCGTACTGCCGGCGATATCGCCTGGAGGCCAGAGCCGTGTTCGGAAACAACAGGCAGGGGTAGATGTAGAGCTGATCGTAGACGCTGTCGCTGAGCGATTCTTCGACTCCGGCCAGGAAGCTCTCTTTCGTCTCTTGCGGCAGGCCGAGGATCAATTCCGTGTAGGAGAACAGCCGCCTGCGATGGTAGACCTTGCGGATCTCCTCGTAGTCGCTCTTCCTGATGTTCAGACGATTGACCGCCTTGACGACGTCCTGGTTCAGGCTTTGCAGCGAGAGAGTCACGCGATATCCGATGCCGCAGCGGGTGAGGATGTCGGCGATCTTGAGCACGTTCTCGTGCGAGTTCTTCACCCAGCTCACCGAGATGAAGTTGGGCACGCCGTAAGTACGCTTGCACTCGGCCAGCAGGTTGGCCACGTCCACGTCGCGCTGGCGGATGCCGAAATTGGCGTCCGACATGCCGATGTAGCGGATGCCGTTGCGTCCGATCCATTCCACCTCCGTGCGGACCTGCTCGATCGGCTTCTCGCGAATCCGATTGGACGGCAGATTCCCCCACGTGCAGTAGGCGCATCGATAGGGACAGCCCCGGTTGGTCTCCCAGATGATCCCGGAAAACTCCTCACGGTACTTGGAATAGATCGAGTCGAAGGTTCCGTCGAGATACGGTGAGGGCAGGCTCTCCATCACAGGAAGCTTTTCCGGCCCGGTTCTTCGGATCTCGCCGCCGGCCCGGTCATGGAGGATGATCCCCGGCACGTCGTCGAACGAACGTCCCTCCAGATGCCGGCGGCAGAGGGTGGCGAAAACCTCTTCCCCCTCTCCGCAGCCGATCACGTCGATGAAGGGATTGCGTCGAATGAATGGCTCCGAGAAATCGGGGTCCTTCGGGATGGACGGCCCCCCCAGCACGATCAAGGCGTCGGGAAACCTCTCCCGCACGACCCTCGCCGCCTGAAGACTGGCCGTGACGTTCCAGAGAAAACAGGAAAAGCCGATCACAGAGACGTCCTGCAACTGCGAGGCGAACTCGCCGGGATCGCGGGGACGGCGGAAGATGATCTCGGGCAGATCGAATCGATCTGCGATCACCTCGTCGGCCAGAAGCCTGGAACAGAGCTGTCCGGCCGCCAGGGGCAGCAGATTGATGCTGGCGCCGGTGCCGAACTGGACCACGTAGATTCTGGGTTTCGTCATGAAAGCCACCATCTCATCCTGTCAACGAACCATCAATGAGCGGACACCCCGCTCCTCCCTCCGGACACCCGCCATTGGGTCTGGATGTATCGGATTTCTTTCTTGCCGTGCGCAGCCAGCAGCGTCATGTCGGCCTCCCCGCAGTTCTGGCACAACGAGCGATAGTATCTGATCCCCACCTCAAGGTTCTCGCCGAGAGACTGCTCGACCCCGCACTCTTTCAGGAGCTGCATGGCCGCCTCATACATGACCAGCCCGTTCTCGGGTTTGGCGAATGTGTTCATCACGTGCCGGCGATTGGCGTTTTCCGATTCGAGGGTGAATCCGTGCGCCAGTTCCGAGACGGGATCGAGACGCTCCTTGACGATTTCGATCATCCGGTCGATCAGGTGGATGTAACGGAGTTCCGCGCGGTGTTCCCGGATACGGAGGATCGCGTCCTTGATCGCCTCGAAGTAGTTCATCATCTGGATCCACATCACCCAGGTCATCGCCGCTTTCATGTCCGCCGTGGTGAACTGGCGGTTGGACCGCACCATGTAGGGCGGCTCATCCGAATGATCGAGCCCCAGTTCCTCCCTGCGATCCCAGAACGGCGTACCCGGCAGCAGGAGCAGGTGCGAGAGATAGAGCCTGCTCGGGTTGAGGCTGTACGCGAAGTCGACTGACTTGCGGAACCCCTCGTAGTTGTCCCCGGGCAGTCCGTAGATCAGATCCAGGCTGATTTCCGCCTCCGGCTTGAGCCGCCGCAACAGACCGATCCTGGCGATGAAGACGTCCTCGGGAATCCGCCGATTCAGCAGGGCCAGGGCCTCGGGATTGGTGCTCTGGAGCCCGAAATGGTACTGGTTGCGGATCAACTCCACCTTGCTGAGACACTCGATGGTCTCCTCGTCAAGCATGCGGATGTCGAGCGTCATCACGGTGGGGATCTTGCGGGAGCAGGACGCGATCTTGTCGCAAATCCGCCGGGCGCGATCCCGCGTGTAGAGCAGGCAGGCGTCCGTCATGTAGACGACTTCGACGTTGGGGTTGTTGTAGACGATCTCGACGTCCCTGAGGATCTGATCGAGGTCGAATCTGCGAATCCGGACGTCGTTGTCGCCCCAGACGCAGTAGCCGCACTTGAAGGGGCAGCCGCGAAACGTCTCGATGAACACCGTATGCCGAAGGCCATCGTCCAGGTCGATCGCTCCTGTCTGGTAGGGAGAGGGGATCTCGGAGATGTCGTCCACGACCTCCCCCTCGGTCTGCACGATCCGCTTGCCGGCGTCACGATACGTGAGGCGGGGCATCCGAGCGAACAACTCGGGCGACAGGCCCTCTTTGAGCATCTGCCGGAAGCGAAGCTCGCCGTTGCCGTAGACGATGACGTCGATCTGCGGGTGTTTCTGCATCTCTTCGATGGCGCAGTACATGACCTGGGGCCCCCCCATGACGATGGGCGCCTCCGGCAGGAACCTGCGGACCAGGCTCGAACACGTCATCGTCTGGGAGTAGTTCCACACGTAGACGGAATAGGCGACCAGGACGGGGTTGGCCTCGCAGATCCGCAGGGTCGCCTCCGCCAGATCGATCGTCGTGGGGAAGTTGAACAGCCGGACATCGTATCGGGCCGCGACGTCCGGGTCCGCATCCGCGGTGGCCTTGATCAGGGCCGGCGCCAGCAGATCCGACACAACGGCGTCATCCCCCGCCGGATAGATCCCCGGCAGGTAGAATCCAACGACAGCCACGACCTTCCTTTGTCCTGCTTCCATCCTGATTCCTTTACACGCCTACGCACATCGCCGGCAGACACGCCTGCTGAATCGCCGCCAGACGCTCATGGACTTCTCTCGCATCCCGGGGGACTCTCCCCAACAGATCGTCGAGACCGAATTTCGAAAAACGGTACTGCCAGTTCTCCGAGGCGTCCACGATGGACCTGGCGTCCTCCAGCAGCGTCCGCCCGCACGCGGGCACGCCGATGAGAATCCGGCCCAGTCCTGCGAACAAGACCATGTAGGGATTCTTCGGGTAGGCCACCCGAACGGCGTCCAGCCAGGCGACGAACTTCTCCGGCCGGCCGCCGGGCTTCAAGTTCTTGTTGCCGACGTAGTTGCCCAGGAGATTGAACGTCAGCCAGACGTTCTTGACCAGCGCCCGCGACGGTATGACGTCGCCGGAGATCGAGAAGACGTCCGGGCCGAGCGGCAGGCTTCGGTCGTCCTGGATCTCCCGGTTGGGACTGTCCTTGCCGGGGATGAAGTCGGTGGCCCCGGCGCCGTCGGTCTTGAGATTCTCCGCAACCGCCGTGGGCTTGCTCGTGAACTGGAAGACCGTGAACGAGGACCAGTCGAGGTTCAGCCGGACCGAGAAGGCGAAGGTATCCAGCATCTGGGCGAAGGTCTCTTCGCCGAACAGGCCGATGATGTAGTTGCCGCCGACGAATAGCTCCGGATAGTCCTGGAGCATGTCCGCCACGTTCGCGAACGACTCCAGCGAGCCCGGCTTTCTGATCCGCCGAAGCATTTTGGCGTTCCCCGACTCCACGCCGATCTTGAATCCGAGACAGCCCGAGTCCCGCATCAGGTCGAGCAGTTCCCGGGTGATCGAATGGGTCATCAGTCCGTTGTTCGCCGCCCAGGTGATGCCATGCTCCCTGTGCAGGTCGCCGAGCGCCCGCAGGAGCTTTGTCACCGCTTGGCGGTCGGCGAGAAGATCGTCGTCGAGCACTTCAAAGTGACGCACGGATCGCTGCTCGACGAGGTAGCGAATCTCCGCGATCAGCTCGTCCACCGGATGCGTTCGGATCCCCTTGCCCATGAACGGCCGAACGCCGCAGAATTTGCAGTTGCCCCGGCATCCCCGGCTCAACTGGAAGACGCCGTAGACCGTGTCCTGCCCGGCCATGCGGGAGTAGGGATTAAGGCTGCCGACGCGGCAGTATTGCTCCACGTCCACCGCGGCGTAGGAACCGATCAGGTTCCCGCGAAGCTCGACGCTGGCGCAACGGCCGGTGGTTCGCAGTACTTTGCCTTCCGAAAGGAATGAGACGCCGGAAACCGGCTCGGACGAATCAGGTCGTTTGTCGTAGACGTCCAGCAGATAGTTGAGACGGTCCTCGCCCTCGCCCTCGACGGCGAAGTGACACAAGCCCTCCTGGAGGTAGCGATCCATCTCGTTCGTCGCGGTCGGGCCGCCGATGATGACCATCTGCTCGCCCCGGCTCGCAAGGTTGCGGAGGATCGAGGTCAGGGGATGATTCGTCGCAAACAGGTCCGTGTACACAGTCAGGCAGGTCACGCCGACCATGTTCGGATGGAATGTGTCCAGTTGCTCGCCCAGGGCATCGAGCCATGTCTCGGGATCGAACCGGCCCTGCTCGGCGATTCGCTGAAGCACGTGGAGATTCAGGTCGAGGATGCGGACCTCGATATCCCGCCCGGACAGAGACTCGGCGAGCCGCTGAAGCCCGGTCGGCGGATAGGCGTAATAGCCTCGGCCGCAAATCACTTCGGGGTTGATTGTCTCGAAAAGGAATTGCGGGGCCTGGACCAGAAGCAGCCTCTTGCCCGGGCCGAACCGCTCCCGCAGCGAGGCGGCGTATGCTCGCAAGACCTTATTCTCATTCATATTGTTCTGCGTCTTGGTCATCTAGGCCACCGCGTAGGTCCTTCCTTCCCCGGCGTCGATGGGCACCAGGCACCCGCCCATCATGCCGGCCGCGTCGGAGCAGAGAAAAGCGATCAGGGGCACGAGTTCGTCGGCCTCGGCCAGCCGGCCCCGGGGCAACCGCTCGGCGATGAACCGGTCGACCACTTCGGGTTTGTTGGCCTTGAGCCGTTGCCAGGAGTTGCCGGGGGCGTGGAAGCCGCCGGGCAGAATCCCGGTGACCACGATGCCGTGGGCCGCCAGGTGATTGCCCAGACTTCGCACGTAGGCAGCCAAGCCGGCCTTGACCGTGTTGTACCCCACCGAAGCCACGGCATCGGTGGACGCCACCGACCCTACGTGCACGAGGCTGCCCTTGCCTCGCTCCATCATCCCCGGCGCCACAAGCCGATCGATCTCGGCAGCCGCAGCGACATTGAGAGAAAAGAGTCTCAGCAAATCCACCGAAGAAATCAAAGGCTTACGAAGACCAAGCCCGCCTCCGGCCACGTGAAGCACCACATCGATCTGGCCGAGAAAAGCCGTTGCTTCACGCACCGCGTTGTCCACGGCCGCGTCATTCGTCAGATCGACAGCGATGGCCAAGTGATCCGTCGCGCGGCTGCAGGAGACACGCACGTCCTCCAAGGCCTCTTTCGAGCGGGCCATCAGCGCCAGCCTGGTCCCCTGCTCGGCGAACGCCCGGGCGCAGACGGACCCCAGCCCCCGGGAAGCCCCGGTGATCAGAATCGTCTTGCCCTGCAGCGAGAACATCAAACTCACCTCACACGAACATCACGTGATCCGGGTCCGTGTCCAGGTACTCCAGGATCATCTTGTTCTTGTCGTTGACCACACAATGATGGCAGCAGTGCTTCCGCGGATCGATCCGGAAGAACTGCGACTTGTCGCCCAGCCAGGCGTCGCGGAAGCGCCGCTGGCGGATCGAGCAGATCAGTCCCTCGTCCAGGTTGTACGCCTTGTCGTGGCACGAGTACACATTCAGGTCCGCGCCGATGACCGGGTTGATCTGGATGTAGGGACACCAGCCGTAGGACTTGCGGAACGTGGTCAACTGCTCGCCGTAGCCGTTGAAGACCTCGAACCGTTCGCCCGCGAAGTCCGCGACGGCCCGATCCACCTGCTCGCCCACCGACGCGAAATACGGCTTGTGATAGGCGTTGCACTCGTTGCCGTCGTTGCTCACGATGCACGGCGACACCTTGACGCTGTCGGCGCCGGCGTTCTTGATCCGACCGATCGTCTCGTACACGTGCGGCGCGTTGTCTTTGTCCACGATGATCACGACGCCCAGGTAGCAGGAGCCGCCGAGCTTGCGGAATCCCTCCAGGTTGCCCATCACCTTGGCGAACTCCTTCTCGGAGACCCCGCGATACTTTGCGTAGCTCGGGCCGTCCCAGCCGTCCAGGGAGACGCGGATCCACGTCCCCTTGGCCGCGAACAGTTCCGCGATCCGGCCCTTCAGACCCGAGCCGTTGGTCAGCGTCGCGAAACGAATGCCTCTCTCCGCGAGCATCTGGACCGTCTCGGCCAGGTGCGGATAGCACAGGGGCTCGCCCCCGCCGCTGAAAGTCACGGCCTTGACGCCCATCTGGGCGAAGTCCTCCACGATCTCCAGCATCTTCTCCCTGGGGATCTGGTCCTTCGCGGCCATGTCTTTGCCGAGCTGGATGTTCTCCTTGCGATAGGCGCAATACCAGCAGTTGTGGCTGCAGACGTTCGTCGGCTTGACGCGGACATGCAGAGGGGGAAGGATCTGAGGCACGCTCGCGGGCAGCGAATCGACCTTGTCCTTGTAGTGGAACACCTTCATTTTCGTGTACAGCAAGCCCATGCGTATCGGTCCTTCGTCAGCCTCGAACCAGGTTCAAGGACTCAGCCGTGGTAAATGCGTAATCGCCCGTGTAGCCCGTCTCGTGGAAGACCTCCAGCCATTCGTCCACGTGCAGGATGGTCGTTCCGAGCAGGGTCCAGTCCTCCAACAACTCGCGTCCCTCGCGGGTCTTGTACGCCCCCAAGGTCACGAAGCTTCGTCCTTTGCCCACGCGCTGGACCTCGCGAAGGGCCTGCATCACCCCTGCCAGATTGAGCATGTAGATGGAGGCGTACGCCATGACGAAATCGAACCGGCCGTCTTCGAACGGCAGTTCTTCATACCGAGCCAGGACCAGATCATCCTTCACCGAATCCATCGCGTGCTCGATGGGGTAGGGATGGTTCTCAACGCCCTTGACGAGGACGCCGGGCAAGGCCAGCTTGAGGTCGTGCAGGAAAAAGCCCTTCTTGCAGCCCACGTCCAGAACCGCCGAGTTCGAGGTCAATCCATAGCGAGCCGCCAGTCGCGGGACGATCTGCGCCCAGCGACCGTCGTAGCGGAAGCCGCCGTAGCCGTTCTCCCTCCGGCCGTCGTAGTACTCCCGGTCCAGACCGGCGGCCGCCATTCGATTTCGAATGGTCCGGAATCCCTTCTTCAGGACTCTCGGCGTGCTGCTATGCGGATATCCGATATCGAACTCTTCCATCAGTGACTCAGGATCTCCACGGGGTCCACGATCATGTTCTCCCGGAATTCCTCGCGGTCGAGGAAGGGGTACAGGTCCTCCATGGGCTTCGAGACGATCCGCCCGTCGGGCAGTTTGAGCGAGGATACCCTCGGAATCAGAGCCTGTTCCGGCGGCATCAGGATCTCGCAGATATAGGGACCCCGATGCGACAAAACGGTGTCGAGCCGCTCGTCCAGGGTCTTCTGGTCTGCGATGCGCTCGGACTCGATCCCGTAAGCCTCGGCCAACTTGACGATGTCAGGACACGTCAACCCGCTCGCTGGATCGGAGCCGACGTACCGGCCGAAGTGGTTCTGCTGCATCAGCTTGATCGTCAGGTATCCTTCGTTGTTGAGCACGAAGACGATCAACGGAAGCCTGTGGTGCGCGACCGTCTGAAGCTCCTGGATGTTCATCTGCAAGCCGCCGTCGCCGGTGATGAGGATGGTCTTGCCCCGGCCCTGGGCGAAGCACGCCCCGATCGCGCCGGGCAATCCGAATCCCATCGAGGAAAAGCCGCTGGAGGTGAACAGCCGCTGGCCAGCCTTGGTCCGGAACGTCTGCATCGTGCAGGTAAAGCTGGTGCCCATGTCCGTGACCACGACCGCGTCGGAACCGAGTTTCTCGGAGAGACGGTCCACGAAGTGGAACGAGTTCACCTTGTCGCGATTGTCCCGGTACTCGGGCAGGCAGACGGGATACTTCTGCTTCCAGTTCCGACACCGCGTCCGCCAGGGATCGATCGCGAGCGTGCCGCCGTCCGCCTCGACCTTGGCCAACAGAGCCTGCAGGAATCGGCCAGCGTCAGCGCAGATCGGAAGATCGGGACGCAGCGAGGGCTTTTTCAGCTCGATCTCGTCGATGTCGACCATGATCTTCTTGGCGCCGCGGGCAAAGAGCTTGTAGTTGTAGCCCACTTGGGGGATGGACATCCGCGAACCGATGATGAGGACGAGGTCCGCATTCTGGACCGCAAAATTGCCTGCCCGGTCGCCCATTATCCCGCTTCGGCCGACGTAGTTCTCGTCGGCGGTGGGAATGACATCCGAGGTGGTCCAGGACGATACGCAAGGAATCTGCGTGCGTTGAACGAGGTCGCGAAGCGAGTCCTCCGCTCCGGCCAGGCGGACTCCATAGCCATAGATCAAGACCGGCCGCTTTGCCTTCGCGAGCATCTCGGCACACTGGGCGACGAGCCCGCGGAGAACATACTCCGTGCAAGGCTCCGAGCGTTCATCGGACGTGTAGCCGCGAAGCTCTTCGGGATTGATGAGCTTGTTCTGGATATCGAGCGGGACATCGATCCAGACCGGACCGGGCCGGCCGGTCGTCGCCAGATGACAGGCCTTTTCCACGTGGTAGCGGATCGTGTCGGGGTCGGTGATCGTCACGGCGTACTTCGTGATCGGCCGGATGATGTCGATGATGTTGCCTTCCTGGATGCCGAACTGACGCAGACCGGTTTGGCCAATCAGCGTGTCGCGAGTGACCTGGCCGGAGACGAAGAAAGCCGGGATCGAATCCACCCAGGCGCCGTAGACACCGGTGACGGCGTTGGTCCCGCCGGGGCCAGAGGTGACGAGAGTCGCCCCGGGAACGCCGCTGACACGGGCATATCCCTCGGCCGCCATGGCCGCAGCCTGCTCGTGATGCGTCGCGATGTACTCCATGCGGTCGCTGCCGCCGAAGGAATCGACCAGGTGCATCGCGCCGCCGCCGCAGACGCCGAACACGTGCCGAACGCCCAAGTCGGCGATCGTCGATGCGATATAGTCGGAGATCTTCACCACCTTCTTCTCCTGCTCGATCGTCAACACGGTGACTCCTTCGAAACACTCGGTCTTCGTGTTCTCCTGGAATTCCGAAAACGAAGAGACCCGCCCGACCTCCATGAGAGGGTGGACGTATTGTCTGGATGAATCGCGGCCGATCACCGCCACGAGCGATTCCGGCGAGGGGCAGTGGCGATCCCTGCCAACGGCTCCCCTGCGAACGGTGAAGACCAGGTTCTGGAACGTCCGTCGCAGGAGCCTCTCCCCTTCCTCGGGCTCCTGGAGCCTGAGGATCTCTGTGGGATGGGGAACCAGGTGGTCGGCCCCCTCGTAGGTCGCGCCGGCCCGGCCGTAGGCGTCGCTCATCCGGCACAGATCCTCCTTCAGCGGTGGGGACTCGATCTCCATGACCCAGATGCCGTTCTCGCTCACCGGGTCGATGGGCAGCGTGCTGGCGGCCTCGGTGGAGTGGAACGCCCCGGCTTCGATATTGACCACGCCCATCCGGCCCAGTGGAATGCTGCCCTCCAGGTGGTGGAGCCTGGCGTCGCCGGAGAGCAGGATCAGCCCGGTCCGTTTCCGCGGATGGCAGTGCATCGAGGTCTTTCGCTTGCGAACGATCTGGAGCATCCAGATCGCGACGTGCTCGTTCTCGAAAACCAGGTACTCATAACCCCAGGGCTTCTTGACGATCACGTCCTCGTAGGGTGTGCCGTGGACACCATTTTCTCTTTCGGATGGGGAATTAGTGTGCACTGTACACCCTATGGACACCCCTGCCTGTCCGCTGTGCCGCTCGTCGGCGATCTTTCTCGTGACTGTGTGAATCATGGTCAGCTTCTCAAGGCCTCGATGACCGCCTTCATGAATTCGCCGTTGTTCTTGTAGTGCGGGGCGGAGATCAGGTTGCCGTCGATCACCAGGTTCTGCTCGGTGTACAAGGCCCCGGCGTTCCTCAGGTCGTCCGCGATGGACATGTACCCCGTCACCTTGCGACCCTTGACCACACCGGCCGAGATGAGGATCCACGGCCCATGGCAAATCGCAGCCACCAGCTTCCCGGACTCCGTCATCTCGCGGACGAACTGAAGCACTTCGGACCGGATGCGGAGCCGGTCCGGCGACTCGAATCCGCCGGGCAGGATGACGCAGTCGAAATCCGACGCCTTGAGATTGTCCGTGGACATGGTCGCCCGGGCCGGGACGCCGTACTTGCCGATCATGTTCTGCCCGCCAGGAGTGGCGACGTCGAGCTGATGCCCCTCTTCCAGCACGCGGTAGTAGGGATACACGAATTCCTCGTCCTGGAAGTTCTGCGCCACGATGATGACTACTCTCTTCATACATGCCTCCTGCGGCTGGACAGTCTTTCGATGGCCTGCGGCAGCTCGCGTAAACTGGCGATGTGGGCGACGTCCGTGTCCCTCCAGTCCATCACGCCGGACTGGCGACCGATGAAGTCGATGCCCACCTCGACCGCAGCCTGATAGTCGTTCTGCGAATCGCCCACATAGACGCTCGCCTGCTTTTCCCACCCCCGACCGGCCAACAGCTCGGCCAGGTTCTCCGCCTTCTCCTTCGGAGACCCGAGGATTTCTCGAAAGTACTTCTCGATCCCGCGGGCGCAGCACACCTGGCGAAGTTCCTGCTGATCCGATCCCGATACGACCGCGAACTCAAACCTCCCCTGGTGCCCAGCGAGAAACTCCAGCGAGCCTTCGACCGGAATGGCTTCGATCACCTTCTGTTTGACGATCTGGGAGTACAGGCCCGCCAGGGTCGCGACCCGGTCCGCGGACACCCGCTGGCGCAGGATACTCTCGTAGAGATGCCGGATCTTGCCGTAGCGGGACAGGCCGCCGTTGGCCCGGACGAAGGCCATGAACCGCGCCATTTCGTCGCCCGGGAGTTCCCGGAAAAGCTCTGTGAAGCCCTGGAACCGGATCTCGTTGGTCTCGGCCAGGACTCCATCGAAATCGAAGATCACATAACGATATCCCATGGCGATCATCAGATGAAATTCACGTGCGGATGCGGGTGTTTCAATTCCCACAGGTACCGGTTCACCTCGTCCATGCGACAACCGATCCGACAGGAAGAAACGTCGAGCTTCTCCATGCACCAGCGCAAAGAATCTATGCGCTTCTGCCCCTGCCAGATCTCCTCGAAGGTGCTCACAGCGATGTTCCCATACAAGAATCGCTCGTCGCCTAGTGCTCCATTACCCATCCATTGATGGATAGAGACGTTTCAGCTTTGTCCTGGCGTCTGCCGTGGTGAACTGCCAGTTCACTTTCACCTCGGCCCCGTCACGGCTCTTCTCCCATGCGGCGGTTTCCTCACGCAGTT
>DATIKY010000006.1:0-6976 GCA_035476995.1 Sedimentisphaerales bacterium | reverse complement strand
GTTCCACAACTCGTCGTTGACCTCCCAGATCGTCGGAAGGGGCTTGACCTTGCGTTTCTGCCGTGCCATCCGTGACTCCTTTCAATTGGCTCCTACGGATGGTTATCGGCCAAAGACACTGTTTTGAGATAGTTTCTAAGTCCTTGCAAAACCTTTGGATAAGCCGGCATGTCCACTCTTCTCAACTCAAAAGTACGCAAAAACCGGATGAGCCTTAATTGTGAAAAGGAACTGTCTCATTCAACTTGACAACTTCCGTCGCAAGCTGGTTGACAGCGTGAAGGAGTGCGGATCGTATGGTTGCGATGGCTTTGGTTCTTGGGTTGGTTTGCGCGATGCAGACGCCGCCGCAGGCCGATGCGACGCCTCTTCGCGGCGCCCACGCGCATAACGACTATCAACACTCGCGGCCTCTGTTCGACGCTCTGGATCAGGGCTTCACGAGTGTGGAGGCGGACGTTTTCCTCGTGGGCGACGAACTCTGCATTGCCCATGAGGAACGGGAGATCCGCCCCGACAGGACGCTGCGGTCTTTGTACTTGCAGCCACTGAGAAAACGGGTGCAAAGCAACGGCGGGCGGGTCTATCGCGACGGGCCAGGGTTCGTGCTTTTAATCGACCTCAAGACTGCCGCCGAGCCGACGTATCGGAGGCTCCACGAGATCCTGAGCGAGTATCGCGAGATGCTCACCGTCTTCGGTCCCGACAGCCGCAAGGAGGGGGCAGTGCTCGTGGTGGTGTCGGGCAACCGTCCCCTGGAATTCATGCAGTCGCAGAAACTCCGCTACGCGGGCTGTGACGGCCGGCTGACCGATCTCGATTCCCAAGTCCCGGCCGACCTGATCCCGATGATCAGCGACCACTGGGGCCGGACCTTCACCTGGCGGGGCGAAGGGCCTATGCCTGCGGAGGAACGCGCCAAGCTCGACGAGATCGTCCGCAAGTCGCACGCGAAAGGGCGGCTGGTGCGGTTCTGGGCGACGCCGGATCTGCGGTCGCCCGCCAGGGGCGCTCTGTGGCGCCAGTTGCTCGCGGCCGGCGTCGATCTGATCAATACCGACGATCTCGAAGGACTGCGGAGGTTCCTCCTTGAGCATGGACGCTGACCGCTTCATCGAAACGACCGGATTGAGCAGACTGTACGCGTGCGGCGAGGTCGAGGTCCCGGCCCTTCGCGATGTGACGCTGTCGATCGCCCGCGGGCGGTTCGTCGGCGTCACCGGCGCATCGGGATCGGGCAAGTCCACGCTCATGAACCTCCTGGGCGGACTGGACACCCCGTCTTCCGGCACGATTCGAGTCGCCGGTCGGCTGATCTCCGACCTGGGCAAAAAGGACCTCGCCCTCTACCGCCGCAACACGATCGGCATGATCTTTCAGTCGTTCAACCTGGTCAATGCCTACACCGCGATAGAGAACGCGGCTTTTCCTTTGCTGTTCGCGGGCGTGGCCAAGAAACACCGGCTGGATCGAGCTGCGGAACTTCTCGATTCGGTCTGGAGGGCCGAAAGAACCATCGGCCGACCGAGCTTTCCGGCGGCGAGCAGCAGCGGGTCGCAATCGCCCGGGCGCTGGTCAACCGGCCGCAGATCCTGCTGGCCGACGAACCCACAGGCAATTTCGACAGCAAGACATCTCGCCAGATCGTGGAGATTCTCTCCGAGTTGAACCGCCATCACAGTCTGACCCTCGTGATGATCTCCCACGAGCAGGCTCTGCTGCGAGAGTTCGCCCACGAAGTGATCCTGCTCCGGGATGGAAAGGTCGTTGCGAGCGACAGCCGCTGCGAATACGAACCTCTGAGGATTCCCTCGGGCACAGACTGGCCGATTTCTCTTCCTATCTGCCGTTCTTCAGGGGAAGGCTGCGAATTCTCGCTTGTCCCTCGCTCACGACGACAATGGCCCCGTTTTCGAGTTCCTTCGCGTGTTGCGAAATGACTCCGAGGAGGTGGCGGTTCACACGCTCGGGACGCATATTTCGCAGGCGAAAGATGACGACGCTTGGCAAGTCGGCCCCATGGGCCGCAAGCAGGTCGCCGAAGTCGAGGTCGTGCGTCAGAAGGACGCACCTCTCTGTGCGGGCCTTCTGCAGGATCTCCGCGTCGCCCAGTCTATCGAGACCCTCTTGGTGAAGATGCGTCGCCCGATGCCCGAGACGCTGAAGGAAGTCGATGACCATGGGAGAAATGCCCATGTCCGCGAGGAACTTCATGGGGACGTCGACTCCAGCGGATGAATCGTTTCCTGCGTCAACCAGGCCGCATACTGGAGCGACTGGCGAATGTCCTCCGGCTCGATGTAGGGATATGCCTGGGTGATGTCCTCCGTGCTCGTACCGTTGGCGACCAGGTTGACGATGAGGGAAACCGGAACGCGCATGCCGCGAATGCACGCTTTGCCTCCCATTACGTTCGGGTCGAACGTGATGCGATCGAATTCGAGCATGCCGTGTCTCCAGGACTGCAACCCTGTTCGCTCTGTCAGTCAGAATCGAAGTTCATCATAGTCGTCGCTTCGGCCGGTGTCAATGGCGGTCGCGAAGAAGTGGCATGCCTGTAAGCCGACACCGCTTGATCCGATTCTCACCGACGTGTATGATTCCCTGCACCTATGCGGATTTCGGATTATGTCGAGCAGGCGTGTGCCAACCTCTGGAAGAAGAAGTTGCGCACGGTTCTCACCACCGCCGGGGTGGTGATCGGGATCGTGGCGCTGGTGTGCATGTTCGCGTTCGGGCAGGGCGTTCAGCGGAACATCACCGACCAATTCAACAAGGTGGACATCCTGAACGACATCGTCGTCTCGGCGCCGCGCCAGAGCGGCGGCCCTCGCTTTCGCGGGCGGGACGATCCCGGCGGCCCTCGTTGAGGCGGTCGGCATGATCGGCATCACGGTCGCGTCGCTGGGGATCGTCAACACGATGGTGATGTCGATCCTGGAGCGGTACCGCGAGATCGGGATCATGAAGGCGGTTGGCGCCACCGACGGCGACGTGCAGCGGATCTTCCTCTTCGAATCCGGGGCCATCGGCCTGCTCGGCGGAACGTTCGGTCTGGCGCTGGCGGCGGCGGTGAGCTTCGTCATCAACGAAGTGATCAACGCCATCATGGCCCGCCAGCACGCCCCGCGCATGGCCTATTTCGACTTTCCCTGGTGGCTCTGCCTGGGCGCGATCTTCTTCTCGATTCTGGTGAGTCTTCTCGCGGGCCTTTACCCAACCCGTCGGGCCGCCCGCGTCGATCCGATCGTCGCCCTCCGACACGATTGATCTTCACCCCAGCCTCAACGGCACAGGGGCCTGCCAACCATCGCCTCTGTTGTGAGCTACGTGCTGGTCCGCCGGCTGTGGCCCAAACACGGCTTTCATCTCCATCACGTGCCCGACGATTCGCCGATGCAGTAGAGACTCTTCTTGCCCTTGAGGAAAATCTGGTCGCCGAGGACGACGGGGGAGGCGTCGATCTCATCGTCCAGGACGTTGGTCGCGAGGATTTCGAAGCGGCCGGTGTTCGGGATCACTTGGGTGGTGCCTTTGCGTCCTACGAAGTAGATCCGACCCGCCGCGCCAACCGGAGAAGCATAGATGTCGTTGACCGCCGCCAGGCGCTGTTCGGTGAAGTGCGGCGAGCCCGTCTTCGCGTCGTAGCAGGAGATGACCGCCTTGTTGACCGAGCAGACGTAGAGCTTGTCGCCATAGAGGATGGGCGAGGGGACGTAGGGAGTCGCCTTGTTCACCTGCCAGCGGATGGCGTCGGTGCCGGTCAGGTCGCCGGTCCGGCCCAGTTCGATCGCCTGCAACGCGCTGCCGCGGAAGCCGCTGGCACAGAAGACCATGCCGAAGCCGACCACGGGTGTTGGAACGACGTTCTGCGTCTGGCCGCTGCACTGCCAGATCACCTCGCCCGTCTGAACATCGTAGGCGCGGACGAAGCTGTTCGCGTTGACGATGGCCTGGAGCCTGCCGCCGACCTCGACGCCCAGGGGCGTGGCCCAGGAGGTCATTTCATCGCGGTCCTTCTGCCACAGGGTCTGCCCGGTCGTCTTGTCCAGCGCGTGAATCCTGGACTGGTCTTCGTGGTCCATGACGACGATGAGGGCATCGCCGATCAAAGCGGGGGAGCTGCCTTCGCCGAAGGCCATCTTGGCCCGCAGCCGGCCGAGATCCCGGCTCCACTTGTGCTGGCCGTCGAGGTCGTAGCAGTGGACGCCGCGGGAGCCGAAGGAGGCCCAGAGGAGCTTGCCGTCGGTGACCGGGGAATAGGAGGCGAAGCCGTGGTCGGCATGGTGCCCTTCGTGGGGGACCTCCTCGCGGGCGGTCTTCTGCCAGAGGATCCTCCCGGTCGCGCGGTCCAGGCAGACCACGTCGAATTTGTGGATGTTCTTGGGGGCTCTGCCGCCGCGGGAGGGGGCGGGAGCGGTTCCTGCGGTGCTCGGCGCCGCAGCAGGCTCGCCCTCGCGGTCCGTTTCGATCGCGGTCAGAAAGAAGATCTTGTCGCCCCAGACGATCGGGCTGGAGGAGCCTTTGCCGGGGACCGGGACCTTCCAGCGGATGTTCTGCGTTTCGCTCCAGGTCAATGGCGGGTTGCCCTGGGGCGAGACTCCCGAACCCAGCGGCCCTCGCCACGTAGGCCAGTTGTCCTGGGCCTGGCCCGCGCAGACGGTGGCCGTGAGCATGGCCAAAACGACGGTGGTGATCGACAGCGTCTGGATAGTCCTAGTCATCGGATGTCCTCCCATTCACAGGTTCGTATAGCCCGTCGGAACGCCCCAACCCCCAGGAAGGTGCGACCTACTGATCGTTTCTGACAACAGGATAACAGATCGCGACGGACCGTGCAACCCGTTTAGGCGAATTCGGGGCTCTTTGTGGGGCAGGCGCCCTCGCCTGCCTGTCGTCTGCGATTCGAGCCAGGGGCTTGTCGTGCAAGGACGGATGACAGGAGGGACGGGCGGGGGCGTCCATCCTGCCAAGAGGCGGCCTGCGGTTCTGTCGCGAATGGGCATTGGCCTTGCATCGGCCGCGAGGATCCCGTATCGTGGAGGGTACATGTCGCCGGGACAGGCGGCTCATCGCCGCGACGGGACAGCATTTGAGAGGATGACCTATGGCCGACAGAGTTTCAATCTCGAGACGTGACACACTCCAGGGACTTGGCGCATTGGGGACGGTGGCGATGCTTGGCTCGGTCGGCGGCGCACCCGCGGGGGCCTCGCAAGAAACGCCGCACGACGCCATTGCAGACGGGCGGATGAATCCGGCCCTTGTCGAGAAGGTGTTTGCCACGCCGCTGATCGACACGCACGAGCATCTGATGGAAGAGAAGGAGCGACTCTCGGGCACGGCCCACCCGCGGGTCACGGCCGACGACTGGAGTCTGCTGCTGAGCCACTATCTCGACTCCGATTTGCTCGTGGCCGGGATGCCCAGGGAGACCTGCGACCGGTTCTTCTCGAAAGAGACCGATCCGGTCGATAAATGGCGGCTCCTGGAACCGTACTGGCTGGCGGTCAAGAACACCGGCTACGGCCAGGCCGTGCGGATCGCCATGCAGAGGCTCTACGACGTGGACGACCTGTCGGCCGGGACGGTCAGGAAGGTGCAGGAAGGCTACGAGAAGACCCGGCGGCCCGGCTTCTATCGGCGAATCCTCTGCGAACTGGGCAAGATCGAATCGTGCCAGGTGAATAGTCTGGGCCGTCCGTTCAATGAGTCGGATATGCCCACGCTGCTGATGCAGGACATCAGCATCGTCGGGATGTTCGCGGGGCCGAGCTTCGACGGCATGGGCAAGCCCACCGGCGTCGAGGTCCGCTCACTGACCGACTGGCATCGTGTGATCGACTGGTGGTTCGACAAGTACGGCAAGTACGCGGTTGCGGTCAAATCACAGGACGCGTACCACCGGGACATCAATTACGAGCAGGTCCCGGCGGAGAAGGCCGAGGCGATCTTCAAGAAGCGACTGGCCAATGAGCCCCTGACCGGCGATGAGAAGAAGGCCCTGGAGGACCACCTGTTCTGGCAGGCGGTGAACACGGCCACGAAGCACAAGCTGCCCGTTAAGCTCCACACCGGTTACTACGCCGGACACAACTCCATGCCGTTGGAGCGGCTGCTGCACAATCCCGGCTCGGCGACGGAACTGTGCCGCAAGGCCCCCGAGACGCGGTTCGTCTTCATGCACATCTGCTATCCGCACTACGAGGAACTGATCGCGGCGGCCAAGCAATGGGCCAACGCCTATGTCGACATGTGCTGGTCCTGGATCATCAACCCGGTGGCGGCCAAGGACTTCCTGAAGAAGTGCCTCGTCACCATCCCGGCCAACAAGATCCTCACCTTCGGCGGCGACTACATCCCGGTCGAGCCGGTTCTCGGCCACGCCACGATCGCCCGGCGAGGCATCGCCCTGGCCCTGAGCGAACTGGTCGAAGAAGGCTGGCTGACGCAGGCGCATGCGATGGAGCTGGTCGACCCCATCATGCACGGCAATGCCCGGGCGATCTTCAATCTCGCCGAGAAGACCAGAGTTCTTCAAGATGTCCCCTGGACTTGACCCTGCGGTGGAATGTCTCTTCTATTGAGCCCATCGTGTGGTGTCCATCTTCGGTGTTGGTATGAAGAGAACTGGTGGCAGTCTGCGGGAGATGATATGAATTACATCCACAAGCAGAACAGGAAATGCTGGGTTGGGTGTTTTGACCTGCTTGGGACCAAGCAGTTGGTCAAATCTGGCAGGACACGTGAAGTGTTCTACTCCTTCGCAGACGCCGTCCGCAGTCTTGATACCCTGAACAGGCTCAATAGCAGCATTTTCCACGCATGGTGTTCCGATACTGGACAGTGCCATGTTCTGGCCTGTCTTCGTGGCGGGATAGTCAACCCGTTTCCCGTTCCATTCTCGTCTGACACAGTTGGGTTGACAGTTCAATCCAACGATCTACCAGGGTACGGAGGCGACCGTAGTTCTTCA
>DATIKY010000005.1:0-9241 GCA_035476995.1 Sedimentisphaerales bacterium | reverse complement strand
GTTCCACAACTCGTCGTTGACCTCCCAGATCGTCGGAAGGGGCTTGACCTTGCGTTTCTGCCGTGCCATCCGTGACTCCTTTCAATTGGCTCCTACGGATGGTTATCGGCCAAAGACACTGTTTTGAGATAGTTTCTAAGTGGCTCTGTGGTCGTGGTGTAAGGATAGAGGTGCCTTTTTTTCACTTAAGTTTCCCATTTTTTCATCTACATCCAGCGAACGGCAGACGCCTTCATTGCGCAGCAATACGGCGGCATGTGGTGTCTGCGGCCGCAGGGGCTTCAGCGTAGTCGTAAACGTCGGCATTTGGGTTTTCGCATACAACCAATCAACGCGTCTTTGTTTGTCTCAAAGGATGAAAAGACAGTGGAACAGTCCGGCAGACACCATTTCAGCAACGTGGCGCCATGAAAAGCGGTTCGCGAAGGCGTATCTGCTGCTATGGGAAAGGACCTCAGGTCCGCCACATGGTGGAGACGGCGCTTGGACGGGAGGACAAGCTGGTCGGCTACTTCTCCCAGGGCCAGGATTGTCTGGAAGAGCTGTCCGCCAGACCCTGCGACATGCTGATTGTGGATCTGGAGGGGTCTGAGGGAGAAGGGCTCGAATTGCTGACGGAGGTCCGCCGGACGGCGCCGTGGGTCTCGACCGTGGCGATCGTCGAGCGCGCCGCGGTGCCTCTGGCCGTAAAGGCCGTCAAGGCAGGGGCTTGCGAATGCCTCGAGAAACCTGTCGCGACCGACCGCCTGGGCGAAGCGATCGAAACGCAACTGGTGCGGGTCGCCTCGTTGCCCCGCACTCACCGGGCTCTCACCCAGATGGAGATTCAGATCGTGCAGTTGATCCTGGCCGGCAAGACCAGCCAGGACATTGCAGCCCACCTGCACCGCTCCAAGCGAACCGTCGACGTCCACCGCAAGAACATCATGCGAAAGCTCCAGGCGTGCAGCCTGGTGGACCTCATCAGGCGGGCCCTGAGCATGGGCCTGTTCGACGACGGAGAGCCGGATGGGCGCCCCGAGTCCAACGGCACGACCCACCCCGCCGACGATTCGACCCCGTTGTGTTCCTGAAACAGGCGCAACCTGCGCTTCTGCGTATGGTCTGAGCCGGCTGCGATCGAATCACGATATAGACGAGTTTATACTCTGCCTACCCGGCGACTCCGCGGGGCTCTCACATTCGCGAGAATATCAAAGACTCTTTATGAAATTGTCACAGAGCGGCGCTTGCAGACGACTATGACCCGCGGGCGGTCGCCTGGTCGCCTGTGCGTGCGAGGAATTGCCCCGCGATCTGGTCCAGAGCCGCAGCCCTTGCGGCGGCGCGACCCCGTCCTTGTCCAGAGGGGTTCGCAGTCAGGAGGGCCTCTTCGACCCGTTGCTGTTGTCCTTCGTCCACGAAGAACACCATCGCCTTGGCGAAGGCGGAGGCTTTCTGCGCCGTCGCGCGGCCAAGCGGCTGGGAACTCGTGAGCCGTTCGATCTGGCCGAGCGTTTGGGGCAGCAGACGCGCCAGCTTGCGGATGGGAATCCGACGGGTCAGGCGTCGCAACAGCGTGAGCTTCTTGCCGAGACAGTCCCGACCGCCGAGGCGGTTCAGAGTGCCCAGCAGGATGTCCGCCTGCTCGTCATCGACGTCCCATACGACCGCCTCCGCGGCGGGGAGCCCGAGCTTGCGAATCGCTTCGCAGCGGTGCCGACCGTTGAGGATCTGGTAGAAACCGTCCCGGCCGGGACAGGGGCGGACCACGAGCGGCTCGTACCGCCCGGTCCGAGCGATGTTGCGCAGGAGCTTGTCGGCGTTCGCCCGGCTCATGCGGTTGGGGCTGTCCGGATGGGGCACGAGCCGGTCCAGAGGGATGTGCTCGATCGTCGTCCTTTTCATGGTTTGGCCTCCGTCATGAATGGGTTAAACCAGATGTAGTACGAGGGGCGGTGGGTCAGCTTGCCCGGAAGATAGCGAGTCCGCTCGATGCCGCGGGGCATGGTTCGGCGTGTGCCGTGGCTTTTGAGGAACTCGGCGATGTGGTGCTCGATGAACGCCTTGCGCGAACCGGTCAGGCGGTCGAGACGCTCCTGCACGGTCGCAGGCGACACGAGATCCCGTTCCTCCACACCCGCCGCGCTGAACGCCTCGATCAGCTTGACGTGCTCGACCGGGACCCGCGGCTCGTAGACCTTCATGCCGGCCCGTTCGAGGAATGGATTCGCCAGGGGCATGACGCCCAGCGCCTCGACGATCGGCACGTTCATCGCGGGCATCGTGTAGACGATCACGCCTGCGGTCTTTCGCCCGAACGAGCCCAGCGGTTCGATGGGACGCAGCGCGTACACCGCCTTGACCGCGACCGGGCGCTCCCGGCGGTAGTGATGTGCGGCCAGTTTCGCGTAATCGCTCATGTCCCCAGGGACGAGTTCCAGCGATCGCATGATGGAACATGTGTGCATGGGTTCTCCTTGTAGATGACCTGGGCGGGTCCCGTGAAGTCCTTGCGGATCAGCACGTCGGGCGCCAGGTCGATCAGGATGTCGTCCCGACCGGAGGCCAGGATCAGCGTGAGCCTGGCCCGCCTGGCGAAGCGATGCACGTTGAACGCGACCGTCGCGGCGGTGATGCGGTCCAGCTCGCTGCAGAACTCGTCCGCAAAGACGAAGGGCCGCCCTGAGGCCAGAGCCTTCGCCAGGCGGAAGCGGTGCTTCTGTCCCTCGCTCAGATGCGACGGACGGTTCAGGATGGAGAACACGTCCGCCAGACCGACCGCGCTGAGCGTCTGGAGGCTGGCGACGAGGTCGTCACAGAAGCAATCGATCACCGTCCGGTCGTCGGGCAGCTCGATCTCGTCCAGATCGACCGCGTCCTGGGCAGGCACGCAGCTCTGAAGTTCGCGGAGCAGGACGCTCTTGCCCGCGCCGGAAGGACCGGTGATGTAGACGATGTCCCCCGGCGCGATTCGGACCCTGCACGCGTGCTCGGGGGCTCCCGCGGTGAGCCGATCGACGGTGAGCCCGAACATGCGACAGATCCGCACCGCCCGGTCGCTCAAGGGGCCCTGCCAGGTGAATCGTTTCGAAACCGTGTACGTTGTCATGCGGAATTCCTCCTGCTCGTATCAGTTCTGCGACCGATCGGAGACGCAGGTCAGGACTGCGCCGGTTGCGAGATGTCTCTCGCTTTGTCGACGATCGCGCGGACGCGGTAATAGCGCAGGCCGGAATCCCGCGCGATCCTCGCGAGGGACAGGCCTCGGATCAGGTGGTCCCGAAGAACATCCATCTCCTGATCGCTGAACCGGTCCCGGCTCGCCAGGCACGCCAGGTACGTGCGGTCGGAGAGCCTGCGGAGGATCTTTCGAATCCGCCGGGAAATGGAGGATCGGTTCATTCCGGTCAGTCGGCCGATCTGTTGAAAACTGCATCCGGCCTGGATGTACAGGGTCAACAGGGTTCGGTCTACGCCGGTGAGCCAATCCGCTTGTCGCCGGAGGAGGTCCGCGCCGTCCGGTTGTACGGGGGCGCGATGCAGATCCCGTTCCGCCGGCTGCTTGCTGAGGCGTCGCATACTCCCATCTCCTAACAATGCCGTGGTTGCGCCAGTCTTCAACAAGGATGCCGAATCTCGTGAGGGTCTCGCTGAGACCCCCTGGTTCTGTTCTGTGCAGAACCAACTGGAGTATAAGTTTAGCCGTGAACCAGAACCTGTCAACGGAAATTGTTGTATACTGACTGAACTTCGATAGGTCAATTAACATAACCCCCTGCGCCCCAGAGGTTTGGGGCAAGGAAAAAAATGTCTCGAAACTCAAAGATCAGGGCAAGGTCGCTTTCCCAGGCGCCTGCGCGGAAGTCCGCCGCGATTGACGGATCAGGGGGTCGTCCTTTATCCTTGAGGCGTGACGTGGTTTCGTAAGGTGGAGAATATGCGGGAACCGGGAACGACTCTTCTGAAGACCGGCGCCAAGATCGCCGAGATTCGACCGAACCAGCGTGCGGTCTATCTGACCGTCTTCGCGGCGGGGATCCCCGCCATGCTCTCGCTGCTGGCGCTGGCGGACGCCTGGGGATCTGGCCGGCACGACTTCGGCCTTCTGAATCTCCCCATCGCACTGGCTCTGTTCATGCCCCTGAGCGTCGTTCACGAGCTTCTGCATGCGGCGGCGGCTCTCGCGTTCGGTCGGGTCCGGCTGCGGGACCTGAGTCTCAGGGTCAACTGGAAGGCCGGGGCCCTGGCGTGCCACGTCAGGGTTCCTGTCCCGGTGAGAGCGGCTCGCATTATCGGCCTGGCGCCGCTGGCGGTGACCGGACCTGCCATGGCAGGACTGCTGGTCTGGCGCCCGTCGCAGGTAACGGCGCTGCTCGCGGGTCTTGCGATCCTGGGCTGTGCGATGGACGTAGTCATGGTGTACAGCCTTCGGCGGTTCGGCGGTTCCTTGTGGGTTGTGGATCACCCGTCGGAGCCTGGCTTCGATATCGTGGAGTCGCAGCATGAATGAACGAATCGGCGGTCGAATCGGTTGGGTCGTCCTGGGGTGCCTGCTGGCGGGCGGATGTCGGGGACCGAGTTTCCAGTCGGCCCAGGCGCTGAGGACGGTGATGCGGCCGGAGATGACCAGGCCGACGGTGGGCGGACCCCACCGGGAACTGGTCGTTCAGCGACGGCAGGAGAAGATCCTATCGGGCGTGCTGCGGGTCTTCAAGGATACAGGAGTCGAGCCGACCGCGGCCCGGGAGCCTCAGGAGGGACTCTGGCTGCTGGGCACATCCCTGGCAGGACGACAGGTGCTGATCGATATCGTGCCGATTGTGCCCGGGCGGTTCGTGGTTCGGGTCACCGTCGAAGGGGCCGACCGGGTCACGAAGGACCTCCTGGAGGACATCGCCCGCAAGCTCACGGCCCGGATCGGCTGACGATCCCCAGGGCGCATGGAAAAGGGGCTGCGGGGTTCGAACCCCGCAACCCCTGAAGATGCTTTGGCTGTTGGCGACGTGCTTAGAGCGACCGGCGTCTGCGAAGCCAGCCGACCAGTCCCGCGCCGAGCGTTCCAAGCAGAACCGCGCCGGGCGCAGGCACCGCCGCAACGTCCACCCGCAATGCTCCTATGCCCATCTGGAACGGGTTGACGGAGGCGAACAACGTGATGGAATGCGCGCCGGGCTCCAGGCGAAACTCGCCCGAGCTCCAGAGGGGGCCCGCAAAGGCCTGGTCGTAGTTGACCGCCGGCGTGTCGGTGCCGGCGGGAACCGAAGTCGTCCCGATCAGGACGCCGAGATCGTAGACTTCGAATCGGTCGAAGTCCGTGCGGAAGTCCGTGACTTTCAGGGTGGTCCAGGAGTCCGAAAAGAACGTAAACGCTCCTTCATCGTTCCAGGCGTCGCCATCACGGCCCCACCAGAATTCCTGCCAACCGCCGTCCACTGTCAGGGGGAACGCCTGCGCCGCACCCGCAAGAACCGTCAACAACGCGAATGCCAGGCCGACTCTACCGAGGGTTTTCATAATCACCTCCTTGCGACAAAAGATCCTTGACTCAACAGCCACGCGGGATTGTATTTCGAGAGGCTGTCCTTGTCAAATCGATCTCTTCGCAGATGCAGGGAGTTTGGCCTGAGGTTTTTCCTTGATCTTTCAGCGGGCCTGGTGCGTCTTGTAGACAAGAGAGATGACCATTCGATCGGACCGCAACCGCACGATGAGCGACGAAGGAGTGAAGATGGATAAGATCGATCCGAGGCACGAACAGACGCGAAGCGTTCTTCGCACGGTGGGGATTGTCCTGCTTCTTGTGGGCGGGACCTTCCTGGTCGTCGGCATCGCCAGTTTCTTCGCGGCCTTCGGGGGGATGGAGCCGCCGCGATTCTTCTGGTGCGCGTTCGTCGGCATGCCGATCCTCTTTGCGGGAGGGGTCCTTACGTCCTATGGCTTCATGGGCACGGTCATGCGGTATTCTGCCCGGGAAATGGCCCCGGTCGGCAAGGACACTTTCAACTACATGGCGCAAGGCACGAAGGACTCGGTCAAGACCCTGGCTTCCGCGGTCGGCGAAGGCCTGCGATCCGGCGCGCCGGCACCCGCGGAACGGGTTCGCTGTCACAAGTGCAACCAGGCCAACGACGCGAGCGCCAAGTTCTGCAGCGGGTGCGGAACCTCGCTGGGCAAGACGAAGGGCTGTCCCGCCTGCAACGAGCTGAACGATCCCGACGCCAAATTCTGCGACCACTGCGGCCGGCCTCAATCGTGACGCTACGGCGTGATGTGGAGGACTCTCGCATGGCGAGAAATCAACCGAAGACCAGATGCTTGCGATGATGGATTCGTGCGGCGTCAGGAAACGTAGCACTCCACGGGCGGAATCGAGTATGATGATGTCAAAGCGGGGCGTGCGCCGCATGCCCTTGAAGACGCAGGCATTTGACAGTGGAGGATTCTCGCAATGACGTGGCGTATAGATACCAAGAGCGTGGCGTTGGGCGTCGTGCTGGGAGCAGGGCTCAGCGTGCTGATCGGAGCGGCCAGGAACGAACTGCTCGGTCCGGTCGGGCGATATCAAGCCTGTTCTTCTCAGAACACCGCCTATCTCGTCGATACGATCACCGGACAGGTCTGGCTCAGCAGCGAGCGGGAGTTCCGACCGCCCAAACTGCGGCCCGCCACCGCGGTCGAGACTCCGAGCGCCGGGAGCCCGATCCTTCCCAGCCCGACGGCACCGGCTCCGACCGCCCAGGACCCCGCGCCGGCAAGACCGCCTGCGACGAGGACTCCTGTCTTCGAGATCCCCAGGACTTCTCCCCGCCCGACGGGATTCGTCGGCAAGTGGGTCCTGAAGCACCCGACCGAGGGTGAGTTCGGCATCCAGATCCTCGCGGGCGGACGAGCGGTCCTGACCCTGGGCGATCAGAAGTCTGAAGGCAAATGGGAGATGGCGGACAATCGGATCACGATCACCACCGACAAGGAATCCATGACCGCCCGGCTCGACGACCAGGGCAGGCTCCTGGTCAATCAGGGCGACAGCGAGCCGATCGCGTTCGAATGGACGGAATGACGACCGACGAATCCATGCGAGGGAGGTCGAAGCGATGGCTGATGACAACGTCGAGACGAATGAGTCCGAAGACGAGGGACCCGCGACGCCGTTGTGCCTGCGGTGCCTCAAACCCGTGGACCCGGTTTCGCATTTCTGCGCCAATTGCGGATACGCGACCGGACAACTGACGCCGTATCTGCCCTTCGAGAGCATCCCCTGGTATACGGGCATCTGGGGCCAGATGTGGCGTCAGCTCGGTTCACCCAGGGTGTCCGGCCCGGGCTGGTTACTGCGGCTGGTCATGATCGTCCTGAACGCGCCGGTGTTGCTGATCGGCCTGCTCTTTCCCCGGCGCGACTCGGGCTCGGGCAAGCCGCAACAGTCGTGACATGCCCACAATGAAACCGCAGCGGAAGATCCTGTTGGCCGCCGTCGCAGCGAGCGTTCTCCTTATCGTGCTGCTGCACGCGGTGTTCCTGCGGCCGACCGCTCAGGCCGAGCGCTTCTGTCGCGACGCAGGGTTCGGCGGCCTGCCCCCCTCCGCGCGGGACCTGCACATCGAACGCCGGGGTCCGCCTTTCACGACGCAGAGTCTATACCTTCGATTCCAGACGACCCCCGCGGAGGCCAAGTCGTTCTTCCATCGCAGCGGCATCGATCCCAACGATCCCAATCAGGAGCCTGGACCGATGCAGACCATTCGCTTTGGACCCAAGGCCCCGTCCTGGATGCACTGGTCCGACCCGATCCACGGACGCATCTACAATCTCCGAAGGCGAAGCGCCAGCGTCTGGCTGGCGATCGACGACGATTCCCACACGATCTACATGGCGATGCACGAATCGCGACCTCCCTGGTTTCGCAATCTTCTGGAGCGGCTCGGATTGGGTTGACGCTGTCCGGCGGCGCGGTTCACCAGCGACGGCTACGCGGTCGCGAGCGTCAACTACCGACTGAGCCAGCATGCGATCTTCCCCGCCCAGATCCAGGACTGCAAGGCCGCGATCCGCTGGCTGCGGGCCAACGCCGACACGCACGGCATCGATCCCAACCGCATCGGCGTCTGGGGCGCCTCGGCGGGCGGACACCTGGTCGCTTTGCTGGGGACCGCAGGCGACGTGAACGACTTCGACGTCGGGCCCAACGCAGGCGTCTCCAGTCGGGTGCAGGCGGTGTGCGATTTCTTCGGACCCACGGACTTCACGCAGATGGACAAGTTCCCCAGCTCGATGGATCACGACGCGGCCGATGCCCCCGAGGCGAAGCTGATCGGCGGGCCCATCCCAGAGAACAAGGACAAAGCCCAGCGAGCCAACCCGATCACCTACGTGACCAAGGACGACCCGCCCTTCCTGATCGTCCACGGCGACAAGGACCCGCTCGTCCCGCACAACCAGAGCGAGCTCCTCCGCGACGCCCTGATTCGGGCGAGCGTGACCGTCACGTTCCACACCGTTCAAGGCGGCGGCCACGGCGGTTTCAAAGACCCTCAGGTGGACCTCCTCGTCACCGAGTTCTTCAACAAGCGCCTGCGGTAGTCCCGTGCCCCGCGCGGTAGGAACCATAATCCGGAGTCACACAAAAAGGAACCAGGCGGCTCACATGAGTGGAGCCGCCCGGTTGTACGCTGAAGTGGAGCCATCTGCAAGGTCAGGGTTTGCTGATCGCGACGGAATTCGCGGCCGGGTTCAGTGATGCATCGTATGTGTATCCGGCTTTGACGATGTTAGTGACTGAGAAGGTGGCGCTGGCGACGGTGGTAGAGAAGCTCGACGAAAAACTGCACGTACCGGTGGTTCCCGTTGTGGCGGTGACGGCCGAGCCGGGGTACCAGGTCCCTGTCACCGTGGCGCCGGAAACGAGGGCGCCCGTCTCATCCTTCACGGTGACCGTCACGGTAGCCTTCCATGTCTTGGCGTTGACACTCTTGGCCGAGCCGGTGAGATCGCTGACATCCATCTTCTTGGTCGTGACCGGAGCATCCAGAGAATACCCGGCATAGGCAAGCGGCTCATACTTGCCATCAGGGTCTCCGCTTGGCTGAATCAGTCCATAGGCGGAATTCTGAGTGTATGAGCCCTAACGTTGCATAAACATGGACGGGTCAGACGTTGGCTGGGATTTGATTGAGGATCTGTAACAGGCGCGTTTTGATCCAAGTGTTGGCACTGATCGTGAGTGTCAGAAGGCCTTGCGGCCGACTGAGGCGGCCCGCAC
>DATIKY010000004.1:0-31025 GCA_035476995.1 Sedimentisphaerales bacterium | reverse complement strand
GCCCCGAATCCCAAACCCATGGTACAATAAGCTGGTGGACATGCTTGACTCCTATCCTAAGTCCTTGCAAAACCTTTGGATAAGCCGGCATGTCCACTCTTCTCAACTCAAAAGTACGCAAAAACCGGATGAGCCGAAAATCCGTGAGTTGGGGTCTTGTCTCCATGTTGGAACGGGTCTGCCCGCCGGCGTAACCGCTCAGGGACGGACTCCCACCGTCGGGCACCCCGGTCCGAGGGGTTCTTCCACCGGTTGCAGGGCCTCTTTTGTGTCACCATGTCCATTTATCGGACGTGCCGTGAGTGCGGATCGCCGGCCGGATTCCCCTGTTTGCCATGCCGCGAGGGTCGCATGACAGTTTTGTGAACGAATCTCCCAAAAACTGAGGAAAATGTGGCGAAAGATATTGACGGAGTGGGAGTGAGTGGTAGGATATCCCTTAATTAAATGACTCAGTGGGATTGATGCCATGCTCTTATTAACAGGGGAGTACCAGCACACGATTGACGGGAAGGGGCGGGTACTCGTCTCCAATAAGCTCAGGAATCAGATCGACGTCGATCTGCATGGCGTGGATTTCTATCTGGTGCTCGGGGCCAACGGGATCTTGTGTCTGTACCCGGAGAAGTGCTTCGAGCAGCTTGCTCTATCCATGGCGCCGGGGGCCACGGCCCCCGATGAAGCGGTCGCTTTTGAGCGAATCAGCTTCGCGCTGGCGAGCAAGGTGGAATTGGACAATCAGGGCCGCCTGCTGCTGAACGAGAAGCTCCGCAAGCGGGCCGGCCTGAAGGAGGACGTCACGCTGGTCGGTGTCCGGGACCACATCGAGCTTTGGAACTCAGAGGACTGGGAGCAGTATCTCGGCGATCACATGACCCAGTACCAGAAGCAGATGACCCAGGCGCGCCAGATCGTGATGCAAAAGCAGAACAAGGAATTGTGATCGCGGCGTTGGAGGCAACATGGCAGGGATGGATCGTCATTGTCAAATCGTGGGCCAGAGCCTGGCCGGGGAGCGGCCGGTGGACGAGCAGACGAACGTGTCGATGGCCATCCTGGCCGACCGGCTGGAGCGGCTCAAGCAAAACAGTCCTCTTTTCGCGGGCGTGATGTTCTCGCCGTACGTGCAGAAGATGCAGCGTCGCGCCGAAGCGGTTGCGGCAAGTTGAACAGGCGTAGAATCGCCCCCGGTCGTGGAGACGTCCGGGCGCAAGGGCAAGGCCCACGGATGCGGCGGTGGAACACTCGCAAGTAGAGCACGTTCCGGTCCTTGCGGGACCTTTGGCCGAACAGATAAGCTGTCCTCAGGATGGGGTGGTGGTCGACGCGACCACCGGACACGGAGGTCACAGCTTTCTGTTCGGGAGTCGGCTGGGACCGGCCGGGACGCTGATCGGACTGGACTTCGACAGCAACTCCCTGGATCGGGCCCGGCAACGGTTGGCAGGCCTGTCCTGCAAAGTGGTTCTGATCCGGTCGAACTTTTCCCGGATCGCCGACTGTCTCGGCGAGTTGGGCGTTCGGGGCGCGGATCTGATCCTGGCGGATCTGGGGTTCTGCTCGGCCCAGCTTGTCGACAACGACATCGGGCTGAGTTTTCGCACGGATATGCCGTTGGATATGAGAATGGACGAAAGTCTGGAAACCACGGCGGCCGATATAGTCAACGGGTACGACGAGAAATCGTTGGCCGATGTGATTTTTCAGTACGGCCAGGATCGCGCGTCCCGGCGCATCGCGCGATACATCGTGGACCGACGGCGTCGCGAGCCCATCCAGACCACGGGGCAACTGGCGTCGATCGTGTGCAGTGCGTTGCGAGCGCCGGACCGGAAGTACAAGCCCAGGAAACACCCGGCCACCCGAACGTTTCAGGCCCTGCGGATTGCCGTCAACCACGAGTTGGACAACCTGCAAGCGCTGCTGGCCTCGGGGCCGGGATTGCTGACGAAGGACGGCTTCATCGCCATCATCAGTTTTCACAGTTTGGAAGACGGCATGGTGAAGTGGGACTTCAAGAAGAACGAAAGCGATGGGATCTATCGGATACGAACGAAGAAGCCCATCGTCGCCAGCCCGGAAGAGGTCTCGGCCAACAACCGGGCGCGGAGCGCAAAACTGAGAATCGCACAGAGGGCCTGACGGAGTCGGGCCGGTCTGCAACGGAACAGACGCAACGGTAGAAACGGAGTGAAACCATGACGTCGGATGCCAAGATCGGGTTGCTGCTGGGACTGGTGTTCATCTTTGTGATTGCCTTCATCATCAACGGCTTGCCCAACCTCAAACCCCAGCAGGCCACCCGCGCCGACGTGCCGGTCGTCGTGGGTTTCGACGGTCAGGAGGTCGGAATCACCGGTCGGGCGAAGGCCGAGGCCGACCGCGACTGGACCACGCTGGGCGGCCAGCCGCAGGAGCCCGCTCCCATCATTCAGACTCCGGTCGAGCAGCCCTCGGCGGTTGTAGTCGAGACGCCCGCTGCGGAAACTCAGGTGGCCGGCGGTCAGGACGTTCGGTACGAGACGCTGTTGCCGGGGGAGCAGGCGGATTCGCCGCGGATCGAGAGCCTTCTGCCTCGGATCGACAATCCGATGGCCCGGATCGAGGGCATCCTGAACCGATTCGTCGCCAACCAGCAGGGCCAGGGGGCATCCACAGTTGACATGTCGCCGATGCAGCCGGCGACGGTCGAGCCGCAGCGGGTCATTCAGACCCAGCAGCCGACGGGGCAGCCCAGGGTCGACGTTCAGCCCGCCCAGCAGCGCAATCCCGCAGCGACCTCGCCCGCCCAGGCGACCGCGGCGAACAAGCCCATCGTCGGCAGGATCTACGTCGTGGGCGAGGGCGAGAGCCTGTCCACCGTGGCCAAGAACGTGTACGGGCCGGAGGAAGGCAATCGATACGTCAACATCCATCGGATCTACGAGGCGAACAAGGACATCCTCAAGTCCGTCAACGAAGTCGTCGTCGGCCAGAAGCTGATCATCCCGCCGCTGCCGAAACCGACGGTCGTTCCGGACAAGCCTTCCGACGTCCTGTCCAGGGAGCTGTTCGAGAAGGTGGAGTCCATCGCCAAGCGTCCGACGGCCCAGACACAGGCGGCGACCTCGACCTCGCCGACCGCTTCCGCGGTCGGCGCCGCAGGGCGATGGTACGCCGTCCAGGAAGGCGACAACCTCTGGAAGATCGCCTCCGCGCAGCTTGGCGCCGGGGCTCGCTACGACGAGATCGCCAAGCTCAACACCGACCTGCTCAAGGACGGCGAGAAGCTCAAGGTGGGCGTGAAGATCCGCCTGCCTCTGAAATAGGCCGATGGCGGCGACATGGGATCGCGACTGAGTCTGATTCTGGTGATTTTCTTCTTCGCGGCCACGCTGATCGTGGCCGTGTATTTGCGAGGAGCCAACCACCGTGCGTTCTACACGCTACGCACATACAAGATCGAGCAGGGCCGGCTCCAACAGGATCTCTGGCAGAAGCAGCTTCGCGTGGAGAGTCTGATCAACCCCGCCTCGATCTGGCGTCGTCTGGAGGAATGACCGTATGCAGTCCGCCAACGTGGGCAAAGAGGTTCGCGGCAGGGTCGTCTCGACCCGGAACGATCGCCAGCTCAAGACGATCGTGGTCGTCATGTCCCTGGTCATCGTCGCGTTTTTCGCTTTGGCGGGACGGTGCGTCTATCTCCAGCACAACCTGGCGGACTACTACGCCGAGAAGTGCATGATCCAGCAGCGGGCCTATCTGCCGCTGGAGCCCCAGCGGGGGGCCATCCTCGACACCCGCGGAAGGCTCCTGGCCGCCAGCCACCAGATCCGCACGATCTTCGCCGAGCCGCGGATCATCCAGGACCCCAAGGAAACGGCCACCCGACTGGCGCCGGTCCTCGACATGGGGGCCCACGAAATCTGCAAGCTCATCGTGGACAGCAACAATCCCGGCTACGTCTCGCTGAAGAAAGACGCGACGGTCGCCCAGTCCGAGGCGGTGCGACAGGTCTATGGCGTCGGAATCGAGTACGACTGGCGGCGGCAATATCCGATGGGCCGCCTGGCCGCGCACGTCGTCGGCTTCACGAGCCGGGACAACTACGGTCTGGCCGGCATCGAGTACACCTTCGACCGCGACCTGCGGGGCAGGGGGGCCAAGCACACCTTTCTGGTCGACGTCAAACGCCGGCCGTTGGCCTTGTGCCTGGGCGAGGATCAGGACGACAACGATATGCCCATCCACGGCGCCGGGATCATCCTGACCCTGGACGCCACGATCCAGCAGTTCACCCGCGAGGCCCTGTACAGTCAGTACAAGGAGTTCCAGGCCGAATCTGCGGTGGCCATGGTTGCCGACCCCTACACCGGCGAGATCCTGGCCATGGTGACGTTGCCGGACTTCGACCCCGCCGAGAGCGCCAAGATAGCCCAGAAACAGCCCGAACTTTTCACGAACCGACTGCTCACGGATCAGTACGAGCCGGGCAGCATCATCAAGCCGGTCGTCGCGGCCATCGCCCTGGACACCAAGGTCATGAACCGCTATGAGACGATCTTCTGCGAGAACGGGCACTACCGCGGCAAGTACAACGGCAAGAGCTTCGGGCATATCGGCGAGTATCGCCGGGGCTTCCCCGACCTGACGCTCCGCGAGATTCTCATGAACTCGAGCAACATCGGTATGGCAAAGATCGGCCAGCGGCTGGGCCCCAGGCGGCTCTACGAAGGGCTGACGCTCTTCGGGTTCGGCCGCAAGGTCGGTATCGAGCTGCCTGGCGAGGCCGAGGGTCTGCTCCGGCCGCCCGAGAAGTGGGTCGCCCCTGCCTACAGCGTCACCCGCATCCCGTTCGGCCAGGAGATCTCGGTCACCGGTCTGCAAATGCTGCGGGCCTTCTGCATGCTCGCCAACGGAGGCCGGCTCGTCCATCCCTACATCGTCAAGTCCCTGGTCCGATCCGACGGGATGGTGGTCGATATGCGTCCTTCGACCCTCCGCGTCGGCTACGTGATCAAGCCCGACGTGGCCAAGTGGGTGGTGCAGGACGCGATGACCGCGGTCGTGAACGAACGCACCGGCACCGGCTCGCGGGCCAAGCTTGCCAAGTGGACGGTTTTCGGAAAGACCGGCACCGCCCAGATCGCCAAGGACGGCGTGTATCTGGACAAGGCCTATGTCGCGTCGTTCATCGCCGGGGCGCCGGCCTCGAACCCGCGGGTGGTCGTGCTGATCTCGATTCGCCGGCCCAACGTGGCCCTCAAGAAAGGTTACACCGGCGGCACGGTCGCCGCTCCGGTGGCCGCGACGATCCTGGAGAAGACCCTCACTTACCTCGGCGTCCCGGCCGAAGGCACGCCGGAAGCCGCCGCCGCGATCGCCGCCCGACGCGCACAACCCTACTCGGAGGACGAGAACTCCTGGTAAACGCCCATCCGGCGTCTTAAGTCCGCGGATCGCCCACGTTCCCGAGAGACGAATCCCCCGCAAATACGTAGATTTTCGGATGGACAACAAGCCCCATAATCGGTAGAATAATACTGATATCCGCAAGGGTGTGTATTTCCGCCCTCCCCAAGGCGTTGTTCACAGCGGTCTGGAGTGGAGGTGGAGAAGATGAGCGGGATTTCGAGAGCGTTTCGTCGTTTGCGGGTTTGTGCGTTCGCAGCGGGTCTGTTCTGCGGCGGGTTCGCTGTCCATGCCCAGGACCTTCAGATGGCCCCGACGGGCTGGGATTTCGACGGGGTGCCGGTCGGGACCACGGCAAGCCGAAACGTTCGATCTTCCGGCCGGACCGCCGACGGCCGTGTGGACGGCGCCGCAGGTTTCTTCCCCGTCGTTTTTGGCACTGGCGGACCGGCGGGAATCTGGTAGACTGCTGCGCTTTGACGTGCCGTTTGACTGGGCAGGAGCAGAGAGCCGGATGGCCAGGATCATCTATGCGGTGGCGGGCGAGGGATATGGGCATGCGAGTCGAGCGCACCTCATCGGCCAGCGATTGCTCGACGCCGGACACGACGTGATCTTCGCGACGTCGCACCGGGCGCTGCTCTATTTGCGCGAGTGTTTCGGCCCTCGGGCGCAGGAACTCTTCGGCCTGACGTTCGACTACAGCAAGGGCTACGTCGCGCCGGTCGCCACCGTGTGGAAGAATCTCTGGCAGTTCCCGCACGGCCGACGGGCCAACAAGGAACTCTTCAACCAGGTGTACAAGCCCTTCCGTCCCGACCTGCTGATCACCGACTTCGAGCCGTTCAGCGCGTGGTGGGCCTGGCGCAACCGCGTGCCTTTCCTGAGCGTCAACAACGAGCACACGCTGATCTTCTGCCGGCTCGAGCACGACCTTCGGAACGTCGTCCAGCGGCTCCAGGCGGGGGTGGTGACGCGGTTCCATTACTTCGGCGCCGAGGCCTACGTCATCATCAATTTCTTCCAGGCCCCGCTCAAAAGGGACAAGGCGGTCCTGACCCCGCCGATCGTTCGACGGGTCATCACCGAACTGACGCCCACCGACGCCGGGCACATCACGATCTACTGGACCACCGGCACCGGCGAGGACCGCCTGCGCGACGTGCTCATCCGATTCCCCGGTCAGCGGTTCCACATCTACGGCTTCAACAAACAGCTCGAATGCGGCAACTGCCTGTTCAAGGAACGCTCGACCGAAGGCTTTCTGGCGGATCTGGCCTCGTCGCGGGGCGTCGTGGCCTCCGCGGGCTTCTCTCTCATCAGCGAGTGCCTGTACCTGAAGAAGAGAATGCTCCTGCTGCCCCTGGGCGGGCATTATGAGCAGCTCCTGAACGCCCATTACGTCGACCGGCTCGGACTGGGCGTCTGGTCCCGGGACCTGGACGAACCCGCGGTGTCCCATTTCCTCCAGCGGATCGACGAGCCCTTCCCGCAAGACGACCGCATTCTCTGGCCGGACAATGAGAGGTTCTTCGAGATCTTTCGCGGCGTCCTGGCGGGGTTGGGAGGGAGTTCGAAGTTTCAAGTGTGAAGTTTCAAGTTTCAAGCAAGAACGTCTCTTCGAAGTGCGAAGCCTCTGACTTCACACTTGAAACTTGAAACTGCCAACTTCAATTACCCAGATAGCCGGCTGCTGCGCACAACTCCAGAATGGCCCGGCCTGGCGGCGCCGCGTCCCGGCCTCCGTGCTCGCCTCCTGCCACGACGACCGCGATGGCGATCTTGGCGCCGCCTCGATCCGTCGCGTAGGCGGCGAACCACGCGTTTTCCGGGGCTTCCGTCGATCCGGTCTTGCCGTAGACCCTCACGCCGCGGCTGAGCAGCTCGCTGCCGCGGAAGTACTCGTAGGCGGTGCCGCCTTGCTCGCTGACCACCGCGTTGAGCCCCTCGGCGACCGTCGCCAGGCTCGCCATGGAAAGCTGCAAATCCGTCGTTTCACCCTCCGGAGGGGCGGGGTCCCGGAACAGACGGGGCATCTTGTGCCGCCCGCCGCGGGCCATGGTCGCGAACGTATTGGCCACCTGCAGCGGCGTGGCGCGGAAGTCGCCGTGGCCGATCCCAAAGAGTCTCCTGTGCCAGGTCTTCAGCGGAGGGATCTGGTCGAACGACGTGATGTCGGTGTACGACGGGACGAGCGTGCTGGCGATCTGCCCGGGGGCCTGGCGGAAGCTGCGGGACGCCACCCCGAGTCCAGGCGGGACCGGGCAGTCCAGCGGGATCTGGCGGCCATAGCCGAATCCGAACATCCAATTCTGGAGCAGTCGGGGCTCGATCTTGTCCGCCAGCTCGGCAAAGTAGATGTTGCAGCTCCCTTTGAGAGCGTTGCGGGCATTGTTGATCCAGCTTCCGTTGTGCCCGGCTTTGTACTGCTTGAAGATCCAGCAGTTGGGCGGTTTGGCCTGGGGGGCTGCGGGGCAACTGATGGTCTGGTCCGGCGTGATGGCTCCCGCTTCGAGCCCTGCGATCAGGATCAACGGTTTGACCACCGATCCCGGCGCGTACAGATCGTTGATCGCCCGGTTGATGAGGGGGCGGCCTTCCTTGTCGTTCATCAGCTTGCCCCAGTCGTATCGGGCGGTGTTCAGGTCGTAGGTCGGCAGGGACACGAGGGCCAGGATGTCGCCCGAACCGATCTCGATCACCGCCGCGGCCATGCGAGACTGGCAGTACAGCGGGTTGTTGTTGGGGTCGGTCAACCACCGTTCGATCTGTCGCTGCAGCTCGATGTCCAGCGTCAGTTGCACGTCCCGGCCGAACTGGGTCTCGATCTGGCGGATGAGCTGATCGTCGATGTCGTAGACCAGTTCGCCGCGTCGGCCGCGGAGGATGGTCTCGCAGACGTATTCGACGCCGTCTTCGCGTCCGCAGACTTCACCGGAGAGGTAGCTGGCCTGCGGGTCGTCCTCGAACAGCTCCATGTCCCGCGTCTGGGTGGCGGGTCCCACCCAGCCGATCGTTTGCGCCGCCACCTGGCCGTAAGGGTAGAACCGATGCCCGGTCGGCAGGACCTGCACATCGGCGACGTCGCGGAATTCGATCTGTGCGGCGAACACGTCGTCCTCGGTTTGCAGTTCGACGATGGGCAGGTCCTTCCGCAGTTCCGGGATATCGTTGACGCGGATCACCCGCCGATACCGGTCATTCGGATCGGGATACCGGCCGACGAGATCGGCCATGGCCTCGGCAAAGGGGACCCGATCCACCCGGCCTTCATACTTCGCCATCAGGTTCGGATCGTGGCTGCCTCGCCGCCAGGCCAGGTAGCTTCGCAGCTTCCAGATCTGGTTGTTCCGTGCGGCCAGGGTCGAACGAATCTGTTCCGGCGCGGCGCCGAACTCGGAACATTCGGCGATGACCCGTTCGAGTTCCTCCTTCCGTTCGGCCACCCGGCTGCGGACCTTGGCCTCCAGGGACGGGTCGGCGCCTTCCCTCTTCGACTCGGCGATCTGCGCCTGCACGACCCGTTCGTCCAGGTAGCAGCTCAACTGGTAGTTGACGTAGACCTGGAACTTGGGCGTGTCGGTGGCCAGCACGATGCCGTGGCGGTCGAGGATCTTGCCGCGAAGGGTCTTGAGCTGTTTGGACTCCCCTCGTCGCTCCTTGAGCTTGGCGATCTCGTCCTGGACCGCGGACTGGGCCACCAGTTGCATCTGCGCCAGACGGAGCACGCACATCAGCAGGATCGCGATGCACACGCCGATAAACACCTTGACTCGTTGATCGTACATCCGTGTCGTCCGAGTCTGTTGCGCAGAACTCCACTTATCTGACCCGAGGCCCACGCGCAAAGGGGCTGCGGTTTCTTCTATTCATATGCATCCACCAGCCCACGGGCAAGGAGAAAAGCGGTCCCAGGATTCCCGAGTACAGGGGCTGCCAGAGGAACAACGTCACCAGGTGGGTCTGTCCGCCTTCCGTTCGCAGGGAAGCCAGCAGATAGCTCAGGACCGCGGTCAGGACGCCCAGGAGGAAGATCGCGCCGCCCTGGTAGAGGGGACGACGCAGGGAAAACACCCGCTGCACGTCGGACAGCAGGGTGCCGAACAGGCCGAAGCTGATGATCCGAGGGCCCATTACGCCTCCGATCGGGCTGACCAGGTCCGCGACGAAGCCCAGGACGAACGAGGTGATGACGCCGTGGGTGGAGTTGCAGCGGGAGCCGAAGAAGACCAGCAGGACCAGCAGCAGGTCGGGTTTGACGTCGCGGCGGACCCGGAGCATGTCCATCAGACTGGCTTGCAGAATCGAGGCCGCGAGCACCAATACTGCAAACCGAATCCAACGCATGCAACCACTCCATGGAAACGCGACTCGACGTCCTGGAACCCCCCCTCGGCGACCGGTCAATGAACCGGGACGAAGGGCACCACCACGGCCACCTCTCGCAGGCCGGACACGTCGCAGACGGGTTCGACCGTGATGTCCCAGAACATCGGGTCCTCTCGGGACCGCACGCACTGGGTGACCCGGCCCGCGATGACCGGCACGTCGAGCCCCTGGGCTTTCTGCACGTACACCGGATCGCCCTTGCCGATGTTGTTGCCGTCGACCTTGACCAGCGGAATTCGGGCCTTGTTGCCGCCCGATCCTTCCAGGAGCGGCCGCACGCTGAGGCTCCCGATGCTCACGACGATTCCCGACTCGCGCGGCGCCTTCGGATCGCGCGGCGCGGTGAGCAGTCGGACCTTGGCGGTCCTGGCGTCCACGCTGGTGATCGTTCCGACGACGCTTTCGCTCTGACGGAGGGCGTCCTGTTCGCCCAGGCTCATGACGAACTGTCCGATCGCCAGGCCGTGGTCCTTGCCCCGACCGATGATCAGCTCGTTCTGCTCCTGGCCCACCCCAACGATGACCGGCGCCAACTGGATCGGGACGGTTTCCCACCCGGGCTTGGCCCGCAGACGCGCCAGCATTTCGTTCTGGCTCTGGGTCTCGCGGAGTTTGGCCTGGAGATTGGCGATGACGTTCTGGATCTCGTGGTGATTGGCCAGCAGCTCGCGGTACTGTTCTTCGGTGACGCCGTGCGGAAGGGCGACGTCGCGGGCGGCCAGCGTCAGCCCGTGACCGGCCGCCAGGGGCCAGCGGAACACGCGGGCGTAGGTCAGTTGGATCCGGTCGCTCGTCCTCTGCGGCACCGCGAACAGAAACAGCAGCCCGATCCCCATGCCCCAGGCGAAGAGCATTCCTCTGGATATGTTGGCCCGCTTTCGTCTCATGATTGCGCTCTACTGTCCGGACTCCCGCCCCACGGGTCCTCTGCTGCCCAGAGGGTTGCGGCCGCTAGTCGTACCCGCGGTCGCTGTGGTCCATGGTGTCCTTCCAGATTTCCAGGTTCTCCAGGTATACGGCCGTGCCTCTCGCGACGCAACTGAGCGGGTCCTCGGCGCGGAAGACCCGCAGGCCGGTGGCGTTGCCGAGCACGCTGTCCATGCCCCGCAGGAGGGAGCCGCCGCCGCAGATGCAGATGCCGTTGTCGATCAGGTCGGCCGCCAGTTCGGGCTCGGCACGCTCCAGCGTGCTGGTGACGGCCTCGATGATGGACGCCACGGGGTCCTTCAGGGCCTCGCGGATCTCCTCGCTGGTGATGACGATCTTTCTCGGCAGGCCGGAGATCGTGTCGCGGCCGGCGATTTCCATCGTCAGCTCCTGCTCCAGCGGGGCGGCCGAGCCGATGGCGATCTTGACCTTCTCGGCCCGCGCTTCGCCGATCAGCAGGTTGTACGTTCGTTTGAGGTGGTTGATCACCGCCTCGTCCATGTCGTCGCCGCCGGTGCGGATGCTCGTGGCGGTGGCGATGTCGGCCAGGCTCATGATGGCGACTTCGGTGGTGCCGCCGCCGGTGTCGACGATCATCGAGGCGGTCGGCTCGGTGATGGGCAGTCCCGCGCCGATGCCGGCGGCCATGGGCTCGTCCACGAGGAACACTTTGCGGGCGCCGGCCCGTTCGGCGCTGTCGATGACGGCCCGACGTTCGACGGCGGTGATGCCGCTGGGCACCGCGATGACCACGCGCGGACTGACCAGCCGGCCGCGCCCGTGGACCTTGCGGATGAAGTAGTGGAGCATCGCTTCGGTGACTTCAAAATCGCTGATGACCCCGTCCTTGAGCGGACGAATGGCGGTGATGGAGCCGGGGGTTTTCCCGATCATCTCGCGTGCGACCAGACCGACAGCCTCGCCGTTGTTCAATACGGTGTTGGTTCCCTTGCGAACCGCCACGACGGACGGTTCATTCAGGACGATCCCTTTGTCACGGACGCAAACCAGCGTGGAGCAGGTACCTAGATCGATACCCATATCCATACTGAAATAGCCAAGGATAGAGTCCAACAGCACAGGCGACTCCTTTCTCAGTTTGCCATTGGCTATTTTGAATGCCGCTTGGCGGTATCGTCAAGGGAATTCCGCTAGGGCATCCCAAAAATCGTGCCGTAACGCATCTGGCAGGCGACGGCGACGTAGGCCGAAGTCGCCAGGACGACCCCGAACGCCACGGCCAGGATGGCGGTGTAGAGATTGCTGGGAGGGGACATCTTGCCCCCGCGGGGTTGAGGCATTGGACTCATAAACGAAGAACCTCCTATCGGCGGCGACCCTTGTGTCACCGGCCGCTCTCGGCCTACAGATTCGTTGCGACGACGTCACCGGCTCGGGGCTCCATGCCCGGCTGCACGGTCTCGACGATCCCGACGGCCTTGTCCGGCCCGACCTCGAGGATCAGCATATCCGCCACCCAGCGGTCGCCGCGGATGATGTGGAACTTCATCTCCTGGCGAACGCCGGCGGCCGCTCCGATGGAGATCTCGGCCAACCGGTTCTTGATGTCCACCGCGGTGACTTGCCCATTGAGGGCGATCATGCGGCTGGGCGCCGCAACGGTCGCTGCCGACACCGGCTGAAGAGTCGTGGGTCTGGGGGCCACTGTCACCGGGGCCTTGGCTGCGATCCGTCCATACTGCTGCAAGTACTGATTGAGTCGGGCTTCGACGTCCTGATTCTCTTCGGTGAGCCGGCGCACCTTGCCCTCCAGCTCGGAGATCACGGCCATCCGTTCCAGGAGCATCTGGTCGGTCTCGTCGAGTTCTTTCCTGCGGTTGCTCTGCTCGGCCTGCAGTGCGACGACCTGGGCCTGGGCGGCTTTGGCCAAGTCATGTTGCTTGGTGGCCAGCTCGTTGGCCTGCGTGGCGAGGGCCCGCTGCTGCTGGTTCTCGCCCATCAGCATGCTGTTCTGGCGTTTGACATCGTCGATCTGGGCGACCAGTTCCTTGTTCCGGGTGTCCAGGTCCGAGATCTTCGCGTTGAGTTCGGCCTTGAGCGCCTCGGCGGCCTTGTTCGCTTCTTCAAGCTGCGTTTCGGCCGAATCCTGCTTGGCCTTGGCCGACTGAAGACTGCGCCGCAGATCGCTTGCAGTTTCCTTCTCGTTGTTGGCGTTGGAGACATACGTCACCACGATCCCGCACAGGAAGATCGAAAACACGGTCAGCAAAACGATCAGAACCTTGGTAAGCGTGCTCAAGACAGGCTCCTTTCACGAATCAGCTCTATCACATCTGCCTGCCATAATTTTACGCTTCTACCGGGAAAAGGTCAAGTCATTTTTCCTAAATAGCCCAGATAGAAACTGTTACAGGCGAGATCGAGGGGGTCGGGGACAGGGGGGAAGGGGCACTCAGCGGCCGAGTCGACCGGCTGTGGCTCGCAGGACCGCCTTGGAGGCCGCCAGGCGAACCACCTTGGAGGGGTCCCGCAGCAGGGGGGGCAGGTGCTTGAACGCCGACGGGGTGGCGACCTCTCCGATCGCCAGGGCCGCGAGCATCTTGATGCGTTCCTGGCTCTGCGCGTCCAGGCCGGAGACGAGGTTTTTCTCGAAGACAGCCAGAACTTCCGCCTCCCCGATCCGGTCGCCCAGCTTGCCGAGCTGCTCCGCGGCCGCCAGGCGGACCTCCGGAACCGGGTCGTCCAGCATCGTCGTCAGGGCGTTCCTGGCCTCGGGGGTGCCCAGGGTGCCCATGGCGCGGATTCCCAGGACGCGGTCGTCCGCGTACGCGCTGATCAGCCTGGTCCAGAGCTTGGGGTAGATCGCGGGGTCTTTGAGCATCGCGATCGCCTCGGCCGCCTGGGTGACGACCTTCTCGGACGAGTCCGTCCGTCGCAGGGTCCAATAAAGATAGCGAACGCCTTCCTGTTTTCCGCTCTTGCCCAACAGCAGGGCTGCGTTGGCCCGCACGGTTTGGTCCTCGCTGGCGATGGAACTGCACAGGACCTTATAGTAGTCGGCGTTGCCCAGACGCCAGGTTGCATAGGAGGCCGCCAGTACGACGTTGGGGTTGGGGTCCTTGAGCAGACCGATAATCTCACTCTGCGCCAGGGCGTACTCCAGGTCGCCCACCGCCAACGCGGCGGCGAACCGGACGGGGACCACCTCATCGGCCAGGAGTTTCTGGACTCTGGGCATCAGGCGGACGTCCCGCGTCGTCGCGACGACCTCGATCGCGTTGGCGCGGATCTGGGGATTGGGGTCGCCCAGTCCGTCGGAGACGATCTGGCGGGCCTGGGCCTGCATCTCCTCGGTCGATACCGGCGCAGGCGTCTTCGGGGCCGGGGTCGTCAACAGCGGCGCAGACCGCGGCTGCGCCGTCTGCTCGCAGCCCAGGACCAGCAGCATGACGAAACCGAATGTCAGAGCCTCCAGGAGCCGACCGATTCGAAGCATCAAAACCTCATAGAAGAGAAATACGAAATCCGAAGCTCGAAATTCGAAACAAGCACGAATGACCGAAATCCCAAATTCGAAACGACCCCGCGTCGCAGCCGCGGCAGCGTTTCGGTCTTTTGGGCTTTGAGCCTTTGGATTTGTTTCGGATTTCGAGCTTCGAATTTCGTGCTTACAGGCAATTATGCCGCATTCGCCTTCTTTCGCCACCGCGTCGCCAGCGGCCACAGCAGCGTTGCTGCGAAGATCCCTGCGCAGCCGTTGGCGAACCATTCGCCGTGGCGACTGTAGAACGTCACCCGCTTATCTATCGGCAATCGGTCCACGAACCATCCAGCCATTGCGGTCCGGCTCATCGCTTCCGTGGGGAAATCCTCGCTGGCGGCCCGGTAGCCGTCGCGGATGCGACCGGTGGACTCGATCAGGCAACTGATGCCGGTGTTGACGCTGCGGATGATCGCCAGGCGGTTCTCGACCGCTCGGAACGCACTGATTGCGGCGTGTTGAGGCAGTTCGCTGCTGGCGATCACGCGCCCCTGGGCTTCCGGAAAGCGGACGAACCAGCCGTCGTTGCTGATGTTGACCAGCCAGTCGATGCGTTTGCGATCCTGGTCGTCCAGGGCGAAGTTCCGTCCGACGTAGGGGATCGCGTCTTCGTAGCAGATGATGACCCCGAAACGGAAGCGAGTTTGAAGTTTGAAGTTTGAAGTTTGAAGACGGGTGTCTTCGCTTGGAACCTCCAACTTCGAACCTGGCACTTCCTTCGCCGGCATCTCGAAGACCGTGTAGCGTCGGCCGTGTTCGAGCGAGTAGTTGGGGTTGTACCCTTTCGGGAAGAACTTCTTGAGCTGTTCGAACAGCCAGGGGAACCGGTGGCGGAAGGGGATGTACTCCCCGAAGAGCACCAGGTGGATCTTGTCGTAGCGGTCGGGGTCGCGGGTCCCGTCGGGATGGTAGAAATAGGCGGAGTTGAAGCTGGCCAGGTAGGACTCGCCCCGGCGATCCTGGCGGATCTCCATGCCGTAGGCGCCGACCAGCAGGCCCGAGGTCGTTTCCCGTGCGTGTTCGGACAGGGCCTTGTGGAAGGCCTTGTCCTCGTCGAGGAAGGTCTCGTCGTCCTCGTCGCCGCCGCTGCGAAGACGCGGCCAGAGCGCCGGGTCGAGGATGCCCTGGACCATCGTCTCGGGCCAGACGATCAATTCGGCCCCAGCCGCGGCGGCGGCCTTGCTGCTGACCATGAGTTCGTCGAAGAGCTTGCCGCTTTCGCGGAAGCTCTGCTTGACCGATTGCGGCACGTTGGACTGGAGCGAACCGACCAGAGGGCCCTCGGTCACGAACTCCGGCGTCTGGCGAAGCCGCCATTGGCCGTACAGAAGACTGCCCGCGACGACCGCGATGGTGACTGCCAAGCCCAGGAGCAGGCCGCGTGAAGCGTGAAGCGTGAAGCGTGAAGCGTCAGAGCCCCGCCCGCGCGTCACGATCACGTCCGCTAATAAACCGTTCACCATGGCGACGACGAAGGACACGCCCGCGACGCCGACCAGGTCGGCCACCTGGATCATCGCGAGGTGCTCGTATTGGCTGTGCCCGAGGAATCGCCAGTAGAAACCGCCCAGAGGGAATCCCTGGAGCCGCTCCCACCCGGCCAGCAGGATCGGCAGGGCGATGAACAAGGGAACCCGCACCTTGCGGGCCGCACGCACCGCCAACGCCGGCAGCCCCCAGAACAGCGACAGGTACAGACCCATTCCGAGCCAGCCGAGGGTGGTGATGGGCTGAATCCAGTACAGATTCGCCAGCCAATAGAGGAACCCGACGGAGAACGCCGCCAGGGCCACGCTCCGGGCGCTCTTCTGCGGCGAGCAGGCCAGCACGAACGGCACGAACGCCGCCCACGCCAGAAACGACCACCCGATCGGCGGTTGGATCACCGTCAGTAGGAGTGCGCCGGCGACAAAAAGTGAAAGCGTGGAAGCGTGGAAGCGTGGAAGCGTGGAAGCGTTGTCGCTCCTGCGATTCACCGCGTCCACTTTGGTCCTTTCCCTATTCTTCAACGCCGGTGGTCTCCAGTTCCAGAGCCTTCGCAGCATCAAGAGGACTGAGGCTGCTTCCGAGCTGTTTGAGTCGCTTGCTGACTTGCTCGGTCGTGTACGGGGCCTTTTTCTGCAAGCGCTGGTTCAGCTTCTTTGTGAACAGAGTCAGGAGGAATCGGTTTTCGCGAAGTTGACTGAGCGGAACCTTGTTCTCGCCGAAAAGCCATCTCAACTCGGCGTCGGCATGTTCCGTCCAGCCTTCGCTCTTGGCCTCGTGCGACAGACCGACGGAGTCGTCGATCCGTTTCTTCGCGGCCTCCACATAGTCCTCGGACAGGTCGATGGTCGTGTATCGCCGGCCCAGCTTGTGCGCGACGGTCGCGGTCACGCCGGACCCGCAGAACGGATCGAGCACCCAGTCGCCCTCGTTCGAACTGACGCGAATGATCCTGGCCAGCAGGCTCTCGGGCATCTGGCAGGGGTGGCCCGTCCGCTCCGAGAACGTCCCGCAGATCCGCGGATATTCGTTCCAGACATCGTCCGGGATCTTGCCCGCGGGGTAGGCCCGGCTGTCCCTGTACTTCTTCTGTCGATCCGAAATCACGCGCACCAGATCGTCATTGAACGCGAAACGCTTCGGGTCTTTGACGAAGTAGAGGATGTGCGTGTGCGCGCGGGCGAACTTTGCCTTGGTCTGCTGGCCGAACGTGTAGTGCCAGATGATCCAGTTCCGCAGGGTCAGGCGGTGTTCGTCCTCGAGGATCAGCTTGATGTGGGCTGCGTACTCGTCGCCGATGGCGATGTAGATGGACCCCTGCGGCTTGAGCACGCGAACGCACTGGCCGATCCAGTCGCGCGTCCAGTCGAGGTATTTCCCGCTGGCCTTGCTGTCGTGATACTTGTCGTACTTGTACCCGATATTGAACGGCGGATCGGCGAACACCAGATCGGCAAAAGGCTCCTGGGCCCCTTGCAGGATCGCAACGCAGTCCCCGCACAGAATCTGATTTTCCAATTTATGCATCGCCGTATTCTACCGCGGCGCCTTCACTTGGCAAGACCGGCGCCTTTTTCGACGATCAGGCAGAAGGCATTCGGGTTGTGACAGCCGGGCGATCTGGCCCTTGCGGAGTTTTGCCGTCCCGGCCATAATGGTCCTTGCGGACGCGGGTGGCCGCGGTGTGCTTGTTGAATGTGTCGAAGGAGGCCGGATGCGATACGGCGGAATCTGTCTGGGGATGGGGCTGACTCTGTGTGTCTGGATGTGCGGGTGCGGCAAGAAGCCTGGCTCGCAGATGGACGGCGGGCGGTTCGAAGGCTCGGTGTACCACAACGACTACCTCGGCTTGGCGATCACGATTCCCGCCGAATGGAGCGTCGAAGATCCCCAGTTGACGAAGGAGACCGCCCGCACGGGCAGTCGGATGCTGGCCGGCGGCAAGGAGAATCTCCAGGCCACTCTGGAAGAGGGCCAACAGCGGACCGTCCAGCTCTTCAATGCACTCAAGTTCCTGCCGGGCAGTCCGGTGCCGCACAATCCTTACATCTATGCCTGTGCCGAGAATATCTCCCGTTCCCCGGGCGTGCAGACCGGTGATGACTACCTCTTTCACGCCAGGCGGGTGCTCGAAGCCGGACAGTTCCAATTCTCGTTCCCTCGCGAGGTCTACATCGAGACGCTGGCCGGCGTCCCGTTTCACGTCATGACCGTAGAACTCGAGATCCCGCCCGCGGGCAAGATGATGCAGGAGTACTTCGCGACCGTGCGAAGAGGCTACGCACTGGTGTTCACGCTCTCGTTCTGGACCGAAGAGGAGAGGACGGAACTGCGAAACGTCCTGAACACGATGGCCCTGGCGCCGCTGCCCCAGGCGAGACCATGAGCGATTGGCGCCAGGATGTCAGGAAGGCGGGCGGGTTTCGCCTCGAACGGTTGTCGAACGGCTGGCTCGTTGGGCGGTTCGGCGTTCTCGATGCGATCAACGTTCCTCACCTCGTAACGACGCGACAGGGCCCCGACGTGCAGCAGGTCCGCCATGATCCGGCGGCCGCGGGCCGCCAGGCCGCGCACGCCCTGGGCCTGGAGGAGACCGCCTTCCTCGAACAGGTCCACGGCGGCGACGTCCTGACGTGCGAGCAGGGGGGCTGCGCCGGATTTGCCGACGGGCTGGCGACCGCGAGAAAGGGCCTGGCCGTGCTGGGCAAGAGCGGCGATTGTCCCATCGTGCTGATCGCCGACCGCAAAGGCAGGGCGGTCGGGTTCGCCCATGCCTCCTGGCGGGCGACCGTCGCGGGGATCGTCCCGGCGACTCTTCGCAGAATGGTCGATCTGGGCTGTCGCCCGAGCGATCTGCTGGCCTGCATCTGCCCGTCGGCAGGGCCGTGCTGTTACGAAGTCGGCGCCGAGGTCCGCCAGGCCGCCCTCGAAGGTATCGGCCCGCACGCCGAGGCGTTCTTCTTTCCCTCCGGGTGGCAGCGGCAATCGCAGCTTGCCGAGGGCTCTTCGGCCTCCGCTTCGAAGCATCATCTCGACCTTGGGCAAGCCAACACCGACGCCCTGGTGCGAGCAGGTCTGGCCCGCGAGTCGATTCACATCTCCGGCGTCTGCACGCTCTGCCGCAACGACCTGTTCCCGAGCCATCGCAAGGAAGGCAACGCCGCCGGACGCTTCGCCGCGGTGGTGGGGCTGAACGAGAAGACGGACGAATGCCGGGGTGTCAGTTGAGCTTGGGCTCGATGACCTGCTGGGCGCGGAAGCTCTCGCCTGTGAGATAGTCGGTGAAGGTGACCTTGACCGTCAGCGGCTCGGAGAACACGCCGACCGTCTCGGGCCGGTCGAAGGTGAGCCGGTAGCTGGTGGTGGCCAGGGAGTTGAACCAGAGCTTTCGCAGCTCGGCAGGCTCGACCTTCCACTGACCCAGCAGCGCCTGGCCGTTGGGGTTGTTCAAGTTCCAGAGCTGGACGCTGACGGTCCCGGCGGCCTTGACCACGTCGCCCTCGGCGTCGATCGGCTGGACGTAGACGATGAGCTTCTCCTGGACGCCGTCGCTGTCCTTGTCGAAGAAGTTGGAGATCCTGGCGATGCGGAGGGTGGTCAGTTCGTAAGGGTTGCTCTGCTTGTCCTTGAGGGCCGACAACTCGCGGACCTGGGCCCGGAGCTGCTCGATCTCGGCCCGCTGCTGCTCGAAATCGCCGGTCAGCGAGACCTTCTCCTGCTGGAGCTTCTCGGCCCGGAGTTCCTCAGGGGTCTTTCTCTCCGTGCCGATCCCGCAACCGGCCAGGAAAAGCAGAAGCGCGGACGCGCAGATGCGTAACGGCGTGGTTGTCCGGGAACCTCTCGGCAACACTCCCACGCTTCTACGCTTCCACGCTTCCACGCTTCTACGATCCATCGTCTTGTTCCCCAGCCTTGTTTGCTTCCTTGCACCGCGGTGGCCGCATTCGCTCCGGCCGTCAGTCCTTGTCGCCGCCGCGGACAATCTCGGGCGCCCGCATCAGGATCTGGTCCACGAGGCCGTAGCTGACCGATTCCTCGGCGCTGAGCCAGAGGTTGCGGTCGGTGTCGCGCTCGATCTTGGCGGGATCCTGGCCCGTGTGGTGGGCGAGGATCTGGTGGAGCCGCTCGCGGAGCCGCAGGATCTCGCGGGCTTCGATGTCGAGGTCGGTCGCCGGGCCTTCGAGCACGCCCATCACATGCGGCTGGTGCAGCAGCACCCGGCTGCTGTTCAGCACGTACCGCTTCTTCGGAGTGCCGCCCGCCAGCAGGACCGCGCCCATGCTGGCCGCCTGCCCGACGCAGTAGGTGGCGACGTCGCAGCGGACGAACTGCATCGTGTCGTAGATCGCCAGGCCGGCGGTGATGACGCCGCCGGGCGAGTTGATGTAGAAATGGATGTCGCTCTTGCTGTCCTCGTTGCTCAGGAACAGCATCTGCGCGACGATCAGGTTGGCCACGGCGTCGTTGACTCCTCCGCCCAGGAAGATGATGCGGTCTTTCAACAGCCGCGAGTAGATGTCATACGCCCGTTCGCCCCGACCGGTTTTCTCAACGACGATGGGCACCAGGGTCTCGTTATTGCTCATTTTTCAGATTCCTTGCCATGAAGTTCGGATTGGGGACCCGCGCCGTGGCATCCTGCCTCGACGCGGCTGGCAGCCTGTGACGGTTGCGACCCCTGCCCTATTCGGTCTTCTTCTCGGTCTTGGGCTGATCGTCCTCGTGGAGGACCTCGTCGATCAGGCCGTAAGCCTTGGCGTCCTCGGCGCTCATGTAGTTGTCCCGCTCGGTCTCGAGTTGGATCTTCTCCAGCGGCTGGCCCGTGTGCTTGGCCAGGATCTGGTTGAGCGTCTGCTTGGCCCGCAGGATCTCCTCGGCCTGGATCTTGATGTCCGAGGCCTGCCCGGTGACGCCGCCCCAGGGTTGGTGGAGCATGATCTTGGCGTGGGGCAGGGCAAACCGGCTGCCCTTGGTGCCTGCGGCCAGGACGACAGCGCCGCCGGACTGGGCCCGGCCGATGCAGTAGGTCGCGATGGGCGAGCCCACGAACCGCATCGTGTCGTAGATCGCCATCGTGTCGTCCACCGTGCCGCCGGGGGAGTTGATGTACAGGCTGATCTCGCGGCCCTTCTTCAGGTTGTCCAGGTACAGCAGCTTCATGATCACTTCCGCCGCGCGGGCGTAGTTGATATCGCCGATCAGGAAGACGATCCGGTTCTCGAGCAGCATGTCGTCCAGGCTCATCTGGCGGTATCGCTGATACCCCGCGTGCTGGTCGTAGGTGTCGGGTCGTCCGATGTGTCTGAGGTGGTCTTGTACGGCCATTGAATGATCCTTCATTTACGCTATGCCTATGCCTCGGTCTTGTCTTCTTGGGACTCGGCCGCAGCCTTTTTTTGGGATTTCTTGGGGTTCTCTTCGGACGCTCCGCCGGCAATGCTGGCCGACTCCAGCAGTCTGCTGATGCACTTGTTCTGGCGGACGTCGAGCCGGAACTGGGCGAGAGAGCCGTCGCGTTCCATCTGCTCCTTGAGTTTCTCGGGACGCTGGCCTCGCTGAATGGCCACGCGGGCGATGTGTCCGTTGATCTCTTCCTCGGTCACATCGATGTCGAGCTTCTCGGCCACCATGTCCATGATGAAGAAGGTTCGAAGCTGCTCTTTGGCCTGCTCCTCGCTGCCGGCGCGGAGCTGCTCCATCTGCTCGTCCACCTGCTGGCGGCTCAGGCCGCGGGACAGCAGGTTGATGTACTGACGCTGCAGGATGGTGCCGGCCTGGCGGGCCACGATGTCCATCGGCAGATCGAACTTCGTGTTGTCCAGCAGGTATCGGTAGATCTGATCGCTCATCTCGTTCTGGACCTGGCTCTCGACGCGGGACTGGAGGTTCTCGCGGATGCGGTCGCGCAGATCGTCGGCCGTTTCGACGCCGAAACGCTGCAGGAACGGCTCATCCATCTCCGCGAGCTTGAGGAACTTGACGTCCTTGACGTCGATCTCCACCTCGACCTTGCGCCCCTGATACTCGGCGCGGAAGAAGGTCTGGGGGACCTCGACGGTCGTGGTCCTCTTGTCGCCGGCCTTGGCGCCGACGAGCAGTTCTTCGAGCTTTTCCACCGGGATCGGTCCGACGAAACCGTTGGGCCGGACGAAGACCTCCGCGTTGTCCAGCTTGGTCTCAGGATCGGGAATCGGCGTCTGCTGGGCCTCGTTCTCCTGCGGCTTGCCCTCGGCGATCGCGGTCTGGCGGGCCTTCTCCTCGTCCGTCAGCTCGACCCGCAGGCGGACGTCGGCGACCACCTGGTCGTCCTTCTGGACCACGCCGTCCTCGCGAGGAGTCCACACGCCGGACCAACGCTGAAGCTGCTCGATCTCGGTGTCGATCTGGCCTTCCGTGACCTCGACCGTGGGCTTGGTGACCGCGATGGCTTCCAGCGACGGCAGCTCGAACTGGGGCCGGACCTCGACCTCGAACGAGAATTTCATCGGCCCGGTCTCGGGCAGCTCGATGTGTTCGTGGTCGATTTCGGGGTCGGTCAGAACGTCCAGCTTCTGGGACTTCATCGCGGCCTCGCTGGCCTCGGCCAGCAGCTTGAGCTTGATGCTGTCCTTGGTCTCCTTGCCGAACCGCTTCTCCAGCAGCCGGCGGGGGGCCCGGCCTTTGCGGAAGCCCGGCAGCACCGCCTCGCGGCGAAGCTCCCGGTACTGTTCGTCGGCCATCTCCTTGATCGTTTCCTCGGGGATTTCGACCGACACCTTCTTCTTGCAGGGACCGATCTCCTCGACCGCCACCGTGTTCCGGGCGGTCCTGGACTCCGTCGTGGACTGCGGGGTTTCCTGCGTACCTTCCTCCTGCTGCGAGGCCGTCGTGTCCTGTTTCTCTTCCGCCATTGAGGCGCTCCCAAAAAGCTGTGATGAATTCTCACCCAAAACAAAAAAAGGCCGCAGGGGACAAAATCCCCTTGGCCAGGCGAACGTTTCCGACTCTGCTGCAACCGCAACGGAGCTTCAACGTATCGACGACCAACGCCAAGACTACCAGCTAGCCGGTACCTCGCCGATACTATAGGATGCCGCGACGCAAACTGCACGTCCGGCTTTTTCCCATCCTTGGGAGCAAAAACTCCCGAGAGCGGGCGATGAGGCTTGAACTCACGACACCCACGTTGGCAACGTGGTGCTCTACCACTGAGCTACGCCCGCAAAATTAAGTAAGCAAAGTATATATGTCGTCCCCAACCTCTGCAACCCCTTTTTTGAGAAAAAATTTGGGGTTCCTGGCCGCGAAATCGGGATCGACGACGGGGTCTTCGTCAACGACAGCATCGGTTCCCACACGCCGATGCGTCAGCGGGTTCTCTCGTTAGGAAACTTCACCTGTCGGACTTTCTTGATTGACACCCCCGGCTCCTGTGGTAGCATCCGTGCCTTGTCGGGACTGTCGCAATCGCCGGCGAGGAGGCCGGGATTGCCACCGGGACGACCCGCAAGGTGAAGGAGTGCCGCGATGAGCAGGAACTGGACGGGCGTGTGTGCCTTGTTTGTCTTGTGGGCCGCCGGCTGTCAACAGAACGTGCAGCCCGAGGCCCTGGCGGTCGCGCCGGTTGCCGCCGCGCCGAGGTTCACGACCGTGACCCTTTCGGCCGAGCAGTTGATGTCTCTCGACTGGGCGGGCAGGGCAGCCGGGCGCGCCGTGATCGTGGACAAACGGCCCGTCGGCGCCGGCGTCGAGTTCGATATTCGCTTCCCCGGCGCCGCCGCGGGCGTCTGCTCCTTCGATTACACCTCCTCGGGAGCGGTTGGGCAGGGGGCTCTGGCCGGCGGCGACGTCCGCGCGTACCAGGCGTTCGCCCTCAAGTTCACGCTGATCGCGGTCGACGGGCAGAGCGATCCGAATCTGCCGCTGGAACTGGCGGTCGGGTCGGTTATCGGTCCGGCCGGCGACGGCAAGATCTCCGCCTATGAGCCCGTCGTCCTCGGTTTGGCGCCCGAGCATACGACGAAGATCGCCAAGACGCCGATGCACACCGGCAAGATCCGCGTGATCGGCATTCACGCCCACGTGGCGAACCCGAAGCTCTGGGACACCGCCGGCGGCGTGGTGACCCTCCGCGTGGAGCCGGCTGCCGACGCCGAGGTTCTGCCTTGTTCCGCTCCCGCCGCCGACGTCAGGCCAAAGGCTGCAACAGCAAGGCCCGTGGGGGACCGGTCGAAGACGACGACCGCGGAAACTCCGACGAACACGACCTCCAAGCCTGCGTCCAAACCCCGCGGGAAATCCCCGTCCAGACCCGCTCTGGGCATCAAGCGCGTCGGCGCTTGGTGATTCTCTCAGGTTCTCGCCTATTCGCCCAACGGCGTGTCCGCCCAGCCGACCCAGAGACGGGCCTCCTCGCGGTCTCTCCTGGCCCCTGCGTACAGGTCCACCTGCGTGTGGTCCGCGTCGATTGCGCGGATCTCCGCGCCGATTCGGTAGCGAATCCCGATGCCGCCGCCGTCCCAGAGCGTGATCGCACCGCTTTGGTTCTCCGTTGACAGTCTGTCGCTGACGCCGGGCTGAAATGTCGCGGTCTCTGCCATCGCGTATCGCTGCCGGGCCCGAATCAGGATGCGTTCGTACACGACCTGGTAATCGGCGGCTACCTCAAACGAGTACGCTTTGTAGGAGTCGCTCCGCAGTGCCGATGCACTGCCGGGCCCGCCGCACCCGGTCAGATCGAGCAGTCCTGCCGCGATGCCGATCCACAACGCTCGATGATGAAAAGTCGATTCCATTCTCTTACTGCACGCGGACCGAGCCGCTGGTGGTTCGCAGAGTCAGGCTGCCGTTGCCCGAGCCGATGGTGCCGCTGATGTGCTTGGCGCTCACTCGGCCCTGGATGGTGATCGCCAGGTGTTCGGACTGGACGGAGCCGCTGGTTGTGGACAGTTCCACCCGGCCGCCGAAATCCCGCGGCGGGGCGACGCTGACGCCGCCGGAGATCGAGCTGAGCGTAGCCGTCAGATCGCCGGGGGCCGACGGCGCGAACTCCACCGACACGCTCCCGCTGGTGGATTCGGCGCTGAAGGCCGAGCAATCGATGTCCCTGCCCTCCACGCGCCCGCTGACGCCTCGCATCTCGATGCTCTGTGCGCGTGCCCCCTTGACCTCGACGGACCCGCTGGTCGAGCCGATCCGAATTCGGTTGGCCTGGACCCGTTCGGCCTGGGCCCGCCCGCTGGAGGTGTGCATCTCGCACGAGCCGATCTCGGAGCCGTCCGAGAACCGCACGGCACCGCTGGTGGACCGTATGCTCACGTCGCCGGCGCGGAGGTTCTCGCAGGTGACCGAGCCGCTGGCGGTGTCGGCGCGGACGCTGCCCTGCAGGCCGGTAGCCTGGATCCCGCCGGAAGCGCTGTGGCACTCGACGCTCGTCCGGTTCGGCACGACAATGTCGTAACTGACGCTGACCGAGCGGCCGTTGCCTTGCCGGGGAGTATCGGCCTTGATCGTGACCCGGTCGCCGGATCGCTCGATCCGGATTTCTGTCGCCTCCGCCAGCTCCTGTGCCTCGTCCTCCGTGGGGGCCTGCCCGCGAATCGTCGCGAGGATCCGTATATCACTGACCGCCTGGCCTGCGACGTCGATGGAGCCGCTGGCGGTCGAGACGGCCAGGGTCCCGCCGTCCGCCATCGCCTCCTGAAGCTCCACCGTCCGCTCGTGGTGCGCCTGGGACCAGTTATGGATTTCCACGTTGCACGCGCCCACGCCCGTCGCGACCGCGATCAGGACACATGCCTGCATCACAAACCGCATCGACCTCATGGTTCTTCTCTCCTTCCCTCGGACAGCCCCGCCGGCTCCGGGCGTTTCGACGACCGGACGGGGGCCACACGCCCTTAGTCGCATCCTGCGACCATCTATTTCTTGGATTTATACTGTTCGATCAGCTTCTTCACCAGTCCATTTCGCGGCGTCTCTTCCTCATTGAGGGTCTCGGTCGCCGAGGCCAGATGGCCCGGCTCGGTCCGATGCAGCCGCTGGATCAGGGCCAGAGTCTCCCGCCGGATTTCGGGGACGTGCTCGTCGGCCATCAGGGCCGCCTGCGGTCCCTGGCCGTAGATCCGCACGAGCGATTCCCGCTTGGCCAGGGTCTGCAGGAACGCCTTCTCCAGGACGATGATCTCCTGCTCGGTGATCAGGCGGTCGTCGATTCGTTTGTCCAACTGGGCGGTGCTTTCCACGCCCAGCAGGTACAGCACATGCCCCCACGTCCGGCAGGGCAGCATCTGGATCTTGGTGATCGCCAGCAGGGCCTTTCGCTCCTCCTTGAGAAAGACACTGAACATCTGCTGGGCCTCGTCCCGCAGGCGGATCTGCTGCTGCCTGCGGACGAGTTCGGCCTGCCATCGGGCGGCCTTTTGCGGCAGCGTCCCCGTCCTGATGAACGCCAGCAGATCGCGCGCCTCCTGCCCCGCGGCTTTCTGCACCGTCGGCAGCGTCTGTTCGTTGAGGATTTCCGGCACGACCGGCTGCTGCGGGGCCGCCGTCACCGCCGTGTCCCCCAGCGACACTGCGGCGGGCTTGGCTTTCACCACGGGACGGCCTTCGCGGACGGTCCTCATGAACGACAGAAACGCAACCGAGGTCTCCTGGTGTTTGCCCTTGCCCGTCCAGCGACCCAGCGTCTTTCGCCAGGTCTTGTACCGGTGTTCATCTTTGAAGTACTCCGCGACGTCCACCGCCAGACCCGAGGGCACGCCGGCCTCTGCGCTGTGCTCGCTGATCGTCTGGATTCCATGAATCACCGTGAACATATTGTCCTGGTATTTCTCGGCGCTGCCGTCGTGGAATCGCCGCAGCCGCTTGAGCGTCAGGCCGATGTTGTCCAGCATCATGTCGTTGACCGTGAGCACATACGGCGGCGTCTGCTCCGCCTGCTCGAACTCCGCGATCTCCATCATCCCGGCCAGGACTCCGTTGTCGGCAGCGGCCTCCTCTTCCTTCGGGGCCTCGCTGGCGACCTCCGCCTCCTTGCCGATCCGCTTGAGCAGCTCGTCCACCGGCCGGACCGCGCGCCTCAGCCGGCGGTCCTGCATCCCGTAGTAGATCTGCACCGGCGCGAGGATCTTGATCGCCAGCACCGCCGAGAGGCCGATGCCGATCCAGAGAAAGATGCGTCCGTATCGGCGCAGCGCGTCGCTGATGCGATCGAAAGGGTCGTTGGTTCGACGGGTGACCATGCCGAAGCCGTCGTCGTCGGTCGTCGGAGCTGCGGCGGCGGAAAAGACCGGCCCGAGCGAGGGGAAGGGCGGGGCTGCCACCGGCCCAAATCCGAAGCACGAAGCACGAATACCGAGGCAAACCCAAAGCACGAAGCCCAAATGACCGAAATGCCGCTGCGAATCCACGCGGATCGTCTTGTGCTTTGGATTTTGGCCATTTGGACTTGTTTCGGAATTCGGATTTCGAATTTCGGATTTCTCCCGCATGGAGTGAGCCGCTCCACCTGGGTGGTGTCTCGACAGACCTTGCCCATCGCCCCCCGCGTCAACGCCAACAGCCTTTCCCGGATCGAGAGATTGCATAAGAGAACCTCAGCACCCAGCCCTCGTCAGTCACCTCAATCATTCTACCATTCCGCCCGGCGGACTTCATCCCCTTTTTGCCGCTGTGAACGCCACAAGGGGGTGGACAGCCGGTGACGGCGTGTACACAATGGACGGCAGTTGGCCGGCCCCTGTCGTTCGGCCGCGATCGGGATGTTCCCCGGTCGGGGCCGGATGTCGTCACGGTGCAGAAGGAGATGGCATGATGTCGCACATGAAGTCCTGGTGCCTGTCTTGCGTTGGAATCCTGCTGATGCTGTCTGTGGTCACCCCCAGGGGCGTCACCCCGGGAAGTGGGAAAGAACGGTCCTACGTGTCCGGGAGCTTCATGCTGACGCTCGACGGGAAGAACCAGGGGTTCATCAAGAGCGTCGACGGCGGCGCCATCACCGCCGAGGTGATCACCGAACCCGCCGGGCCGAGCTACTTCACCAAGAAGCACATCGGCCAGCCCAGGTACGAGGACTTCACCGTCCAGGCGGGCTTCAGCATGACCAAGTCCTTCTACGAATGGATCGCCGCCTCGTGGACAAGCAAGCTCGATCGCAGGAACGGCAGCTTCATCGCCGCCGATCAGAATCTCCAGGCCCAGTCCGAACGGAAGTTCTTCAATGCGCTGATTACCGAGACCACGATCCCGGCGATGGACGGTTCGAGCAAGGAGCCTGGTTACCTCACGGTCAGGCTTGCTTCGGAATCGATCCGCGTCGAAAAAGCCACAGGCAGGGTCGAGGGCGGACTGGCCAATGCCAACCAGAAGATGTTCCTGCCCGCCTGCTTCCGGATGCAGATCGATGGCCTGGACTGCACGAAGATCAGCCATATCGACTCGTTCACGGTCAAGCGGCCGGCGGTCATCGACGACGTGGGCGATGCCAGGGACCGTGCCAGGCAGCCGGGCAAGGTCGTGTTTCCGAACATCAGGGTCACTGTGGCCGAATCGACCGCCCAGTCGTGGTTGGACTGGCATGAGAGTTTCGTCGTCCAGGGCAGGAATGACGACAAGGCTGAGAGAAACGGCGTGCTGACGCTCCTTTCGGCGAACCAGCAAACGGTGCTGGCCACGATCCGGTTCTTTAATATGGGGATCTTCTCCATCCAGAACGACAAGGCCGAGGCCAACGCCGATCAGATCAGGCGGGTGACCGCGGAACTGTACGTGGAGCGAATGGAGTTCGAAGCCGGTGGGGAGGGCGCCCAGCCCGGCTCGACGGGAACGACCCCGCCCCCAACCACCCAGCCCGTCCCGCTCCGTCGCGGATAGCGGACTCCCGAGCGACAGTTTTCCACTGCGGAGACCCAAGGCCCCGATCGCGGGTTTCGGCCGAAGCACAAGAGCTCTTGGCCGAAAAAGAAAAACGTCATCATAAATCGCAAATTAAGCATTTTGCCTATATACGACGCGAACCGGGGTCTGTAAGGTACCGTTACAGGCGGGGGATTATAAGGAAAAGCCGCAAAAGCCGAAGGCTCTGACTTTGAGCCAGACGGGTTGTGTGTTGCCCGACACCATGTGACCGACACCCGTTGTCGCGGCCGCCCGCCCGACAACACCGAGGACAGCAGAAACCGACCCGAGTAACCATAGGTCTATGCACAGATTCCATCCTGTGAAAGGGTTGGATGATGGAATGCAGAATGGATCACTCCATTTGTGCGGTGTTCGCTGCTTGTGTTCCAGTAGTGGTAGAAACTCGGGATCCGGTTCCATCGGTGCCCGCATTCGCAGCGCCTCAGTCCCGGCCTCCGCCTGGTAGCTTGTGAGTTCAATACACTTCCAGCCGATTTGTCTGTGGTCATCCAAGTCAGAGGGCGTTGGATAAGAGCCGATCACGGTACTCACCACGTCAGATGTTGCCAAGTCAGTCTTGGCTTTGTTTCTGGATCGGCAGTTGTCATTTCGGCAGTCCGGGACTGTGACGCGCACGGCTGCGGAGCAGATGGTGTTTCCGTGTCGGTCGCGAGAAAGGAGAGGAACTATCAACAATGATTCACCAGCAGTGAGAACGCAATCCAGAGGTTCAGGTGTGCAAGAATGATTGAGAAACATACGTACGTACCGGCGAAAGCTGGTACTGTGGCGGAACGAAAACCACAAGGCATGGGGAGAACAGGAGGTCAGTATGGCACAGAAGAAAACACTGGACGCCCTTCAGACAGCCATCAGAACGAAGGGTTATGATTGGGAAGCGGCTGAGACGCCCCAGAGTTTGATGTCCGACGAGGAGCAGAAGAGTCTGCTCGGGTTGACAGTGGATGAAGCGGAACTGGAAGCCACGGGCGAGGCTATCAAGGGCATGGAAGCACTGGCGGCCTTCCAGGCGTCTCTGGCTGCTCCGGCTGCCGTAGATTGGCGAAGAAAGGGTGGCAATTGGGTCACCGCAGTAAAGGACCAGGGGCGCTGTGGTTCCTGCGTTGCATTTGGCACGGTGGCCGCGTTGGAGTCGCGAATACGCATCGCCTGCCAGAATGTGAATATGTCCATCGATTTGTCCGAGGCGCACTTGTTCTATTGTGGGTGTGGAAATTGTTGCGGCACAGGCTGGAATTTTCCGCCGGCTTTGAATTTCTGCAAGAGCCCGGGGGTGGCGGAGGAGTCTCGTTTCCCTTATGTTCCCGGCAACCGGCCCTGCCCGCCGGGGCTTACCGGTTATGGCAAGATCACAGCTTGGACATCTGTGCTGTCGATGGCGGATCGGAAGAATATCCTCGCCTCCAAGGGACCTGTCGTAGGTGGCATGGCGGTGTACTCGGACTTCTTCAATTACCGTTCAGGCGTATATAAGGTTACCAGCACCAGCCTTTCGGGTTACCACTGCATTTGCGTGGTGGGTTACGACGACACCCAACAGTGTTGGATCTGTAAGAACAGCTGGGGTACAGGCTGGGGCGAGGCCGGTTTCTTCCGGATTGGTTATGGCCAGTCGAAGATTGACACCAATTTCGCATTCTACGACATGGATGCCAAATGCCCCGTCTCACCATGCGTGCGATATGCTGCCTATCTCAAGAACGTGCTGGTGGTCGCCAGAAGAAACGCAAATCTGCGCGTCTGCCTGAAATACTACGTATGTGGCACCGGATCTCGTCCGCTGTGCTTGGCGGCAGTCATCGCGGTCGTACGCAACGTTCTGTTGATCTTGCAGAGGTGCCCGCAGTATCGCAGGGCATTCTGCGCTGCGTTGTGATCATTCACTCAAGGAGAGGCTGCCAAGAAATGGAGGACACCTATGAATTCGAACGATACACTCCTAAAAAACCTGCCCGACCCATTCGCCTCGGACGTACCCTGTTGCGGAGAGGAATTGGCTGTCGGGGATGCCACCGAAGGACTTCCTGATCCGGCTGCGCTCCAGCAGGAACTCGACTTGCTGGCCGACCAAACAGGTGCCGTCTCAGACGAGTTGATCTTCGCCGACGTGGGGTCGGAAGAGCTGGCGTTCCAACAGGAACTCGAGTTGGCAGGGCTTACGAATGAGCCGTTGCCGCCGATCGAAGATATCCTCAAGATCGCCGAGCGGTATCCCGGGCTGAAAGTCACGTTCTCCTTTTAGAGTTTCGACGATCCAAACCGCCGGGGGGAAGTCAACCCTAACGTTGCATAAACCCTAACGTTGCATAAACATGGACGGGTCAGACGTTGGCTGGGATTTGATTGAGGATCTGTAACAGGCGCGTTTTGATCCAAGTGTTGGCACTGATCGTGAGTGTCAGAAGGCCTTGCGGCCGACTGAGGCGGCCCG
>DATIKY010000003.1:0-13911 GCA_035476995.1 Sedimentisphaerales bacterium | reverse complement strand
ACCATCATGGATTACATAGCACAGCACAACGACAACCCCAAGCCGTTCGTCTGGACGGCCAAGGCCGAAGAGATTCTCGCCAAGGTCGCCCGCGCGTGGGATACGCTTAATGTCGCATCAGAATAGAACACTACACTAGCTGGATGAGCGACGCACAGTGCAGACTGCACTGGCCAGGACGTTCCCTGAGCGTGCGGATGCGGACGTTCGTCGCTCCCGTTTCGCGAACCACCGCATGCACCAGGTCCCACGCCGGATCAGTCTCGCTGTCGACCACGATGCGAAGTTCGTAATTCGGATAGTCCTGCCGCAGGAACCCCTTGAGACCTGCGGCTAGTCCGGGGTCCGCGCCGCGCAACGACAGCAGAATGGCGGCCTTCGGAGGATCGTTCCCGGCGTCCGTCGGGTGCTTTCCCCGCGTACGCACAAGAAACAGGAGAGCCTGCAGAAACTGGCCGAAAGCCAGCAAGACAACCAAGACCGACAGCACCCACGCAAACATCGCACCCATATTCCCAATCATGCGATTCACCCCGTTTGCTGGATCAGAAATAGTACGCCAGCTCCAGCCTGACGAAATCGTCGTCTCGAAGATAATAGATGACGTTGTCCTTCGGGGCGTTGAGGAAGAACCACACGTCGAGGCTGAGCCGCCAGTGGTCGCCGAAGCGCCGGCTGGCCTCGATGCTCACCGCGTTCTCCGAATCGCTGACGTCCTGCATGAAGCCCACGAGCACCTGCGTTCCGGCCAGGTCGTTCGGCGTCAGACGCAAGCCCAGAAAGACATCGTCGTCGAAGATCGAGGTCATTTCGGGATCGTCGCCCCGCTGATCGTAGACGTACTCGGCCACCAGGCCCACGTCGGACTTGCCGCCCGCGAATCCGTAGAAGGTGTATTCCAGGCCCCCAGTGGCGGCGAAATAGGGGTCGAGATACCCGTTTCGATAGAGGGCTTCGAGCTTCCAGAGCCAGTTGCCGATCGCCCAGGTGGCGTCGAACCCGAGCTGGTTCGTTCGCTCATAGAACGGAATCAGTCGGGGATCCGCGGTGTCATTCGGGTCCAGGAAGCCTGCCGGGACCAGCAGCGGATCGCGATTGGTTCCCAGGAAGACGTAGGCGCCGAGATCCAGATCCCCCAGCGTCCGGCGATACCGGACGGCCAGGTCTGTGGCTCGTTCCTTGTCGCGGCTCTCGTAGATCGGGTGGTCGGAGTCGATCACAAGCGACGGACGCAGACGCCCCTCCCTTCCCGGGAAGGTCCGCTCGCGGAAATACGGGAGAATGAAGATGTCCAGCGCGCCCCAGCTCACGGAGGAGGAGAACTGGAACATGGGCTGGCCGAGCTTGTCCTCGCCGTCGATGTGCTCGACGAGGTCGGTCTGGTTGATGACGTCCACGAGATGAACGAACTCGGTCGCGCCCCAGAAGACGCGGGCCATGCCGACCCGCATAGACCACCAGTCCTGTGCGTAGAGATAGTACAGCTCGCGGATATCCCAATGCGTGCGCTCGGAATCGGCGCTGTCGATCCGCGCAAACGGAGTGAACGTGAAGAGCCCTCCGTTGTCCCATTGATAGTAGTATTCCGGCTGGGCGGCCAGCGAGCCGTTGTTGTCCTCTTGATCCGCGTACAGCGGATCGTTGAAGAACAGGCGGCCCTCGGCGGCGACATATCCGGTGAGTCCGCTGCGACCGCCTTTGGCGGGACCGGCCTCGTTGGGCTCCTTCGGTTCGTCGGGTGCGTTCATTGGCGGGCTGACGGTCGGCGACTGGGACTCTTCGCCCGCGACAATCCGCCATGGGCAGGCTGCGACCGCCAAAACCCCCAAAAAAACGAGCGTACGTGCGTGCATGCGCCTCACCTGATTCGAGTCAAGTTGTGCTGGTTGAAGTCGTTCTCGTTCAGTCCGGCGCCGAAGGCGTAGTCGGACCAGAACAGTTGGCTGCTCTTGCCGGTCTGGTGGTTCACCATGTTCATGTCGTGGGGTCGCCAGAATCGGTCCTGGTACAGGCGATAGTCCTTGAACGTGAGTGTCTTGAGCAGCGCGTTCTTGCGGTCGTAGTATTCGACCTTGAGCATACGCAGGTGCTCTGTGTCCATCCAGACGAGTTGCCGGATGTAGCCGGAGTTCTGCCTGTCCAGCGGACGGCGCTCGATCACGTGGCAGTTCAGCTCCTGACAGACTTCGTCCCGCAGCCATGTGTGCGAGTACTTCTCGATCGCCTGCGTCGCGATGTCCTCATAGGAGAACTCGCTGCCCATGAACGAACCGGATTTGTTCTGGGCCGCGATCCGTTTGACCCGCTCCAGCGCAGGCAGATAGAGCCACTGATCGTCCGGCTGGTTCTTGTGCGTGTGCGTCAGCAGGACCGTGCCCCTGACGTCGGCCGGGCTGTCGAAGATGCTCAGACTGCGGTCCCCGTCGTTGGGCATCTCCATCGTGCGAATCCGAAGCGTCCGCTCGCTGACCTGCCCCTGCCGGTTGCGGAGAATCATCCGAAGGTGTGAGGTGGAATCCCCATATCCGTTGAAGCGTTCGTCGGCGTCCCTGACGATCGCCAACCCTTTCTCCTCCGACGTCTGGCCCGCACACAAGACCGGGCCCACGATCACCGCTACCGTCGCCGCTATGACCACTCTTCTCATCCGATGCGTCCGTCCTTGTCCAACTCCGGTCTATTGATGGTTGATGACGGATAATCGACAATCAACCGTCATCCATCACACTTCGTTCTTGAGCTTACCCGTCGGGCGGTCGAATTTCATCAACAAACTCGGAGAGAGGAAAAAGTCCACCACGAGGGCAAGCCCGATCACCATCGCGCACATCAACCCCATCTCCGCGTTCATCCGATAGTGGGACACGCTCATGACCAGGAACCCCGCAACCAGAACGACCGTCGTGATCCCGATGGCCGATCCCACCGTTTCAAATGCCGCACGGACCGCCTGCTCGGGCGTCAGCCCGTCCACCGTGCGGGCCCGGAAGTACTTGACGAAGAAATGGATCGTGTCGTCGACGATAACGCCCAGCGTCATGGCGACGACGACCGACAACGCAAGCCCGAACTGCCCTTTCGTCATGCCCCAGATCCCGAAAGCGATGAACGGCGGCAGAAGGTTGGGGATCAGGAACAGGACCACGAACTTGACGCTTCGCAGCACGAAGATCATGAGGAAGGTGATTGTCAGGATCTCACAGAGGGCCCCCAGGAGCATGGCGACGATGTTCCGCTGGGTGATGTGGGCCCAGGCAAGAGAAAGCCCGGTGCCGGGAACGCGCATCGACGCCGGAGCGTTCGCGATCAGCCACTGTTGGGCAGCCTCGTCCATGCGTCGCAACTCGCTGGCCTTCATGCTCTGGAAGTTCACGAGAAACCGCGAGGCCGACTTGTCGACGTCGATCTGGCTGTTGAGGTCCCGGCCCGCGGGAAGAGACATCTCGTACAGAAGCAGGTACTGGGCCGCCAGGTCCCGTCGTTCGGGGATGCGGTAGAAGGCCTCGTCGCCCCCGTGCATGTCCTGGTTGAGCCGCTTGATGGTGTCGACGATCGTCATCACATGAACGACCTTGGGCTGCCGGCGATACCAGTCCGCGAACCGGTCCACCGTCGCCAGATACGCGGGGTCCAGGACGCCGCCGGACTGCCCGGAGGTCAGGGAGTACTCGATCACGTCCCAGCCCCGCAGGTTGGCGATCATGAAGTCCGTCGCCCGACGGAACTCGAAGCTCTGGTCGAAGTACATCAGAAAGTTGTCGTCCAGCTCGATGCCCAGGATACCGACGCTGCACACCGCGGCCACGACAAGCATCGAGATCAGCAGCAGACGCCGCCAGCGGATGACGAAGTCCGCCAGGTGGTTCAGGTCGACCCAGGAAGTCCGCTGCAGGTTCCGTCGCGCCGTCACCGGAAACACCGCGATCAGCGCCGGCAGCAGCAGGATCGAGTTGATCAGGTCGATCGTGACCCCGATGCCGACGAGATTGCCCAGGTCCTGAAGCGGCGGCGACTCGGAGAAGTTCATCGTGAGAAAGCCCAGGATCGTCGTGATGCTCGTGAGGAAGACCGCCTTGAGGTTCACCTGGAGCGACTTGGCGACCGCCTGGTGTCTGGACAATCCCTGACGGGCGTAATGGAACATCGTCGTCAGGATGTGGATGTTGTCCGCGACCGCCAGCGTGAGCATCAGCGCCGGGGCGCCGACGGACACCGCGTTGAGCGACATGCCGGTCCATCCGATCAACCCCAGGGCCGAGATCATCGACATCACCGTAACGATTACGGCGGCAAAGGTCCCATAGAAAGACCGAAGAGAAATGCCGACCAGGATCGTCACGACCACGAAGGAGATCGGAACCAGCGTCAGCAGGTCCCGCCGGCTGGCGCCGGCGAAGGCGTCGTCGATCATGACCGAACCGGTCACGTGGAAATCGATGTCGGGATACCGCGTGCGAAACTCAGCGGCCATCCCGCGAACGTAGCGGGCGATTTCAGGAGTGGAAGGCGGCCGGTCCTCCGGCGCCGTGAAACCGATGTGCACGCCCGTGACGTGGCCGCTGCGGGACAGGAGCATGTCGATCAACGTCCTCTCCGACAGGGCCTTGCGGCGAATCCTCTCCATGTCAAGGTCCGACAGGCCGCAGGGGTCGGGGACGAGATCCTCGACGATCAGATCGTCCCCCTCGGCACGAGTGGACTGAAAGTTGGTGATCGAGTTGACGACGGTCGAGAAAGGCACCTGCCAGCCGGCCTCGGTCAGCTCGATCAGCGCGGTCAGGGTCCGACGGGTAAAGACGTTTCCGTCGTGCGGTGCGACGACGAAGAAAACGCTCTGCTCCCGGCTGTAGACGTGCTCCAGGGCCTTCAGAGCGAGGTAGTCGGGGTTCTCTTCGCCAAAGAACACGCGCGTGTCGTTGCAGATCCGCAGGTCGCGGATCCCCGCCGCCAGAACGCACGTAATGACGAGAGTCGACAGGATCACCGCCCACCGACGCCGGACCACCCAGTCGCCCAGCCACTGCCCTACATCGATCGTACGTCTGCTGTGCACCGAACCCCTTTGGGATCTGCTACTTCTTATCTGCTATCGACTACTTGGCTGACCCCGAACGATCCCCCAGCCCTGGATTCGCAAATAGTAAGCTGCAGACAGCAAGTCGTCAATCCTCTGCGTCCTGCGGGTAGACGATGATCCGATCGTGGACCAGCAGAATCAGATCGTTGCGGCCGTCGCCGGTGACGTCCTGGACGAGCGCCTGGCGGGGCTCGCCGACGTTGACGCTGCGGCCCTGCGGACGGTCCGAACTGTGCGGGTGTTCCTCGAAAACCTTGAACTTGTAGGCGTCGACCAGTTGGGCATTTTCGTCGAAGGACAGGATCTGCAGGTGGTGGCGGACCTGCTCGCAGAAGACCAGGTCCGCAACGCCGTCGGCGTTGACGTCGCCGATCGCGAAAGAACCCAGTCGCCCCTCCTCAATGCTCGGCTCGAACCCTGCAATCTGGCGAAACGACCATTGGGTCGTCGGGCGAAGACAAATCAGCTCCCGCTCGCCGCAAAGGACGAGATCGTGGGCGTCGCCGGCGCCGAAATGACCGGCCAGAATCTTGCGGACCTTGGCGGTCCCCACATTGACCTCGCGAGACACCTGGTATGTGCCGTCGGCCTGCGGGTCCATGAAGAACACGATCCCGGAAACATCGTCGTAGGCCACAAGGCTCGGAGCCCCGACTCCCGACCCCGGTACGACCGCCGCGACGCGAATCTGACGGCGTCCATCCGCGGCCTGATACTGATCGACGACCTGCCAGCCCTTTTCCGCGTCGAAACGCATCGAGCGGGCGAACTCGCCCCGCGCCACGAGCAACGCGGGACGACCCTCCTCGCCCAGCGGCGCCACGCAGATCGCGCAGGAACCCAGATTGCTCACAAGACCGCTGTGGGTCTGGTCCTGGGCCTGCTGCTCGAACACCCCTTCGCTCGTCTGACGCACCAGAAGCAGAGGATCGTAGACGCGAACCACGATCAGGTCCATGTCGCCGTCATGGTCGATGTCGCAGGCCAGCAGGTCCTGCGGCCGATCCTGCACGCCCGTCAATCGGACCGACGGTCCCGGCTGAGACGAAGGCCCGCCGATATCCAGGACGCTGCGGAAGAAGAACGCATCCGACGGGTCGGGGCCTTTGGCCACGTAGGCCAGGTCGATCCGACCGTCGCGATTGAGGTCCGCCAGTTCCATCGCCTGGGGCTCGCCCACCACCGCCACCGTCTGCGGGAACGACAGCCGCCCCCCTTCGAACCGGGTCAGCGCGATCAGCTTCTCGTCGATGCTCAGGACCGCCAGCGTATCCGCGGCATCGTCCCCCAGGCGGGCGGCGCAGACCTTTCGCATGTCCTTGAGGCCGGGATAGACCGCTGCAGAGCCAAGGCCCAGGCCCGCCTGGCCGGAAAAGACGAGGAACTGCCCCCGACCGGGGTCGGTCACGACCATGTCGGTCAAACCATCTCCGTCGATGTCCGCACAGGTCGTGTCCCGCTTGGAGGCGTCGTCGCCCGAGGGCAGCGGATGGATCGAGACCGCGTCCCGCTGCTGGTCTTCCTGGACCATCGCGTGGAGGGAGAATCGCCCGGTCTGGCGCGCCACCATGGCGATCGCCTGCTTGCGCGAGTCGCCCAGTTGGCAGAGGCGCAGAGCCGCCGGCGCGGGGATGGGATACCGCCCTTCGGGACCCAGAGCCCCGTCCTCGTTTTGCAGCCTGATCCGCAGGGGGCACTCTTCCTGGTCGCCGGTCACCAGGACCAGATCGTTGCGGCCGTCGCCGCTGACGTCGCCGATCTCAGCCTGGCGGAGGTTCCCGGAGGAACTGCAGTGGCGGACCGGTCGGGTCATTCGCCCGTCGGCGTCCTGGAGCACGATGTAGTAGCCATCCTGCAGGAGCAGGACCAGGTCGGTCCGACCGTCGCCATTGAGGTCGCCCCAGGCCAGGGCTTCGGAGGTCTTGAGCCCGTTTCGGAGATCGAATCGGGTGGCCGTCTCCCAGGACAGATCGCTCAGTGAAGGCGCATCCTTCTGGGAGGGAGCCTTCTTCCCAGCCTCGCCGGGGCTCTGCAGAACGATGTGGAGCCCCTCGGCGCTGTAGTACGCCAGATCCGGACGTTGGTCGTGGTTGAAATCCGCCAGGGCAAGGCTCGTGGCCTTCACAGGGAGCGGATACGAGTACCGTTTGAACCGCCATTTCGCCTCGCGTCCGAAAAGGTCGTTGACGTTCTCCTTGGCAGGCGTGGGTTCCGCCTCGGCCGCCTTGGGATCGAATCCGGGTCTCTGCAGCAGCAGTTCGATTCGAGCCTTGCGGTTGTTGCACACGACCAGATCGTTGAGCGAGTCTCCGTTCAGATCGCCCGCCAGCAGCGTCCCCAGCTCCCAGTCCAGCTTGAGGATCTCCATGTCCTCAAAGCCGTAGTGATCGCTCAGCGCGCCCAGGCAGACAGCGGACGCCGCGCTCCATACCGCCAGAAACAACGCCCCTGTAGCCGTGATTGTGCCCGCCCGCCGTGAAACCATGAACCAGTACCTCCCGGGAATATGCGCTTCCCTGTCGCACGCATCGCCCATATAATCAGCCGCATTCACTGTGTGACGAATATAACTGGGCCCGTGCGTTCTCGCAAGGCGGGCGGAGGTTTTTCGAGGACGAGCATGAAGAGACACACCCTCCTGACGACAGCGTTGATCGTTCCGGCGATTCTCTCTATCGGCGTCTGCGCCGCAGTCGCCAAAACGATCGTCCTTCGAAGCGGCCAGCAGATCCGCGCCGACATCCTCCGCCAGGACGAACAGGCGGTCATCCTCGACCTGGGCTACGACGTGCTGCGGATTCCGCGGACCCAGATCCAGGCGATCCGCGAGGACAGCCCGGCGCCGGACAAGGGGGCGGAGGAGACCGCCGCCCAGCCGCAGATCCAGGGGCTGTACCGGACCGCCCGACCCGCCAAGACCACCATCGAGCAGAACGTCACGCGGTTCGGCGAAGCCGTCGTCATGGTCAATACCCCCAGCGGCGGCGGCTCCGGCTTCCTGATCAATCCCGACGGATACCTGATCACCAACTACCACGTCATCGCCCGCGAGACCCTCATCCGCACCACGGTCTTCCACCGCACCGAGAACGGGTTCGAGCAGAAGCGATACAGCAAGGTCAGGATCATCGCGATGAATCCGTACGTCGATCTGGCGTTGCTCAAGATCGAGGACGCGAACCGCCCGTTCCAGCACGTGTTCCTGGGCGACATGAGCCGGGTCAACGTCGGCGAAACCGTGTTCGCGATCGGCAATCCGCTGGGCCTGAGCCGCACGGTCAGTCAGGGAATCGTCTCGACCACGAACCGCGACTTCGAAGGGCAGCTCTACATCCAGACCACCGCCGACATCAATCCCGGCAACTCCGGCGGCCCCCTGTTCAACCTGGCCGGCGAAGTGATCGGCGTCACCTCCATGGGCTACCTGTTCTACGGCGGGCTCAATTTCGCCATCCCCGCCAACACGGTGAAGGCGTTTATCGACAACTGGGACGCCTTCGCCTATCGCGAGGACAACCCCAACGCGGGCTTCCGCTATCTTCAGCCCGGCGGCCGCACGAACCGGCAAGCCCCTCCGACGGCCAGGGTGCCGGAACTATAGAAGACAGCAACAACAGAACACGTTGAATTCGAGAGGAGAACCATGCTGACGCGAGAGATTCGAAATTCGAAATCCGAAATCCGAAACAAATCCGAAGCACAAAACCCCAATGACCGAAACGCTGTCGCCGGCCGCGGAGTCCGTTTTGGATTTTGGATTTGGAGCATTCGTGCTTGCTTCGGATTTCGAAATTCGAATTTCGGATTTCCCACCCTGTGCCTGACGCTCCTCGCCTTGTGCATGCCGGCCCGGGCCGACGTGCTCGAATCGGCCAGGATGCTGCCGGACGACATGATGGTCCTGGTGAGCGTCGAATCGGTCAACGGGCTGCGGGCCGCGATGGAGAAGACCTCCCTGTACAGCCTGTATAAAGACCCATCGATGCAGCCATTTGTGACCGAAACCGAGAAGAAGATGCGCGAGGTGATCGATACGCGTCTCAAGGATTTCTGGCAGAAGATGCAGATCGAGAACCCGCCCCAGGAGCTTCCGATCCCCGAGGGCCGTCTGGTCCTGGGCGTCTCCCTGGCCAGGCCCTCGACCGCAACGGACGCAGGAAGACCCGGCGCAAACGGCCCCGCGTTCCGTTTCACGGTCCTGGCGGACATGGGCGGCCGGGCGGAGACTGCCCGAAAGACGATCCTCTCGCTGACCACCAGCGCGACCAACGCCGGCGCGGCGGTGTCGAAGAGGAGCGTGGGCGGATTGGAGCTCAACGTGATCGCGCCGAAGGACTCCGGCGATCCGACCCTGTACTACGGGATGAAGGACAACTGGCTCGTGCTGGTCGGCGATGCGACGAAGGAGCTTGCTTTTGCGGAGTCGGTGGTGCAGCGCATGGGCAGGAGTCTGCCGGGCAGCCTGTCCGACAAGGTCGGACTCAGGTCGGCTGCCAAGACCCTGGGCGAGTCGCAGCTTTTCGTCTTCGTGAACGCCGACGCGATCCGATCGTTCGCCGCGAGCATGGCCCCCGACAAGGCCCAGGTCGATCGCATGATTCAGGCCCTGGGTCTCAAGAACGTTACGGGTCTGTCGATGGCCGCTCAGGTCGGCGGGCAGAGAAACCAGGAAGGGGTCTCGAGGATGCTCATCGGCGTCGACGGTCCCAAGACCGGGATTCCCGCCCTGTTGGGCGACGCCTCGGGACCGTTGAAGCTCAACGCCCGCCTGTTGCCGCGCGACGCGGTGGGATTCCTTTGCGCGAACTATGAGCCGACCAGGATCTTCGACGCCGCCAACAAGATCGTGCAAGGCGTCGCCTATATGGATCTCAACATGATCGCGCAGATGGGCATGGCCGCCACCGCCGGCGAGGGCGGTCAGCCTGCGGTGCAGCTCCGCGACGACGTCCTGGCCCAGATGGGCGCGCCGGTTCTGTTCACCTGGCAGATGGAGAAACCCTACACGTTCGCCAGCGAAACGAAGTTCCTCGTCGGTCTGTCGGCAAAGGACGCAACGAGGCTCGATGGAGCCGTCGGAAGGATCCATCAGGCGTTCCTGGGAGGCCAGCCGGAATCCCGGCGCGAGATGCTCAATCATACGCTGTACCTGCTGCCGTCGGGCCCGTCCGCCATGGATTCTGAGGATGAGGAGGACACAGACAACCCCGCCATCGCCGCCGCCCAGGCGAAGGAAGAAGCGATGGCCCTCTCCGTCGCAGGCGACACCCTGGTCTTCGGCCAGGTGGACGAGGTCGAGCAGGCCATCCGCAATCAGCAGAAGGAACCGCAGGATTCGCTCCTGAACGACCCGATGTTCCGTTATGCGAAGGACTCGCTGCCCTCCCAGGCCTGCCTGTTCGTCTATCAGAACAACCGGCTCAACAGCGAGATCACCTGGGCCGCACTGAAGCAGTTGGGCAAGGACCTCGCCAAACAGGATGCCTCGGATGACCAGGAGGGGTCCTGGAACCCGATGCTGATGGCGTTGCAGAAGATCAAGGCGTACGTGGACTTGAACAAACTGCCGGAGTTCAAGGCGGTGGAGAAGTATTGGGGCGCGACCGTCGGCTATATGCAAAGCCGACCCGAGGGCCTCTACTGGGAGAGCGTCACCCTCCGTCCGCCGCAACAATGATAGGTACCAGATGCAAGAACGCTTTTCATGAGGACACGCATATGAAACGAGCCAATTACCCCGCGGCGGTGTGCCTGGCGGCGATGTTCATCTTGGCCCAGTTGCCGATCGAACGAGTGTGCATGGCGGAAACCAAGGAACAGCGCGACGCCCGGATGGACTGGTGGCGTCAGGCCCGGTTCGGCATGTTCGTGCATTGGGGCCTGTACTCGGGTCTGGCCGGGACGTGGAAGGACAAGCCCGTCGGCACTCGGGGCGGCATGGAGTGGATTCAGCAGCGAGTCGGCGCCGACACCTACGAGTACGCGCACGAGGCGGTGCCTCGATTCCACCCCAAGGAGGGCTTCGCGACAGAATGGGCGAAGCTCGCCCGCGAGGCCGGCTGCAAATATGTGGTCTTCACGACCAAGCACCACGACGGCTTCTGCCTGTTCGACTCGCAGTACACCACCTACGACGCAAAGGACCTCATCGGCCGGGACCTGTGTCGCGAGATCACCGACGCCATCCGCGCCGAGGGGATGAAGGTCGGCTTCTATCATTCCGTGATCGACTGGCATCATCCGCAGTACGACTACGCCAAGGCCAACCAACTCCCCCACCCGCTTCGCGGCAAGCCCTCCCCGAACGGGCCCCGCAACCACGACCTCTACGTGGACTACCTGCACCACCAGGCCAAGGAACTCTTCTCCAACTACGGCACGCTCGACGTGATCTGGTGGGACTATTCCAAAGAGGGCAACGAAGGCCCCTTCTGGCGGGCCGAGCAGCTCATGGCCATGGCCCACGAGCTCCAGCCGGCGATCATCTCGAACAACCGGCTCTACCACATCCCCGACATCGAGAAGGAGGACTCCTCCGGCCGGCTCAAGACCTGGAAGCCCGAGCAAGGCGACTTCACGACGCCCGAGCAGACCATCCCCGCCACCGGAATCCCCGGCGTCGACTGGGAAGTCTGCATGACGATGAACACCACGTGGGGCTACTCCGAGCACGACGACGCCTGGAAGCCCACGCAGACGCTCATCCGCAACCTCGTGGACATCGTCTCCAAAGGCGGCAACTACCTGCTGAACATCGGTCCCAAAGGCGACGGCTCGATCCCCGAGCAGAGCATCACATCCATGCGGGAGATCGGCAAGTGGATGGCGACCAACGGCGAAGCGATCTACGGCACGACCGCCAGCCCGTTCGACAAGCCCGCCTGGGGCCGCTACACCGCCAAGCCCAACCGGCTCTACGCCCACGTCTTCGACTGGCCTCAGGACGGCGCTCTGAAGATCCCCGCGTCGGATCGCAAGATCGCCCGCGCCTACCTGCTGGCCGACACCGAGAAGGAATCACTCAAGACGGAGGCCGGCCCGGACGTAGTAATGATCCGCGTGCCTGCCCAGGCGCCGGACGCGAACGTCTCGGTCATCGCGGTGGAATACGTGAGTCCATGATTACGGAGAAACGATCTCGAACGGGATGGCGGGCAGCGTGGCGGCCGCTGCGCTGGGCCGGTTGGCCGGGGCTTTGTCCTTGCTCGCGGCGGGTCTCGAAGTGAAGGCGCCGATGATCAGGTTCCCCTTCAGGCCGGGCTTGACCTTCTCGGCGTCGCACCGCAGCAGGATCTCCGCGACATCGCGCGACGACGTCACTTTCTCGACGGTGATTCCCTCGGGCGGATCGCTCACCTCAAGCTGCGTCGCCCCGGCGAGCGACCGCGAGGGCGCCGCGACCCGAACCGTGGCGGCGCCTCCGGCCGGGATTCTAATGGGGACGTCGTCCAGGATGGTCACCGCGCCCCTGGCCATCCGCTGGCCCGACACAGCCACAGCCACCCTGAGTTCCTTCGCGGGGACGAGGTGCCGATAGAAGAAGGCCTGCATCATGTCCTCGGCGGGCACGACCGGTCGGACGACCTCCCGACCCTCGATTGTGGCGCGGCCCTCCAGAAACATGGCGATCGGCTCCGAAGTCGGGGTCGCCGGCGCGGTCAGCGTCACCTGTACTTTGTCCGGGCCCGCAGGGACCCAACCGCGGAGCGAAAACCCGCTCGGAGCGTCTTTCAGGACCAGCGAGATATCACCCTGAAAACCGTCCTTGCGAAGGGCGTACACGGTCAGCGGGACGGTGGTTCCGCCGCGGAGATTGACGCTGGACGGCACGATGCGCAGCTCGAAGCCCGGTCGCGGCGGGCTCACACGCAGGCGATAGCCATACTCGGCGCCTCCCTTGTTTTGCGCGTCGCCCAGATGGAGGTAGTACACTCCGTCCGCAGGCAAAGTGACGTGCAGAAGGGAATCCGCATGGTGTGTCGCCAGTCCCTGGCCCTTGTCCTCCAGATCGTCATTGATCGCCAGTGGCCGACCGATGGCGTTCGTCAGCTTCAATACGGAATCCAGCGGTGAACCGAGCCGCCGTGCGGTGACCTCCGCGACGATTTCGCTGCCGGCCCGACCCTCAAAACAGAACACGTCGTTGTCGCCGCTCTTGTCGATGCGGCCGTTTACAATCAGCGGAAGCGCGATCGGCTGCGCCTCGCCCGGCGAATCGTTCGACTCCTTCTCCAGGCACTCGGGCAGCGTATCGATCGCAAACGACGGTCGATTGAGAAACGATGGCGGACGATCCGCCAGATCGACAATCTCGCTTCTCCCATCGGACTGCCCACTCTTGTGTGCGATCCTGTCGGCGGGCAGATTCCAGCCCGCGAGGTCCACTCGCGTCCGCTGTCCCGCCGGACCCCCGAGCGGGAAGACGCTCGTCACGAACGGCAACTCCCCTATCGTGACGCGGTAGACGAAATCCTCCCGGCCGCGATAGATGGAGTCCCGAATCTCGACCACGTACTCGCCCTCGGCGGGGATCTCATAGAACAGAACCGGGTCCGGGCTGAATCGGTAATCGTCCACGTACGCGACTTCTCTACCCTGGGCGTCGTACAGCGTCAGGACCGCCTGAAACCAGCCGGGAACGGCATCCGCCAGATAGGGAATCAACTCGCGGGCACAGGCGGCAACGACCAGCTTCTGTCCCGAATGGCACTGCCTTGATCGTGGTTGGCGCGGAGCTTGGGCGGCGGTGCCAGAGGCTGTGGTGCCATTTCATCGTGGATGAAGATCTTGCTCTGCGCCGTCAGATCGGTATCATGGTTTTGGCCTTCCTTGGC
>DATIKY010000002.1:0-4856 GCA_035476995.1 Sedimentisphaerales bacterium | reverse complement strand
CTGTGCAGCCGCTCGGCCCGCCGCAATCGCCAGGCCAGACTCACCGCCCGCTCGGCCAGCATCGTTTCGATCTCGCCCACCGGCGCCAGATCCGCGAGCATCCCCTCGCGGTAGAGATCGAACTGGGCCGCGTCTTCTCCACGAATGACCACCTGTTCGGCCAAGAGCCCATGTTTGACGGCATTTTGCGAAGCCACCGCCTTGCCTTGGGCCGTCCGCGGCCCGGTGGACTTCTGCGCGTTCGAGCGATTCGCCTGGATCTGAGCAACACTCGCCATGAGCAGCCCTCCATACTTGTGAGTTGTTGTTGAACGATACATCTCGCATTACTTACCTATCATACGGATAGGCTAGTTCAAAACACAGCAAACCCTGTGCCACCGCGAGGCTCTTTTGCATCCCGGCAGAGAGCGACGGCAGGTCCTTGCGGCACAAGGGTTTACAGGCGGTGATTCGCAGACGGCGTGGAATTCCGGCGTGACACCCCCCTGGGACTGCCACAATGGCAGTCGGGCGGGACGGCCAGTCACCGGACAAAGGCGATTCTCACCACAGAGGCTCATCGCGGCCTTCGGCCGCAACCCAATCCCTCATAGCCGAAAAAACGAAAGAAGCCGAAAAAGGCAGAAGAGACCCGAAAGCCGCAGATCGATCCGTCGTGTCTTTCTCCTTTTTCGCCCTTTTTCGTTTCTTTCGGCTACCTGCTCCTGTTCTTCCCTGGCGGCGAAAAACCTTGCCAAGAAAACAAGATGCGAAGCCTTTGTAGTACAGAGAAGCCTGTTTGTGGTGTGCCCGTAAGAGCCTGCCCTGAGCCTGTCGAAGGGGCATATCTTCGAGCCACGAGCCACGGGTCACTGCTTCAGGCAACCGCAGAGGAACGCTGATAAACGCCGATCAGAGCGAGACAATACACGCTCGACTCCGTCGCATGGCCTTCTCTTCTCAGTGATCTCTGTGTCTCCGTGGTGAACCCTCTTCCCGGCGTCCTACCGCCCAGCTCTTCTGGCGCAGGACCGGTCTCTTCAAGGGGCCGACCCGGGGTCTGGGCTTTGTTTACGCTTCAGGCGATTCAGGGCTCTCTGATTTCTCTGTGGGCTCTGGGCCCTCTGTGGCTCAAGAGCTTTCTTCTTGATTCTCTCTCCCGCCCAGCGGCATTTCGTGCTTCGCGCCGGCAGCGTGGAAATGGGGAGATGCGACCGGGCTTCGCGTGCGACGCAGTAGCCGTGCGGCGGGACGTGGAAAGACAGCGAGGCCCGCGTCTTCGGGGACGCGGGCATCGAATTGGCGTTTCCGAAATCGGCAGTCACAAATCGACAATCATAACACTCCGCGTCATGGTCTGACGACGCGAATGTCGTCGATATGGATCACGCCCACGCCGCTGGGCCGCGGATTGTCACGGTCACCGACGCCGATGTACATCTTGCGGATGGCGGCGACGTCCACGCCGGAAGTGGCGAAGTCGGCCAGAGGAATGCGCCATTGCGTCCAGTCGATGGCGTTGAGGATCACAGGGTCGGGATGGGCGACTGTCGCGATCCTGCCGGCCGTGTCCTCCAGGGCCACGTAGAAACGGTCGGGGACGTTGCCCCAGTCGGGGTTTATCACTTGCCATTCCGCCGAGACGTCGCCGGTGAAGGCGATGCCGGAGAACTCCGTCGTCGAGTTCCCTCGCCCTGTGTTGGCGATCATGTACAAGCCGACGTAGACCCTCTGCTCCATCGCAAGATATACGACAACCGGCTCACCTTTCGCATCGAGGAACTGCTCCCATATTATGCCATCGGCGGAGTGGTAGGCCGAAAAGGCGTCTCCATTTCGACTGAGTTTGACCCAACGCGCCGACGGACGGGCGTCCTGCTCGTCCTGCACCGCGTTTCCCTTGATTTCAAGGCGACGCTCGAATGAGATGCGGTCGTCTGCCGTGAAACCCAGGGCGACGTATTCCGGCTGCAAATACGAGTCCGGCGCCTTTCGGATCATGACGCCGGCCCTCATAACGCCTGGGCTATCCTTGAAGTCCTCCACCTTCGCGACGATCTCGCAGTCGCCGGTGGCCTGTTTGTAGCCAAAACGCAGGGCATTGTGGCCGCCCCACACGCTACGGCTGACCGGAACGCCAAGAGCGACCTTGCCATCGGGCCTTACGGCCAGGGGAACCGGTTGGCCTATGGCCCACAGACTCAGATAGGTCAATCCGTGGACAGTCCAGTCTTGAGGCGTGTCCCACGTGCGATAGGCTTCGGAGTAGTACGGCACCTTCCCGTTGCTGTATTCGAAGGGCATCGATTCCCTGCCACTATGAACGACAGACAACTGGTCCGTCTCACTGTAGCCCACAAGCGAACCGGTGCCATTTTCTTCGTACAGGCCGTCGATCCAGAACTCGTAGAGCCGCTCGCCTTCTTCGTCCGTGTAGCTCTCGAAGTCATCGATCACGAGAAAATCGGCGGTCGTGAATTGCCAGACGTCGCCCTTCCAGGGACTGTCCGGATGGGCTTCGTTGACTTCGTCGATCCGCCAGTAGTGGACGGTGTTGCAGTCCAATGGGGCGGGAGCGAAGGTGATCGCGTCGCGAGTCTGTCGGCCGCGGTAGATGCCTGTGGAAGCGGTTGTGGCGCTGGCGACGTCGTTCGGATCGAGACCTGTGTAGATGTCGTGGTGCGTCGCTCTTGCGCCCATCGTCCACTGGAGCGTTACGTCACGCGGCACATCCTTCTTGCCATCCGCGGGAACGGGATGGCTCGTCTTCAGCGGAGGTCGAAGCGCCCCGGCGGGGATGATTTCCCTCGCCTGGCTGGGACTCTCCCAGAATAGTTGAATGCTGCCGCCCCGAGGCGCACCCTGGTAGACGATCTCGATGGGACACTCCTGCCCGGCGGTCAGTTCCACCTTCCCCCGAAGCTCCAGTCCGTCGACAACCCATTCGATCTGCTTGTCTGCAATGGACACGCGCGGGCTATAGACGCCCACGACGCTCAACGTGTAGTTCTCCGTGTACAGCGGAATGAGCCATCCGCTCCAGCGAACGGAGAAGTAGTAGCTGTCTATCGGCGGATCGGGCTGATGCTTCGCCCAATTGAAGTCGATCCGGGGATCGACTCGCGTGAGAGCTGGTACGCCGCGACAAGAGTAGCTGTCGAAGTACTCGCCGAGAAGGCCTCCGTTGGACGTGGGGTCGGACGAAGCGGATATGGCTGTCCCTGCGAACGGGCCTCGGCTATGGCTCTCGCGGTCGGCGCCGGATTGCCCTAGCGGAGTCGCACCGAAGCCAGTTCCCCAGACGCACGCTCCCATCGTTGCGGCCGTCATTACGACAGTCAACCAATGAAGACCAGCATGTCTCGTTTGCATGATTCTGTCCCTCCACAGAAGACCACACTATGGATACGCCTGCACCTGCTGCTCTTTCCTGCAAGAGCGTCTCGTCAACACAATCCAATCGTAGCCCGACCGAAAGCGGTTGTCAAGTCGTCGCGCCGGCTAGGTCATCGCTTTGCGAACAGGTTGCCGGGGAACTGCTTGATGAGGCCCTTGAGCCGGAGCGACATGACCGCGGCGTTGACCGCACCGGCCGGGAGGTCGGTGTCCGCGATGAGCTGGTCGATGTGAACGGGCTCTTTGCCCAGAGCTTCGTAGATCGTCTTTTCGTGGCCTTTGAGGTTGAATTTGGCCGTCTCGAACAGTGGGGCTTCGACCTTCTCGGTGGCCTCCTTCGCCACGGCGGTTGTGTGGTCTTTCAGTTGGTCGCCCACGTAGCCCAGGGCCTCCATGACGTCCTCGACGGATTCGACCAGTCTGGCGCCCTGCTTGATCAGGCTGTGCGCCCCCTGGCTCAGGGGCGAATCGATCTTGCCCGGAATCGCCATGACCTCGCGATTGCTCTCCAGGGCGGTCTTGGCGGTGATCAGGGCCCCCGAGCGAAGACTCGCCTCGATGACGATCGTCCCCAGGGACATGCCTGCGATGATCCGATTGCGGGGCGGGAAGTGTTCCGCGAGGGGCTCGGCCCGCAAGGGAAGCTCGCAAATGCAGGCTCCTGACGCACTTATGAGCTCAAAGAGCTTGGCGTTCTCCGGCGGAAAGACGCGGGACAGGCCGCAACCCTGCACCGCGATGGTGCGGCCCTGGGCGGCCAGGGCTCCGCTGTGGGCGGCGGTGTCGATCCCCCGGGCCATGCCTGAGACGATTGTAAACCCTGCGGCAGCAAGCAGATGTGCGAATCGCGACGCCTGCTCCTGGCCGTAGAGGCTGCACCGCCGGGAGCCGACGATCGCCACGCCCAGCGTGTCCTCGCGGGCGAGCGTGCCCTTGACGTACAACACCGGCGGCGGGTCGTAGATCTGCTTGAGCAGGGCGGGATAGCGGGGGTCCTCCAGGTGCATGAGCCAAACGCCAAGCTTGTCCGCCAGCTCGATCTCCGCGCGGGCGTCGAATTTATCGCGGCTTGCGGCGATCCGCTCGGCGGTCTTGAAGCCGACGCCTTCGACCTTGGTCATTTCGTGGACGGAGGCTCCCAGCACGCGGTCGACGGAGCCGAACCTCGCCAGCAGTCGGCCGAACGTCACCGGCCCGACCTCGTCGGCTCGAATCAGCCTGAGCCAGGGCTCGATGTCCTTTGAATTGTCAGGGATTTGCGACATCTTTCCTCTCTTGTGCGGTTTCCTCAAGGGTGTAGACACAATGTACCCGAGACCTCGGCCCAAGTCAAACGATTTCTGGCTCATCCGGTTTTCGCGTACTTCCATGGCCTTTGGGGACGCCGTCCCCAACCCCCTGGGATTTGTCGCTTTGCGCCAGAAACATGGCATGGGGGAAGGCGACGAACCACAAAGGCAACGTCGCCCATGTCTCTG
>DATIKY010000001.1:0-8385 GCA_035476995.1 Sedimentisphaerales bacterium | reverse complement strand
CCGCCTCAGTCGGCCGCAAGGCCTTCTGACACTCACGATCAGTGCCAACACTTGGATCAAAACGCGCCTGTTACAGATCCTCAATCAAATCCCAGCCAACGTCTGACCCGTCCATGTTTATGCAACGTTAGGGTAGAGTCAAGATCGCGATGTGCCAGATCGTTTGCATGGATGGGGACCGCCGGGGCAACCTTGCGAGAATCGAGAAGGCGGTGGCCGATGCCGCTGAGGCAGGAGCGGAGATTGTCTGCCTGCCGGAGTCGGTTGTCCTGGGATGGGTCAATCCGGAGGCGTATCGCCGGGCCCAGCCAATCCCGGGAGAGGATTCACAGCGTCTGTGCGAGATCACCAAACGGCACGAAGTCTTCCTCTGTGTTGGGCTCGATGAGAAAGCCGGCGGCGGCCTCTACGACTCGGCCCTGCTCATCGACGACAACGGACGAGTCCTTCTGAAGCATCGCAAGATCATTCTGCTCAGCGAGTTGATGACACCGCCGTACTCGGCGGGCAAGGACGTTGGCGTCGTGCAAACACAGTTCGGCCGGATCGGCGTCTTGATCTGCGCCGACACGCACGAGCCCCGAATCCTCGATGAGATGGCGAAGCAGAAACCCGACCTTGTGCTTGTGCCGTATGGATACGCAGCGCCGGAAGAAGCGTGGCCCGAGCATGGCAAGGAACTCGAACGGGTCGTCGCCAACGCCGCCAAGACAATCGGCGCGCCGGTCATCGGGACGAACCTGGTCGGCCAGATCACGCACGGTCCGTGGGCAGGCCGAACCTATGCCGGTCACAGCGCCGCAGCCGACAGAACCGGCGCCCTCCTGGCGGTCGGACGGGATTTCGACAGGGACGTCGTCGCGATCTCCGTTTCGCTGTAGAAGGAAGGAGAATCGGGAGAGGCAAGACCGTGGATGGCGGGTCTCAGATGTCTTCCACCAGTCGGCAGGGAAACGCGGAGCGATGCTGTCCCCACTCGCTGGCGGTCCGCAGGACGATGACGCCGGCCATCGCCACTTTCGAACCGCCTTCGGACGGTTTCGAATCGGCCTGAGCCTGGGAGTCTCCAGCGTCGGCAGCAGACCTGGCGGATTCGGCGACCTGACGACGAATCGTGCGGTACCTTTGCTTGAGCAGGACCAGGAAAGCCTGGGGGTTTACGGAATCCTGGGAGCCGACGGTCGAGCGATGGATGTCCGCGTAGAGCCCGAGGATCATGCTCAATCGCAACTCGGGACCGGTCGTCTTATTCCAGGGGAGAAACGGCAGACAGGCGAAATCCAGCCAGAAGGCTTCCTTCGGCGAGTACCCGAGTCCGCGAAGGTCCTTCACATGCTCCTGATGCATCCAGCGGATCGATTGCAGGACTTCCTGGAGCCAGTTGGGCCGCACTTCTTCAAGCCTGCTCGAGCGCAGACCGCGATGGTCCCCGCGAGCAGTCGATATCATCGTGTACTCCCCTCACTTCCCAGATGACGTGACACTCAATCACCCTCCAACCACTACACAATGGAACCCTGACACGTTGCGAAGCAAGCACACGCTCTCCTTGCGGTGTCGGAGCCATTGTACCATGCCGGACGGGCAGGGACACAGAAAAAAAAGCGATCGGGGGTTCGGTCGTTCGGCCTGCCAATCCCTTCCATGGCGAACCGGCTACTCTCGTCAGGTCGGGGAACCGAGCCGACGAGCCCGAGATCACGTCTGCGAAAGGGAGTTGGAAAGTTGCCGAATGTGGTGTTCCTCCCGGTCGATCATGCTGTCGATCATTCGGCGGCTCTCGAAATCCTGGGCGAATCCCTTGAGGCCCTTGTAGAAAACGACGACTCCTTTGGCCCGGTTGATCGCGTCGCGGACGATCTGCTCATAGGTCTCATGCCCGCCGGGCCAGCTACGGGGGCCCGGGCGCGAGGCGAAGCAGGTCAGACTCGCCATAACTTGAGGATTGGAAAGGACATAGTTGTCGGGATCGAAGGTGCCGAATTCCCCGGTTCGCTCGGAATACTCCTTCCGAATCCGGGCCCAGGCCTGCTGGTGGCGGGCCCTCCAGGAGGCCAGATTGTAACAGAGGGTCCGACGCTCCAGATCGTCAAACCGATCCGCGGCGCGCAGATAGAACGTGGCTGCCTTGTGCTCCAGCTCCTCGGCAATCCGAAGCACTTCCACCACGTTGAACTCCACCTCCGTTCGGAGCCTCCCGCAGGACTCGTTTCCGCAACACGATTGTGACCATCCACGTGTCTGATTCATATGCCACCTCAGCCTGTTCTCCATTCCACTGAGAACGTCGTCTTCGTTTTCTTCTGGGCATGATACGGACCGATTGCTAGGGATTCATTAAGACTCGATTACATTTCGGCGAGGCCTGAAAAAAACCCGGCGGCTTCCGGATGACGAACCGCTTGATTTCGTGTCCGGAAGGAACGACAATAGGAAGCGCGGGCTTGGTCCCGATTTCGGAAAGGAACCGATATGGCAAGACTGGCATGGATCCTCGTGGCGGCCGCCGCCCCCCTGGCGGGTTGTACCCCTGCGTATCGAGTGCGCGTGAACACGTACTCGGAACTCGACGGCCCTCTGGATCAAGCGGCGCGAATCTACGTCGCAGCGGACCCGAACTCAGAAAACCCCATCCTCCGCAGGCAGATTGCGTCGAAGATTCGAGACCTGCTCTCAGGCGACGGCTACAATCCCGTTGAAACCCAGCAAGGGGCCGCGTACACGCTCACTTTCGAGATGGGAATCGACTCCCAGCGGGTCATGGACTACGCGTCGATGAGCCGGTCTTTCGGCGGCTTCTTCGGAGGCGGCGGGCGTTACGGCAGAGGGTTCGGCATGGGTTGGGGCTACTCGACCTATGTCCCTTATGTCGAAACGGTCTATAATCACTGGCTTCGAATGAAGCTCTATTCCATGAAGGACGCATCGCCCAACCCCGAGAATGATAAGTCGGTCCGCCTGTCCGACCGCCAGACGGTCTGGCTCGGCGAGGCCATGGTCGGGACCGAGAGTCCCGAGTTCCGCGAGGCGGTGAACTACCTGCTCGTCGGCTGCATCCAGTATCTGGGCGTCGACACCGAAGAATGGATCTCCCTGCCGATCAAGAAAGACGACCCGCGGATCCAGGGCATCACGACGGAGTGAGGATGACGGACCTGTGCATCCTCGGGGCCGGTCCGGCGGGACTCATGGCGGCAGTCCATGCAGCCGGAAGCTGCGCTTCGGTGACCATTCTGGAAGCCAATCCGACCGCAGGACGCAAGCTCCTGATCACCGGCGGAGGACGCTGCAACTTCACCCACGTCGGCAGCCCCGACCAGATCGCCAAGGCCTTCGAAAGCTCTCCTGCCGCCAAAGGCGCCGTCAGGCCGGAGCGATTCCTTCGACACAGCTTGCACGAATTCCCCCCCGACGACGTCCGAGAATTCTTCCGATCGCGAGGTCTGCCCGACAGGGTCGAATCCGACGGATGCGTATTCCCCGCAAGCGACCAGGCGGTCGAAGTTCGCGACCTCCTCGTTGCGGAGGCGACCCGACTCGCAGCGCGCATCGAGTACCAGACGAAGGCAACCCAAATCCTGGCCTGCGACGAAGGCTTCACGATCCACGCAGAAGATCGCCGCATTCAGGCATCGCGAGTGATCCTCGCGACCGGCGGCCTTTCCTATCCGCAGACCGGCTCGACCGGCGATGGCTACCGCTTCGCCAGAGAGCTGGGACATACGGTGACCGCCCCCAAGGCGGCCCTGGCTCCGCTGGTCACGCGTGAGAAATGGGTGAACGAGTTGGCAGGCGTCGCCCTGGCGGGCGTGAAGATCCGCACAACTCTGGGCAAGCACGTCGTCGTCGTCGCAGGCAACATGCTGTTCACCCAGCGAGGCCTCGGCGGCCCGGCGGCCCAGGACCTCAGTCGCTATCTGACCGACGCGCTTTTCGAGAACCACCAGGGCATCCCCGTCGAGATCGATATCCTCCCAGCCCTCGACGAGATGGAAACGGACCGGTTCTTGCGGGAGCATTTCCAGGCCCAAGCCAGGAAGACCGTGGCGAATGTCCTTTCGGAATTCGTGCCAAGACAGCTTTCACAGACCCTGTGCCGGCTCGCGCCGTGCAGCCACGACACGCAGGCGGGCCAACTCCCCAGCGAGAACCGCAGGCAATTGGTCCGCACGATCAAGAGACTGCCCCTGACCGTGACCGCCATCGAATCCATCGCCAAAGCCACCGTCACTCGCGGCGGCGTCAGCCTGGCGCAGATCGATCCCAAGACGATGGAATCGAAGGTCGTGCGAGGCCTGTTCTTCGCAGGCGAAGTGATCGACGTGGACGGGCCGTGCGGAGGCTACAACCTGCAAATGTGCTGGTCCACCGGCGCTCTGGCCGGCCGCTCGGCGGCCCGACATGAAGAATAGAGAGAAGGTGTGCACGGCACACCCTACGGTTTCGACGCCGGTTTGTAGTATTCCATCGCCTCCGGCAGCACCTCCTGGAGTTCCTTGATCCGGCTCGCACCGGCCGGGTGCGTGCTCAAGAACGCGGGCGTCGAAGCCCCCTCCCCCTTCAACGCTGACATCCGCTGCCAGAAAGCCACCGCCTCGTGCGGGTCATAGCCCGCCATCGCCATGAAGATCGTGCCCAGGCGATCGGCCTCATACTCGTGTTTGCGGCTATAGGGCAACAGAACCGCGACCTGAGAACCGACCGCAAATGCGCTCAAGAAGATGCTCTGGGTCGCCTCGGGCTGGTCCTTCAACGCCGTGGACAACGCCACGCTGCCCAATTGCGCGAGCAGTTGCTGGCTCATCCGCTCCGAGCCGTGCTTGGCGAACACGTGCGCGATCTCATGGCCCATCACGGTCGCCAGGCCCGCCTCCGTCTGCGTGACGGGGAGAATGCCTGTATAGATGACGACCTTGCCGCCGGGCATGGCGAAGGCGTTGACGTTCGGGTCCTCGACCAGATTGAACTCCCACTCGTAGCCCGCAAACGGGTCGTTGTCGGCGTGCTCCTTGCAGTACTGATCGACCGCGACGCGAATCCTCTCGCCCACGCGTTTGACCATCGCTGTCTTGGCGGCATCGGCGCTCAGCTTGCTCTGGTTGATGAACTCGCCGTACTGCTGGATGCTCATCGAGTTGATGATCGAGTCGGGAACGAAATTGAATTGTTTCCTGCCGGTGATCCCCACCTCGGCGCAGCCGGCCAGTACGAACACCAAGCCCAACAAAGCGGCGACAACAGGATTCGCAGCCTTTCCCATATCGATCCTCCCTGCATCAGCAAAAGCCTTCCGGCCACCATCGGTCGGTCCAGACAGGAACGCACGCAACTTCCGTTCCCACAGTCCCCTATTAAGCCCACCTGACGGCTCTCATGCAAAGGATTTTTTGCTCATCTGCCCCATCGGCAAAGCCCACACGTGCTCGCCCAGCGGATAGGACTCCTCGCCCGGGTACACGACAAAGGCGCGTGCGGACTGCAAATCGGCAAGGGCCGACCAGAAACCCCTGCCCGGACGCGGGTCGAGAGAACGTTTGACCTCTATGGCAACCACAGGGCCGACCCCGGCATGGTGAAGAACCAGGTCGATCTCCGCCCCGGCACTGGTTCGATAGAAATCGGCGGTGGTGTTCGATGCAACGACGGAGAGGATCTGCTCGATGCACCAACCCTCCCAGGACGCCCCGGCCGCCGGATGCCCCAGGAGTTGCTCGTGCGTCCCGATGCTCAGGAGAGCGTGGAGCAAACCCGAATCTCTCAGATAGACCTTGGGAGACTTGACCAGCCGCTTCTTGAGATTGGCGTGGAGAGGTTGGAGTTGTCTGACCATGAAGGTGGCCTCCAACGCGTCCAAGTACCTTCGCGCGGTCTTGTTGTCCACGCCGAGGCTGCCCGCGATCTTGCTTGCATTCCACAATTGCCCGTGACAATGCGAGAGCATCTGCTAGAACCGCCGCAAGGTGACCGCCGGGATGCGCAAACCGAGGTTGGGAAGATCTCGCTCCAGGTACGTCTGGATGAAAGCCTCCCGCCACTTCAGCGAGACCTCATCCGATCCGGCCAGAAAGCTCACCGGATAGCCGCCTCGATTCCAGAGCCGGTTGATATTCTCCGGCGAGACGCCGACCTCCTGCAAATCGAAGGGCTTGAGCTCATGGTACACGATCCGCCCGGCCAGACTCTCCGAAGATTGCCTGAGCAACGCGGGCAACGCGGAACCAAGGATCAGAAATCGCCCGGGCCGCCGCTGCTCGTCGATCAGAGACCGAATTACCGGAAACAACTCGGGCCGCCGCTGAACCTCGTCGATGATGACCAGAGAATCGGCTACGGAACGAAGGTAGAGCTCGGCGTCGCCCAGTTTGGCCAAATCCGACGGCCGCTCCAAGTCGAGGTAGATCGCTCTGCCCGATAACCTTTGGGCAATCACCATAGCCAGCGTGGTCTTACCCACCTGTCGAGACCCGATAATCCCCACCGCCGGGAACTGGCCCAGCGACAAGAGCACCTCATTCTCAAGTCTTCTCGCGATCATCCTTGTATTTTAGGAATCAGATTCCCAATTTACAAGGATAACTTCGCTTTGCTTGGCGGTTACTGCTCATCCTCATGATCCTGACCCAGACAACTCCACGGTCCGGCCCCCACCCATTTCGAGCGGCCCGTTGGTATCCCAAACGCGGCAAACGCACTCTTCCATTCCATAGCGGAACCCTGCCGGGGAACAGCCGCATCACCTCAGTCGGTGTTTGTCGCCGATCATCCTTGCGATAGACAAAGACAGAATCGCCGATTTCTGCCGCCGGCACCCTATCACCCGGCTGGCGATCTTCGGCTCCGCCCTGCGGGACGATTTCCGGCCGGACAGCGATGTCGATGTCCTGGTGGACTTCGAACCGGGCCACGTGCCCGGATTCTTTCGACTGTTCGACGCGGTGCAATATGCACGTGGATGACCGGATCGCCTACAGGCCGCGGTAGTGTACTGATGTGAAAATCAGAGTATAATAAGAAAATGCGAATCGAATGGGATACCCAAAAGGCTCGGTCGAACTTGCGGAAACACAAGGTCTCGTTCGAGGAAGCGGCAACCACCGTGAGCGACCCCATGGCAACGACGGGTCCCGATCCGGATCATTCCGTGACCGAAGACCGATATATCACCTTTGGAGTCTCGGCCCGGGGTCGCCTATTGGTGGTGGCTCACACCGAAAAGAATGAGACGATTCGAATCATCAGCGCTCGCCTGGCGAGCAAAGGAGAGCGAAAGCTATATGAAGAAGGCTGAGAGAACAAACAAGGATGAACTCCGCGCCGAGTACAAGAGATCGGATTTCCCCAAGGGGCTCGTACGGGGCAAATATGCTGAGCGTCTCCGGGAATCATCGAACATTGTCGTGCTCGAACCGGAAGTCGCGCGGGCCTTCCCAAATCAAGAAGCGGTGAATAAGGCCCTGCTATCGCTGATCCAGATCGCTGAGAAGGCCACACGACAAACACGTCCCTCGACCGGACGTGCAAGGAAACGCCAAGCCAGTTAGCGGGTGATCACCAGAGGCGTGAGGGATGGGGAGCAACAATACGATGATAAGAGTCTTCATAAGCCATGTGGCGAACGAATCAGAAATCGCCATCTGGATCAAGAAGGAGATCGGAGAGTTGCTCAAGGGGGCAATCCAGTTCTTCGTCTCGTCCGACGGCGAGCATCTCGTTGGAGGAGACAAGTGGTTGGACAAGATACTGACCGAACTGAAGAACTCACACACGGTTCTGGTCCTCTGCAGTGAGGAGTCGGTGCGCCGCCCTTGGGTCAGTTTTGAGGCTGGCGGAGCGTGGATGGCTGACAAACGCGTAATTCCGTTGTGTCACGGCAACATGGAGCCCGGAAAGCTCCCGCAGCCACTTGCCGCCCTGCAGGCTTACTCCCTGCATGACCCGAAACACATCCGCCAACTCGTCTGCCTCCTTGCGGAATCGACGGGCATCGAGCCTCGTGAGTTCGATGCGGACGCTCTCGTCCGGACTCTACCTGTCCCGGCGGAAGATTCGACAGACGCAAAATCGATCGCATCATCGAAGGCAAGCCAATCTCATGCATTCCAAGATGCGTCTGCTGCTCCCGAGAACCGAATCGATCAATCAGACTACGAATTTGACTCGCGAACCGGCGTTCACAGACACAAGGTCACACGGAGAGCCGTCTGCACGAATTGCCTCCTCGAAGGAAGAATATCTCCCCTCTCCTGACTGTACCCCTTCCTTAGTGCCAGTCTAATTGTTAGGATTCCCGACTTCAACTGTTATCTTTTGAAAACCTCTTGCATTCAGTCCTGCTTCGACTACCCTGAGCGAGCCGGTCGGAGGATAGGGCTCTGCGGGGACGCA